>NZ_JBISCD010000034.1:0-98942 GCF_044386045.1 Thalassobellus sediminis | reverse complement strand
TAAAAGCCTGTTTACAACAAAGTATAAAAATAATGCTTAAATTTATTCCTTAATCTAAAGGTTAGTGCATTTTTAGTCACTCTGATTTTCCTGCGGAAAATCCTCGGACACAAAACCGCACTATCCTTATACACAACCGTTAGCTGTAATTAAAAAAAAACGTTAGAATATTTCGAATACGGCTTTCCGTAAATGAAGATGAAAGTAAATTAATAATTTAGTCAACCTAAAAAAATAAAAAATATGGCAAGATGTACAGCACCTTCGAGAGGACATAGAACAGCAAGTGGACGAGCAAATTGCCCTGCGTGTAGTAGTAGATATGGTGGATATAGTTCTGGATATTCATATCCATCTTATGATAACTCTTATACTTCGAGCAGAAGAACATCTTCATCTGGAAATTATAATAGTTCAAAAGGTCGAACTCGAAAAGCTTCTTGGTCAAAATCTGGTTCTACTATTTATTATACTTCAGCAGAGATAAATACACTTACACCTGTTAGAAAAGTCGTTGAAAAAAGAGCCGAAAAACCTGATATTAGAGATGTTTTTCTTTGCCACGCTTGGGATGACAGAAAAGAATCTGCGTTAGAATTATACAACTTACTAGAATCAAATGGTGTAAATGTATGGTTCAGTGAAAAAGACATACCATTAGGAACTTCATTTCTTCGGGAAATCGATAAAGGTTTAGCCAAATCTAAAATTGGAATTGTTTTAGTAACACCTAGCTTCTTGAAAAGAGTACAGAACGAAGGTGTAGCCGAAAAAGAATTATCTGCTTTACTTGCTACAGACCAACTTGTACCTATTGTGCACAATACAACTTATGATGAATTGAGAGATGTGAGTCCATTATTAGGGTCGAGAAATGGATTAGATACACAAGAGGATACAATGGAAAATGTTGCAAAGAAATTGGCTGAATTAATTACTGTGAATGAAAACAACTACAGCTAACAACGTGTATAATTAATGGCTAGTACTCGCCTACTTACGAAAATCCTCGCGGATTTTCTATTCGGTTTTTATTTACTAAACTAGGTACTTAAACACGCCACTAATCATACACAAAACCGTTATGCCACATTAACCAAAAATTGCGCAAATAAAAAAATGACCTTAGAAAAATTTTTCTCATCAGAATTGATTCTTAAAAATGATTCGATTTTATTGCGTCCTTTATCAATTAATGATATTGACTCTATTGAGCAAATAAGTTACAATAAAGAATTAGGCGAATTTGGAGCAAGAGTAAAAAACAGAAATGATTTAATCGATTATTTTGACTTCTGTTTGAAAGCAAAAAAAGAAAAAGAATTATATCCTTTAATAATTATAAATCAGAAAAATAATAACCCAATCGGATTGACAATGTTTGGAAATATTAGTTTTCAAAGTAAAAGGATAGAAATAGGTTGGACTTGGATTGGCGAAAAATTTCAAGGAACTGGTATTAATGGAATTTGTAAAGGACTACTTTTAGACTATTGTTTTGACAATTTAAATCTACGAAGAGTTGAATTTAAAATAGACATTAATAACATAAAATCTCAAAAGGCGGTAGAAAAAATTGGAGCTTTTAAAGAAGGTCTTTTAAGAAATTACAATATCCAATCTTATGGAGAAAGCAAAGGAACGTATGTCTACAGTATTCTTAAAGAAGAATGGGGAAATAAAATTTAAAAATATCCGAAAGGAAGAAACAAAAACGTGGCATAACAAAGCATAAAATTAATGGCTAGTTTTAGCTTACTTGGAAAATTCCTGCGGAATTTTCCGCTGGCAAGGTTCTATTTACTAAATTAGTGCTTAAACGCGCCACTAATATTATACGTAACCGTTGGCACACATTAGATGAAAACAAGAACTATAAACATAATTATTCTGATTTTGATATTTACCAGTTGCAAAAACAAGACAACTGAACCAGAACAAATGAATATAAAACAGACTTCTGAATTGGAAGAAAAAACCGAACCTGAAATCAAAACTCAAATTGATTTAACGGAATCGAGCTCAGAATCAACCGACAAAATACTTGACTTTCTTTCAGAAAAATATTCGAAAGTGTATGAATATAAAGGAATCGATTCAAGACAATTAATCGGAATTAATTTTATTGCAAAAGACAGCATTGACTATTATTTAAGTTCAGAAACTATGCCGTGTGACACCGAATATTACGGAAAAGCAATTAATAAAAATTACGGATTGGATTCAGAAATTGACGAAGATGAAAATGGTGTTTCTTATCCTTCAAACGAATACTCAATTGACCAAAAAGATTATGTGATTTATATACGAGTTTCATCAGACTCAACAAAAGTAACAATCGGATATACTGATAATGAAACTGACGGAACGGATTGTGCGCCGAATACAATAAATACGATGAAAAAAATAAAATAACGTGTGCCAACAAAGTATAAGAAATAATGCTTAAATTTATTCCTAAATCAAAAAGATAGCGCGTATTTGGTCTCTCTGATTTTCCTGCGGAAAATCCTCGGACACAAAATCGCACTATTCTTATACACAACCGTTGTAGTGCATATAAACAAAACGAAATGGAAAATAAATTTAAAATATCTTTCGCTGTTATACTGATTTTAACAATAATTGGATGTCGAAACATTGACAAAAAAGAAAATGAATCAGTGCAAAAAGAAACAGCCTTGATTCAAATGGAATTTGGAAAGTGGAACAAACAAAATGACAGTCTAGGCGTTGAATTAGATGTCAATAATTTTGAAAACTGGCTTGAATTAATTAATCGGACTGAAAAAATAGCCTGCAATGATAGTATACCAAAAATAACTTCAACAACAGATAGCGAAATTAAAACCATTTATTTCAGAAACACTTGTCTAAAAGAAGATTCTATTAGAATTATTAAAACTAAAAATGTAATTGAAATCTATAATAATAAGATTAGTAAAAATAACGAATCTGGTATTCCTTTGGATAGTTTAGAAAATGTTTTAAGAAAAGATATTGAAAATAATGGGAAAAACCTAGAGTTGAGTGAAAGCTCAGAAAAGCTAACGATATGTATTCAGTATGATGATAAAAATGATTTTAAGAATCTACCTAACATCTTAAAGCAACTTACAGAAACCTATTACCGAATTACAAATAAAACGGATTTGAAAATACTTTTAGTTGATAAAAAATACTTTAGTCCACCACCAAGGCCATAAGATGGAATTTAAAAAATACGCACCACAACAAAGCATAAAATTAATGGCTAGTTTTAGCTTACTTGGAAAATTCCTTCGGAATTTTCCGCTGGCAAGTTACTATTTACTAAATTAGTGCTTAAACGCGCCACTAATATTATACGTAACCGTTGTAGGTAATTTTGACGCACCAAGAAACTGAATGGAAAATTTAATAGGGAATATTGTCTTTTTAATTGTTGGAGGCGGATTTTTATATGCAGGATTCTATATTCGAAATTCGAATCGCAGAATACAGACAAACGGAATTAAAACAAAAGCTAAAATAATTGATTTCGTTGAGGAAGAAAGTGAAGATGCTGACGGATATTCAACCACTTACCACTTCCCTATTGTTCGATTTACTGACAAAAATGGAATTGAAACGACACAAAAATTAAACTCAAGTGCAAACCCAAAAAAGATTAATCAACCGATTGAAATTATCTACTTAAAAAAAGACAAAGAATACGAAATAATGATTAACAGCGACTTTTGGAAAACCTACTTCCCAATGATATTTATAATTGGCGGATTTTTATTTTCTGGAATTGGAATTATATGGTTGATTAATAAAATATGAATAAAAAACTACCTACAACAAAGCATAAAATTAATGGCTAGTTTTAGCTTACTTGGAAAATTCCTTCGGAATTTTCCGCTGGCAAGTTTCTATTTATTAAATTAATGCTTAAACGCGCCACTAATATTATACGTAATCGTTAGCAGCAAGCTGAAAAACAAATCGCACATAGAAAAAACCGACATGGAAAGTGAGCAAGAAATTATCGAGATTGATTCTAAAAAAAAATTAAAATCTAGAATTATTTCATATTTATCAGATTCTAATAAAGTTGCTGCTTTTGCTAGTATTGTTGCTGCTTTTGCCGCCATATTAGCGCTTTTTATATCTTTTTGGCAAAGTTCTCAACTAGACAAAACTTTACAAATAACACTCTCGGAAACAAGACCAATTCTAATACTTGAAATTGAAGTAGAACCTTTAACGGAAAATTTATCAAGAGTTAAGTTTGTAGTAAAAAATTCAGGTCCAATCCCAGCTAGAATTTTACACTCAGCAACTCAACCATGGGTTGATAATGATACAAGAAATCCGACTGACCATACAGACATAGATATTGTTTCACCCGGAGAAACCCATATTATCTCTTCATTTGATATTAAAAACCCATTATTAAAAAATATAATAAATGATAAATCTGATTTAAAATATGCAATTGCTCTTTTATATTCAACTACAACTAAAACTGATACGAGAAAATGGATTACTGATGTATGGGTTGCATATAGTTTAAGAAAAAAGGCTTTTGCTGTTCGAAAAAGAGACGAAATTGAAGTAAATAGTAAAACAAAAAAATGCAATTTAAACGAATTAAAACCACAAAATTGGCTTGAATGGCAACCACCAAAATAAACAAAAAAGCCAGCTGCTAACATACGTATATAAGTAATAAATTTTGAGATGCTTTTTTAAATAAGTATATTTTTTCGATAATTTAAAGAATCAATATATAATTTCATCATTATTAAATTTAGAACTAACGAAATCTAGTCTTTTCTATCATTTCTTTAAACACCTTCCATTTATTAATATCTCCATTAATAATATAAGTTTCTGTTTTTTTAAAAAGAGAGGTTAACCCTCCAATAACAGCACCTCCAAGAGCACCAATTCCTCCAAAAAAAGCTGCGCCTTCTCCCTTTGTATATGAAAATACTAATGCATCAGGATCTGCTGTTGACACACCCATTATAACACCTAAAGAAGCTCCAGGAACTGCACCAACAAGCACATTATGACCTGCAGAATGTTTCGTTTTTAAATAACCTATATCGTCAATACCCAACTTTATTAATTTATCGCCATTTTTCAATCCCAAAATACTATCATTAATAAATTTAATATGCCCTATTGCTATTTTTTTTCCATCTGCTGAATATATTCTAAAAAAAGCATCATGCCTTTTTGCTTCTTTTTGCGCAAAAAGATTCATGCTAAATATTAATGTAAAGCAAAGAGTTATAGCTAGTAATTGTTTTGTAATTGTTTTCATTATTATAATTTTAGTCAGTAAATGTTATAGTTTATAAGTAAGACCTATTTTAGTAGATTGAATATCCCCTTGTCCGGTTTCAAATATGCTACTAATTGTATATTTTTTTAACCTCAAACCAATAGTAAATCCATTAAAACTAGTATCTACATCATATATATTCGCCAACTTTCTATTTATTAAGTCTCCAACATAAAAACCTATCGTAAAAGCTTCTTCATCAGATATTTTAAAAACATATTCAGAATAAAACTGGTAAGTAAACATAGATTTTTGGTTTGCAACATATAAATCTTCATCTTCAACTAAACTTAACTTATTTAGTTTATCTTGATATGCACCAGATTCATTAAGATATGCCACCTCAAAACCTACAAATCGCCAATCTACTTTGGGACGTGTATATGTGTAATTTATTCCCGATTTTAAATTAACTGCAAAAAACTTACTCTTTTCACCATTCCTTATAAGGTCTTGATAACCCTCAGTAAATTTATAAGTACCAAAAGCAACTCCTAATCCATAATAAAAATTATAACGTCTTCCTGTTGTATTTCTGTGAACATTAATTGCAGTAACTGTTTTTTTATCATTAAATGTTGCTGCTTCTTGCGGATGTTTTCCAATACTCAAATCACCAGAAACATAAGTCTCTGTTGTTTTCCTGCCTATATAATGCTGTTTTTCTGAATATGATTTTAAAGAACCATATGAACCAGTTGTATAAATTCTAGCAGGTGAACAAGAAACGGATATGACAATTAAAAAAAGGAATGTGATTTTTAAAAAATATTTCATCGCTATGATTATTAATTAGTTACAACACAAAACTAATTTGTAATAATTGATAATCATTTACACAAAATGATTAAAAACCAATTTATTTTTCTTATTTTTCACAAAAGCTGCCTGATTCCTACTTGTAATTTTTGAAAAAATGCAAGAACAATTTATTAAATATTTAAAGGCCAAATCTGTTGATAACAATTCCTTTACTGAAGAAATAGCAAGTGTTTTAGATATAGGCTATGATGCTGCTTATAGAAGGATTAATTTAAAAACGAGCTTATCTTTAGAAGAAAGTGTAAAGCTTGCAAAACACTACAAGGTTTCATTAAACAAACTGTTTGAAGTTGGGAGTCAAACCAGCATACTCGCAAATTTATCGCCGCCTATTCATAACAAAGAAGGTTTAGGAATGTGGCTAAAACAATCCTATAACAGTGTTTTTCCTTTAACAAAACTAAAAAGCGCTTCTATTATCTATTCTGCTAAAGACATTCCATTATTTCATACGCTTAAAGATTCTCTTCTATCGAGATATAAAATCTATGTTTGGTTAAAGGATGTGGACCCAGAAATGACTAGAAATAAAATTTCATTTGATGACTTTGTAAAGGAAATACCAGAAGCATTATTAGAAAGCGCATTTAAATTAGGTGAAGTTTATAAAGACATTAACATTACTGAAATATGGAATAACACCACTATTAACGGAACATTACAACAAGTTTTATATTACTTTGAAGCCGGCTCATTATCTAAAGAATTAGCATTATTAATTTGTTTAGATATAGAAGATGTAATAAAACATATAGAAAAACAAGCCATTCAACAATCACTAATTGGGTCTAAAAACAAGGCTATCTATAATTTATATATTAACGATATTCATACAATGAGTAATACAATTATGGTAAAAACCCCATATCAGAAAGTATTTTTCACACCTTTTACGGTAATAAGCTATTTTAAAATAGAACACCAACCAACTTGTGAACTTATGTTCGAATTTTTCGAAAAACAAATGAGTATATCTAAACTATTAGTAAATGCTGGAGAAAAAGACCGTTCATTATTTTTTAAAAGAATGCATCTAAAAATTGATAAATTAAGAAAACGCATAACTATGGATAACGATGTGTTTGATTTTGAGTAAACAAAACATTAAAATTCTTAGAGACTTAAACTCTTTAATTAAAATATATGTTGTTAATATATAGACTAATACTTTTCCAGCCAATCAAAATGTTTTTTAATAATATCTTCTTTATTATTTTTAATATGTTCTATAAGACTTTTTGCAACGTTCGACATGTTTTTTGAACTCAACCAAATTAAATTCCAATTGGTAATAATAGGAAGTCCTTTAGTGGGAATAATTTGCAAATCACCAATACTAATAGCATTTTTTATACCAATTAAAGGCATAATGGAATATCCCAACCCTGATATTACAGCTTGTTTTAATGCTTCATTAGATGTAAGTTCTATTGTTTTATAAGTAGATATTTTCATAGAATCTATAAACTTCTCCATAGCTAATCTTGTAGCCGATCCTTGTTCTCTGTAAATAAGTGGTAAATTTTGAAATTCTTTTTTAGATAAGTACTTTCCTTTATGATTATAATCCTTTCCACCAACCATGTATAACTTATTTTGCATAAGCTCAATTCTATTTATTTTAAGTTTTTTAGGAATTGTTGAAACCATAGCAAAGTCTACTTCATTATTCTCTAACGACCTTATAACTGATGCCTTATTAGTAACATCCATTACTAAATCGACACCTCTATTATTATTTATAAAATCTGATATAAAATAAGGCGTTACATATTTTGCTGTAGACACAATAGCAATACTTAACTTACCAGCTAATTCCCCTTGAAATGATAAAGCTTTATAATTAATAGCTTTTACTTCCTCAATTATTTTTTTTGCAGCTGTAGCAATTTCTTCCCCAAATTCTGTTATATAAATTCGTCGTCCAACCACCTCAAACAATGGTATTTGAAACTGATCTTGAAACTTTTTTAATTGAATTGAAACCGCTGGTTGAGTAAGATACAAAGCCTCCGAAGCTTTTGTAACACTTTGAAATTCTGCAATTTTTAAAAACACTTCTAACTGATGCAAAGTATAATTCATAAATAATATTTATATATTTTATAATAAATATAAATAAAAATATATAAATAAAAAACATCAAATTTGAACCGAAGTAAAACCACAAAATAAAAACCATGGAAGCAGTATCAAAAAAAGCAAAAAAAATTAAAAATGTACAACAGGAAATCAAGCTTATTGATGGAACTTTTAATCCAACTGAAGCAGCAGATATTATTGATTCTATTTTAGATGTAAAAATAAACCATCACAAACTTAAGCGTCTTTCTATTACAGAAGGAAATGCAAAAGATTTATGTATGTATGATAATGACAGAATAAACGAGCTTATTGATGCAAAACTAGATGCTAAACTATTTTTTAACGATGCCAGGTTAAATAATAAAAAACTAATAATAGAAAGTACAGTAACAATTAAAATTGAAGATTAAAAAGTGTTTGCTTAATTTGAATTAGTCAAATAGCCCATCATAAAATATTTTATAATGGGCTTTTAAACCTTAAAATATTAAAAAGCTAAATTAACAAACAACTTGTTTTTATTACAATTACAACATAAAATCAGAAAAAAACGTGACTTATTCAAGTTTATAGGGTCTTAAAAATAGAAACACAAAAAATAATTTGAAACTTTTTGTAACATTTTTAGACATATATACGTATAACTATTGAACGACCTATTTATTCATATTATAAATTACAGGAAACTTAGATGAGACAACTTAAAATTACGAAGCAGGTTACCAATAGAGAAACCGCATCGTTAGATAAATATTTACAGGAAATTGGTAAAGTAGATTTAATTACTGCTGACGAAGAAGTTGAATTAGCTCAACGTATAAAAGCAGGAGATCAAATTGCTTTAGAAAAGTTGACAAAAGCTAATTTACGTTTCGTGGTATCAGTAGCTAAACAATACCAAAACCAAGGGCTTACATTACCAGATTTAATTAATGAAGGTAACTTAGGTTTAATTAAGGCGGCTCAACGTTTTGATGAAACTCGTGGTTTTAAATTTATATCGTATGCTGTTTGGTGGATTCGTCAATCGATTCTTCAAGCTTTGGCTGAACAATCGCGTATTGTACGTTTACCTTTAAACAAAATTGGTTCTATTAACAAGATTAATAAAACATTTGCTTTTTTAGAACAAAGTCATGAGCGTCCTCCATCTGCTGAAGAAATCGCTAAAGAATTGGACATGACAATTAACGATGTTAAGGAGTCTATGAAAAACTCTGGTCGTCACGTAAGTATGGATGCGCCTTTAGTTGAAGGAGAAGACTCTAACTTATACGATGTATTAAATAGTGGAGAATCTCCTAACCCAGATAGAGAGCTATTACACGAATCGTTACGTACTGAAATTGAACGTGCTTTAGAAACATTAACGCCTCGTGAGGCTGATGTTATTCGTTTATACTTTGGTTTAGGAAACCAACACCCAATGACTTTAGAAGAAATTGGTGAAACATTCGATTTAACACGTGAGCGTGTTAGACAAATTAAAGAAAAAGCTATTCGTAGATTAAAACATACGTCTAGAAGTAAAATATTAAAAACATATTTAGGATAGTAATTTTTTATTAAGAATTACGACTAAATTACAGTAACAAACAGTTACACATAACTGTTCGTTTTTTGATTGATGAAAGAACCCACGGCTGATTACCGTGGGTTCATTTTTCATATATTTTCATTAAAACACTTCCAATTTAAAAGAACTTTTATTTTTTTAGTTTCTATATTTGCAAAAACTAAACAACAATTTTATAATGAATTCTAAACTAATAGCACCTTCTTTACTAGCCGCAGATTTTGGCAACTTACAACGAGACATTGAAATGGTTAACAAAAGTGATGCTGATTGGTTTCATATAGATGTGATGGATGGTCATTTTGTTCCGAACATATCTTACGGAATGCCAGTTATACAGGCCATTAAAAAACATGCAACCAAGCCTTTGGATGTTCATTTAATGATTGAAAAACCAGAACGCTATATTGAAGAATTTGCTAAAGTTGGAGCCGATATTATAACGGTTCATTACGAATCTACAGTTCATTTGCACAGAACGCTTACACAAATTGAAGATGCTGGCTGTAAAGCTGGTGTTGTACTTAACTTAACAACTCCTATCTCTGTTTTAGAAGATATTTTACCTAAATGTTATATGGTACTATTAATGTCTATCAACCCAGGGTTTGGTGGTCAACAATTTGAAGATATTACCTATAATAGAATTCAGAAACTACGCAAAATGGCCAAAGAGCAAGGTTTAAATACACGCATAGAAATTGACGGTGGTGTTACCAATAAAAATATTAAGCAATTAGTTGATGCTGGTGCAGATACTTTTGTAGCTGGTAGTCATGTATTTAAAAGCAGTAACCAAACTGAAACCATAAAAGAGTTAAAAACCATTGCTAATTCTTAACATTATTGTTTTAAATAATACTGTAATAAATCGGTAGTTGTAACTATTCCTGT
This sequence comes from Thalassobellus sediminis, assembly GCF_044386045.1. Lineage (NCBI taxonomy): Bacteria > Pseudomonadati > Bacteroidota > Flavobacteriia > Flavobacteriales > Flavobacteriaceae > Thalassobellus > Thalassobellus sediminis. Next base: position 88,245 of record NZ_JBISCD010000034.1, on the reverse strand, counting down.
TAAAATACCATCATCTACAACTGGTAAAGCATGAAAACCTCTATTTGCTAAAATTTGAGTTGCTTGGGTTATAGTTGTATTACTTCCTACAGTTTCCACATCTTTTGTCATGACTTGCTCTATAGTAAATGCATTATAAACTACAGCATTTACATTATAATCGTCTTGAGATGCGTCTGCTAAACTTATTTTTAATAAATCAGAATAACTTAACATCCCTATTACAACATCTCTACTTACAACAGGAATATGTTTAATTCTATATTTATTAAAAAGCATTTCAGCTCTTTCTAAGTTATCTGTTCTTGTCAAAGCAATAATATTTTTACTCATTATAGTAGACACTGGAATTCTATGACTCATTTTATAAGTATTTATAAGTTTACAACAAAATTACTTAACAACTAAGCGTTAATTTATGATAAATATCAGCTTAAAGAAGTAAATTGAATTCATTTAATGAATGAGCAGAATTTAAAACTGACGCAATAAATATTTAATAAGATCGGTTGTAGTTACTATTCCAACTAATCTATTTCTATCAACTACCGGTAAGGCATGAAACTCTTCAACTGCAAGTATTTTTGCTACATCTTTTATAGAATTAGAAGTAGATACTGTTACTATTTGTTTTTTCATTACTTGATCTATAGTAAACATATTATAAACTAAAACATCTTTAGAATCATCATCTGACTCATCTATAACATCGCCAAAACTTAATCGTAGTAAATCTGTATAACTAAGCATTCCAACCACAGCATTATCAGATACAACAGGAATATGCCTAATATGATTATGCTTAAAAAGATATTCGGCCTTTTCTAAATTATCGGTAGTATTTAAAGTAATAACTGGCTCAGTCATTATCATGGAAACAGGTGCTTTCTTTATCATGACTTATATAATTTAGTATTTGTTATCTCTAAAATTATAAAACTAAAGCTCAAAAAAGTATGATAAAAGTCATGTAAAAAAATGATTTGAACAATCCAACATGTTAAAATAATGTTAAAAATATACAGACTTGTCTGTTTTTTTAACATTGAATGTATCTTTGTCTCATGAAAAAATTAGGTGTAAAAGAAAGAATTATTGAAACAGCTTCAAAATTATTTTATTTCCAGGGCTATAACCAAACGGGAATAAATCAAATAATAGAAGAAGCAGGAGTTGCAAAAGCCAGCATGTATCAACATTTTAGATCTAAAGAAGATATTGCTGTTGCTTATTTAATTGCAAGGCATTCTATGTGGATGGGGAAATTAGAAACATGTGTATCAAAAAACAATGAAGCCAAAGACAAAGTCATTGGATGCTTTGATTATTTAATAGAATGGTTAAGCGAAGTTAATTTTAGAGGTTGTGGATGGCAAAATATTATAACTGATATTCCATCTGGGCATGACAAAATTAAAGATCAAGCAATCTATCATAAAAATGAATTAAGACAATGGATTCATAAAGAACTTGAAAAAGAAGATGATATAACAACTGATGAAGCTAACGATTTGGGAGATCAAGTTTTAATATTAATAGAAGGTGCTATTATACTTTCTCAAATACAAAAAAACGATTGGCCTATTATAGCTGCTAAAAAAGCATGTAAAAAATTATTAATCAACTAATGATTTTTTTTAAACAAAATAAACAGACCTGTCTGTTCAAAAAATATAACTATGAAAAAAATAACACCTCCATTTACAATGGAAACAGCAAAAGCAAAAGTACAAGCCGCAGAAGATGCTTGGAACGGCAAAAACCCAGAAAAAGTAGCATTAGCATACACAAAGAATTCTCAATGGAGAAATCGAGACAAATTCTTTATTGGTAGAGAAGCTATTGTAGAATTTTTATCTAATAAATGGAATAGAGAATTGCATTATAAGCTAAAGAAACATCTATGGTCTTTTACCGACAATAGAATAGCTGTGAGGTTCGAATATGAATGGCAGGATGCTAATACTAATAAATGGTACAGAACTCATGGAAACGAACTTTGGGAGTTTGATAAAGACGGCATTATGCAAGTAAGAGATATGAGTGCAAATGACATAACAATAACAGAATCAGAAAGAAAATTTAAATAATTAAAAACCATTAAACATGAAAACACAACAAGGAAGACTTTCCATTTGGAACAGCAAAAGACGTTATAGATTATAATCTTAACGCCAATTAGAATTAAAAAAATTATTAAACATTTATTAAACAAAAACATTATGAAAACATTACAACCACTTACAGTAGATCAAGTAAATGAAAATTCTCAAGCAATTTTTGAAGGCATTAAAAGTAAAATAGGTATGCTTCCAAACTTATACGCTTCTATGGGCGTTTCAGACAAATTATTGGCAGGTTTCTTAACCTTTACAGACACTCTTAAAAGTGGAGAATTCACTGGTAAAGAATATGAAGCCATAGCTTTAGCAACATCACAAGCTAATAATTGTAACTACTGTTTATCTGCACATACAGCTATTGGAAAAATGAATGGTTTTACTGAAGAAGAAACTATAGCATTAAGAACCAATACTATTGAAGATACGAAACTAAATGCCTTGGTTACTTTAGCTAGTGCTTTTGTGAACACTCAAGGCCACCCATCAGAATCTGTTATAGAAAACTTTTTTGATGCTGGATATAATAAAGCTGCTTTTGCAGAATTAATAGCCATCGTTTCATTAACGACAATTACAAATACAGTATTTCATAACGGAGGATTTAACATAGATTTTCCTTTAGCAACATCATTAGAAATAAATCAAGAAGTATAAACACTAACAAATATTAATAAATAACATTATGAAAACACAAATTTTAAAATCAGCATTAAATCTTACAGCAATAACTGTTTTATCTATCGGATTATTCTCTTTTAACAGTACCGATATATTAAATAATGAAGCAGAACCTATAATTAATAATACAACTTCATACAAAACAATAGAAGTAAGCGGATTAAATATTTTTTATAGAGAAGCTGGAGATATAAATAAGCCTACAATCCTTTTATTACATGGCTACCCAACATCATCACATATGTTTCGAAATTTAATAACAGACTTGTCTGTTCGATATCATGTATTAGCTCCTGATTACCCAGGATTTGGGAGAAGTGATCAACCATTAATAAAAGACTTCGAATATTCATTTGATAATATGTCAAATATTGTAGAAGGGTTTCTAGAAAAATTAAATATTGAAAAATACAGTATCTATTTGATGGATTATGGTGCGCCAATTGGCTTTAGAATTGCTTCTAAATATCCTGAACGCATAGAATCATTAATCATTCAAAACGGAAATGCGTACGATGAAGGATTGAAAGATTTCTGGATACCTATTAAAAAATACTGGAACGACTATACGCCTGAAAATGGAAAACCATTAGAAGGGTTTCATTCACCTGATGGCTTAAAATGGCAATACACACATGGTGTGCAAGATGTATCAAAAATAAGTCCTGATAACTGGAATATAGATTTACAACACCTTACAAGAGCTGAAAATAACGATATTCAATTGGCTATGTTTTATAGCTATAGAACGAATGTGCCTTTATATCCAGAATGGCAACAGTATTTTAGAGACCACCAACCTCCTACTCTAATTGTTTGGGGAAAAAACGACTATATTTTTCCTGCTGATGGTGCACATCCATACAAAAGAGATTTAAAAAACTTGGAATTTCATTTGTTAGATACAGGGCATTTTGCCTTAGAAGAAAAAGGAGAAGAAATAGCTAATTATATTTTAAACTTTTTAAAGAAAAATAAAATTCAATAAGTGTTAGTTAGTAGCAGTCAGTTCGAGTTTATACATATTCCTTGTTAAATAAAAAGATTACGTCTTCTTGAACTGATTTTCTCTATTAAAAAAAAAGGATCTCATGAATACAAATTATATTTCTTTAAAAGATCTCAAAGAATCAAGTTATGGTAAAATTAAAAGAACTTACCTAAACCCCATTTTAAATTCAAGACATTTTCAAACAACATTAATAACCATTCAAAAAACAGAATTATGAAAACGATAAATTGGAAAAATGCTATAATAGCCGGATTTATAGGAACCATCTTATTTGATCTAGTCGGATTAATTATAACAGGAAACTGGTGGGACATACCAGAAATACTTGGAGCAAAAACTGGATTAGGCTTAACTTATGGTGTTATTGGTCACTACTCTAACGGTATTTTATTAGCCATTCTTTTTACTGGAATTGCACCGTCACTTTGGGGTCCTAAATGGTTAAGACCATTAATTTTTGTCGCAGCTGAAACCGTTGCATTAGTATGGTTATTTATGCTCCCATTATTAGGAGCAGGAGTCGCTGGGATAGATTTATCGCCTGCAATGCCATTAATAACGTTGGTTAGGCACTTAGCTTATGCTATACCATTAATATTTTTAATTAAATATGAGGTTACAACGTCTTAAAACCTTTATAATAAAATACAAGGAAACAAATTAAATTTCCTTGTATTTTATATTAACGACTAATAGCTTAAAACAATTATAATGGCTAAAAATTTCGCAGAAATAGCATTTACAGATGCAGTTAAAAAATTACAAACAAAACATGGTAGCAGAAATGGCTATGAGCGCATGGAAAAGTTTAATATAATTGATGGATTAACTCATAGCGAAATAAGCTTTATAGAGAAACGTGACAGTTTTTATATGGCAACCATAGGAACAAAAAACTATCCATATATTCAACACCGTGGTGGTCCCAAAGGATTTTTAAAAGTATTAGATTCTAAACGTCTAGGATTTATAGATTTTTCAGGAAATAAGCAGTATGTATCAGTTGGAAATATTAAAACGAATAACAAGGTTTCGTTATTTATTATGGATTACCCTAATAAATCAAGACTTAAAATATTTGCCAAATCTGAAATAATAGTATTAAAGGATAATCCTGAATTAAAAGAATCCCTCAATTTGGAAGACTATAATTTTAAACCTGAACGCATGATGATTTTTCACATAGAAGCTTACGATTGGAATTGCCCACAACATATTATACAGCGTTATACTATGAACGACGTTGAAGAAGCAATTATACCGTTAAAAACACACATTATTAATTTAGAGGCTCAAATAGAAGAACTAAAGTCAAAAAAATAAGAACAAGTTTCAATATTTATGTAGTAGCTTTTAGCTCCTATTTAAAGAATGTTGAAATATTATATTTATACATTCATTGATAACAAACAAGTAACCCTAATCATCTTTAATATCCACCAACATTAAAATTAAGCATCTGCTTAACTTTACCATATATGAGAGGAAACTCAGATCTAAAATCTTGAGGTGTTTCTATAAAATTTTCGATTATGACTGCTAAAAACTCAAATTGATTGGTATAAGCATAACCTCTAAAATATTCAGATTTAACTAACTTTTCTTTTATTCCTGCCTTTGAAGTTAATAGTACTGACAACTCTTTAAAAGAATCTTTGAATATAATTGAGCTAACATCACGTTCTTTTATACTGTTTAAATGAATAGCATGTGTAAATTCATGAATACCTAAGTTTAAATTATCATTATCAATTCTATAACCCTCTTGAAAATCTTTCCACGAAAGCACAAGTGCTTTAAGCTTCGGATTAAATTCCCCTTTATGATAAGCATTATTTGTATTAGAATAAAAGGCTTCTGGATATATTACAATTTTTGAAATAAGCCCAATATAAAAATCTCTAAATCCAAAAGTTAACATGACTGCTGTTGCAGCAATTAAAACTTGTTTTTCATCTGTTATTATAACACCTTCTCTACTAATAAAATCTTTATCTTTTAAAAAAGAGGCCACCCGATGCTCGAAATATTTTTTTTCTTTATTACTAAGATTATTATAAAACGAAAATTGTTGTCTTAAAACACCTTTTTGATTATCATTTAGTGTCCTTAAATAAATATAAAAATGATTATACAATGGTTTTTTAAACTTTAATACATAGGCCATTTCTATCAACCTAAAAGTATAATATAAGATGATGGATGCTAATACAACAAACAAAATACCCAGTAGTACTTTGCTAGCATTGGTGTCTTCAGCTATTAAAATATATAACATAAAATTAAAAACGTCTATTTACTTTCAAAAGTACAAGAACGACTAATAATATTAATAGTAAATTATATTTTAATATAAATTCGTTTTTTATTTAGCCACCAACCTAATGACCAACATAACATCATAAAAGCTAATGCTGTTACTAAAGCTCCAAATGCTCCTGGTAATATTTTTTGAAAAATCCTTTCACTTACCCATTCAAAAAGATCTAATCCAGAACTGGTTTTAATTTGTCGTAATATGATATAGAACAACTCTGAAAATAGATAAATAAACAAAGGGTTTTTTCCGAAGATATCAAAAAAGGCAACACCAAACTTCACCTTTCTTAATTCTATAGCATAAATTAAAACAGCCATGATAGATAAATCTAAACCTACTGTGTATAGCACAAAAGAACTCGTCCAAAGTTTTTTAGATATAGGAAAAATTAAATCCCACCAAAGTCCTAATGCAGCTAATAAGAAACCTGCAATTAGTAATTTACTAATACCTTCATAAGTCTTTCCTTTTTGCTGAACAAAAGAACCTGCAATATAACCAACAAGAACATTTACAATAGACGGCAAGGTGCTCAATATACCCTCTGGATCGAATGGAATACTATCTTTTTTATAAATATGCCCATCTCCTAATATTGACAGATCTAACTTTGCTATAGCATTTGTTGCCATATCCAAAACTGCTCCTGATTCTCCGAATAGATATAAGATTCCCCAATAGGCCAACAAAATTATTGCAGAAATAATAACCGCTGCTTTTTCGGAGAAATAATAAAATATTAGAGATGCAAATAAATAGCACAATGCAATACGCTGTAAAACACCCATAATACGTGTTTCACTTATTGGTTTTAGTTCCCATGCTCCATCTATGCCTTCTCTAAAAAAAGGGAACCAATACATTAAATACCCAAACAAAAAGATTAAAAAGGTGCGCTTAATTATTTTTTTTAAAGCAAAACTAGTTTCAGCTTGTTTTAGTTTGTTCATGGAAAAGCTCATAGCATTCCCCATAGCAAATAAAAATGATGGAAACACTAAATCTGCAAGCGAAAAACCAAACCACTGTACATGTACCAAATACGGATATAGATTGGCTCCTGTACCAGGTGTATTTACAATAATCATTAAACAAATAGTCAACCCTCTGAAAACATCTAAGGACAAAAAACGATTAGATTTTTGGATTATTTCCGTCATTAATAATTGTATTTAATAATAGGTAAACGCTTTGTTAAAGGCTCAATTTTAGATCTATATTTATCATGTAATTCTTTAGCGATAGTTGATGAACTACCTGTTGCTTCAAGTGGATAATCGCTTCTAGAAGTTACCCATCCCCATTCCCATGATTTTATTTTAGCATCAAAAGCATCTTGATTAAATGTTCCCCAGTCAGCTTTTACATCTGTGAAAAATTGTTCCCAACGTGGTTTATAAAAATCTGTAAAAACACCACTCCATTGTCTATTTGCGTATTCATGAAGTCTGTTATCAGCGCCTCCCCAAAGTGTAATAATATCACGTGCATTTTGCTCGTAAATTGCTTTTTCTGCTTCGGTAGTTCCCCAACTTCTTGCATCATCAATCCATGGTCCTAATAGAAAATCTTTTCTTGTAGCAAGCAAACGATCTATATCTTCTATTAATTCAATAAACTCTGAACTGTATTTATTAAAAGCTTCTTTATTATTTTCTTTATAAGCTCTAGCAAACTCTTGTTGTAAAGGCAATGCATAATTAGCCAATACTTGACGTGTTACATCAACCAAATCGTATTCGAAACCATCATAGTTTTCACAATCTGGAATAGATTTGATAAACAAATCCCAAGCGGGTAATAAATCTTCTGGCGCATAATTCAACTTTGTTCTTGCCCATCTTCTATAACCTTCAAAAGTTGGTCTTGCCACAATAATAGATTCGGCTCCGTCTCTAATTTCTTTTCCGTTATAAGCTGTTTGAACAAGTATATCCCATGCTTGTAACAAATTATCAGTTTCTTTACCATAACGATTAAGAATATATTTTTTAAGCCATGCATTTAAATCTATTGAAGTATCTCTCCAAGTATTATCGGTCATTAATTCATATAAAACAGGATTTTGTTCTATCGCCTCCATAGTCAACCCAATACCTTTAAGATTACCTGAATTAGCATCCGTTAAAGCTTTTGCAGGTTCTTCGGCAATGGTTTCAATTCTTCCAAACATACTAATGTTCCCTCCAAAATTGTGAAGCATATTCCAAATCCATTGTTTTCCATAGAAAGCTTCTGTTCGTTTCCAAACAGGTTCAATTTCTGAAGCTAAATCAAGAATAATCATTTTATCATCTGGAACCGCATCCAATAATCCTTTTATTTGTGGAGCTTTCCAGAAATCTCTGTGGCTATAGAACAACCAACCTTGCATGACCCAAATAGCCTCTGGATCGGCAGCTTTCATACCTTCATAAACTTTGTCGCTTAGTGCTGATAAATATTCAGGATCGTCTGAAGGTGGTTCATTTTCATTAAAAGTATCAGCAGAATACAAATTATCGGTTCCATAGATTTCCGTTTGTTTTTCTAGAAATTTCTTTCCTATTTCAGCAAATAACGGATCGTTAGCATCTAATATATAAGTGTCTTCAAAATCGTTTCCCCAGTTAGTTTGCTTTAAATTAGCATCTGGAAAAAACTTCTTAAAAGACGCTGGCACATGACCTGTAAATGCTGGTAAAACAGGTTTCATACCTAATTCTCTCTCGCGTCTCAATATTTTTATTTGTAAATCTCTGTGGCTTTCTTTCCAACTCATTGGCAACGGGCCGCCCCAACCATCTAAATTGCCCATCCAAAACCAAGAGAAATAAGAGGGTCCGCTAAAAAAAGGATCTAAATCTTTATCTGTAAAACCATACGATTTATAAACCTCATCCCAAACATAGGCTTCACCTGTAATTGCTAATGGCATATTAATACCATGTAAAGCCATCCAATCTATTTCTTTTTCCCAACGATTCCAATCCCACCAACTCATAGTATAATTAAATGTGCAGTAATTAAAATAGTAACGGTACTTGTAAGGTGTTTTTTTATGAATTAACTTTGAAACCTCAGGTAAATCTTCAGTTACATTAATATTAGTACCGTTCCAAGTAATTTGAGAATGTGTGTATTCTTTTAAATAAAAATATAATGCTGAGGCTATAGAACCATGGTTATTTCCTCTTAATATGATTTTATTGTTTTTTGATTCTAATTCAAACCAATCTTCAACAGTTAATGTATCAATTTCTACAATAAAATTTGACGCATGATTTGGTAAAACCCTTTGAATTAAAGCTTCAGAAGGTGTAAACGCTTGTTTTTGTTTTACTTCAGAATTACAACTGTAAAGAAAGACACAAATAACACTTACTAAGAGTATTGATTTTATTGCTTTATTGATTGAAAATTTCACGGATTTTAATTTAATTATTACCTAATAACACATATATAAGTATTGTAACCGCACATAAAAATATAGCCATTGGCTTGGTGTATTTCCATGTTTTTAGCTCTACAATATGTAAATCTTCTTCATTATATTCTGAATCTGCTGGATAGAAATAAGACACTCCAAACATAACGGCTAAATTCAATAAAAACTCAATACCCCAAATATGTACAAAATGAATATTAACCTTAAAGACAAAGGTGGTTAATATATAAAACGCAAGACCTACAACTAATGCCGCTTTAGCACCCATTGCAGATATCTTTTTTAGAAAAAACCCAGCTAACATTATAGATGCAATAGGAATAAAAAAGATACCATTTAATTGTTGTAATAATTGATACAAACCATCTGGCGCATTAGCAACCATAGGCGCTGCTAGTATAGCAAAAACAGCTAAAACAGTAGAAGTTAACTTCCCTATTCTTACTAATTTTTTATCACTGGCATCTTTACCAAAATGTCTTTTATAAACATCAATACTAAATATGGTTGCAGCACTATTTAATACACTATTAAAAGTACTTAAAACAGCTCCTAACACAATAGCTGCAAAAATACCAACTAAACCAACTGGCAATACTTTTTTGATAAGTTCAGGGTAAATCATATCCTGATTATCGTAAAGCGAATCTCCAAAATAATAAAAACCTATAACGCCAGGTAAAATTATAATAAGAGGCACTAAAATTTTTAATACGCCTGTAAAAAGTAATCCTTTTTGAGCTTCAACTAAATTCTTAGCACCCAAAGCGCGTTGAATAATAGTTTGATTCATACTCCAAAAATAGAGTTGATTTATTATGAGTCCTGTAAACAAAACTCCAAATGGCAACACCGAATCTTTAGCGCCTATTACATTAAACTTTTCTGGACTATGATTGTAAACCTTAATTAAACCATCTAGAGGGTTCCCGTCTCCAATACTAATAAGTGCAAATAATGGAATGGCTAAACCACCAATTAAAAGTCCATAACCATTAATAGTATCTGAAACAGCGACTGCTTTTAAGCCTCCAAAAATAGCGTAAATAGACCCTAAAACTCCAATAAAAACAACCGTTATCCATAAACCTTCTTCTTTAGTAACCTCTAATACTTCTGATATATTAAAAATACTTTCAATATTTATAGCCCCTGTATATAAAACAATAGGGATTAATGTTACAATAAAAGAAATCATTAAAAATAACGCGACCAACGTTCTTGTTGTACTATCAAATCTATTTTCTAAATACTCCGGAATAGTTGTAAGTCCCATTCGTAAATATTTAGGAACAAAATAAATAGCGGCGATCACTAAAGCTAATGCTGATGTAACTTCCCAAGCAATAATTATGAATCCGTTTTTATATGAAGATCCATTCATTCCAATTAAATGCTCTGTAGAAATATTTGTAAGCAACATAGACCCTGCTATAACAACGCCTGTTAAACTTCTGCCTCCTAAAAAATAACCGTCTTGAGAATCTAATTTCTCCTTTCTTAACTTGTACCAAGAAAAAATAGCTACAAAAGCTGTAAAGACAATAAATGAAATAACGGTATACATAATTAGTTGGTTGATTTTAGTTGTTGGTTAATCTAAGTGCATAATGAAGTAAGACACAGTATCGTATCATACTAAAAAATAATTTCAAACTATTTAAAACTTTAATTTGTTGGGTATATATTTAGCTACTAATTCCTTATAGTAAGGCATTAATGCTTTTACATCTGGCTTAACTGGTGCTTTTGTATATAAATCGTAAGGATTGAATTTCTTAACCCATTCAAACATTTCAACATCTTTATCATTCATTAGATGTCTATACGAGTTTTCTCTATGTTGAGAATAGAACGAATGGTATCTTACCATATACAAAGCTGGTTCTGGCAAATAATCTTTCAGTATTTGGTATAAATACTCATCATGTCCCCAACTCATCTTCACATTATCTAGTCCGCAATGCTCTTTATAAACCCCTAATTTGGTATTGTATTTTGGGTTTGAATAATCTGGATTTTCTTTAAAAAATTCAGAATAAACAATAGTATCTGAAAAAGCACATCCAACAGGATATGTATCTCCAACTACTGCCCATTGTGGTTCTCCAAACAAACATAAAACCTTTCCTAAATCGTGTATAAAACCAGTAAGCACAAACCAATCTGGATGACCATCAGCTCTTATTGCTTCTGATGTTTGCAAAAGATGTTGGGTTTGATCTAAATCTATATCTGGATCGCTATCATCTACTAAAGTGTTTAGAAACTCTACAGCATCCCAAACAGATAATTCTTTTCTATTGAATCTTAAAAAATCAGCTTCTTTTTCACAAACAAAATCATACGTTTGATACAAATGGTTAATTCTATAAAATTCTTTAACCGTTTCTAGCCTCTCTGAATCCACATAATTTCTAAACTCTTCTTTTTCCTTATCGGTTGTAATATCGTCTGGATCTGGGTATCTATCTAACAAGTTTTCTTCCCAGTCATCAACATTCTCCATCGGATTTTGCTGATCTTTATTTAATGCATTTTTCATGTGTTTACAGTTATTGTTATTTAATTATCACATGTAACATCCTTGTGGCTATTTTTCTTTTTTACTAAATCCTAAGCCAAGGGTGTTTCATTATTATTATTATTATTATGAACAACGAAGTTCCCTTTTTAAAACGATTAAAAAATGGACAGATGCATCAAAAATATGGATAGATTTATTTAAAGCTCAATAAAAAAAGGGTATAACAATCACTTTATAAGCTTACTAGGAGGAAAACCAAATTGTTTTTTAAAACATCTGCTAAAATATAGCGGATCATTAAAACCGACTAAATTAGTAACCTCTGAAACGTTATATTTTTTAGTTTTTAATAGTTGAGCTGATTTTTTAAGACGCATTGTTCTTATAAATTCATTAGGCGCTAAATCAGTTAGTTCTTTAATTTTTCGATATAGTTTTGAAGCACTTACTCCTAATTCTTTACACATGAAATCTGTAGAAAAATCAACTTCACTTAAATTTTCATTAATTAAATTAGTTACTTTATTCATTAATTCTTCATCAATTGGTGAATGCGTAAGTAAACCAACTTCACTTTCAACCTCTCCTGAAAATTTAGCTTTTAATTCTAATCTGGATTTAATGATATTTTCAATAACAGTTTTAAGCAACGACGGATCGAAAGGTTTTACCAAATAACCATCAGCTCCAGTACCATACCCCTTAACTTTATCTTCATTATCAGAAAGCGCTGTTAACATAACTACAGGAATGTGACTAATAAACTCATCATTCTTTAATTCTTCACAAAACTCTAAACCTCCCATTATAGGCATCATAACATCTGTGACACATAAAATAGGTTTCTTTTTTCTACAAATTTTTAATCCATTTACTCCGTTATCGGCTTCATAAACTTTATAATAATCTGATAAATAATCAACCAAATACTTTCTAAGCTCTATATTATCTTCTACTACTAGTATTTTTTGTTTTAATTCGGTACTCTGAATAACTTTTTTTGCTTCAATCTTTGGTAGCGGTTCTTCTTTCCCTTGTTTAAAATCGTATTCAAAAACCTCATTATCTTGATATGAATCACGGTCTATTGGTATTTCTACTGTAAACACACTACCTTTTTCTGGTTCACTCTCTACTTTAATAATACCTTTATGAAGTTCTACTAAAGATTTGACTAACGACAAGCCTATACCAGAACCTGTATTATGACTTTTACTGTTACTAGCTTGATAAAATCTAGTAAATATTTTTTCCTGACTTTTTAAAGGAATCCCTATACCGTTATCGCTTACTTCAACAACCAACATATTTTCTACACCATCTTTCAGCTTTACAAACAAATCTACATTTCCGTATTTATTAGTGAATTTTAAAGCATTAGACAGTAAATTATATAATACTTTATCTAACTTATCATTATCAACCCAACCAATAATCTCTGGTATATCTGAATTAAAATTTAATTGAATATGCTTATTAAATGCTAATTCTTTAAATGAATCGAAAATATTCTTAGTATATGGTATAATATCAGTTTTAGATACTTTTAGGTTTAATTCTCCCGTTTGAGATTTTCTAAAATCTAATACTTGATTTACTAAATTCAATAATCTATTGGCATTATCGTGTATTAAATTATATCTGCTTTTTTGATAGTCGGTTGCATAGCCTTTACTTTCTTCTATAAGCTGTTTAGAAGGGCCTAAAATAAGTGTCAAAGGTGTTCTTAATTCATGAGATATGTTTGTAAAAAAGCGAAGTTTTTCATTGTTTAATTTAACATCACGTTCTCTACTTACTTTCTCAGTTAAGAGTTCTTGTTTTAATTTACTTCTATTTTTCAGCTCTCTTCTTGTAAAATAAAAAAGCAATATAAAAACAACTGTAAACAATATAAATGCTTGTGGTGTTAACCAAAAAGGAGATGTGATTTTTATCTGATATGACTCTATTTCACTCCAATACCCGTAACTATTACTCGCTTTTACTTTAAACACATAATCTCCCGGAAAGAGATTTGTATATTGAATGGTTCTTGAATTACTACTAGCATTAATCCAATCCTTATCAAAGCCTTCTAACATGTATTCAAACTTGTTAAGCTTGGTATCTGAAAATGATGGTGCTGAAAACTGAAGTGAGAAATTACGATTTTTATAGTCTAACTCGACTCTTTTACTAAAATTTAAATCTTTTATCAAAGGCACTTGTCCGTTAATTTCCATTCCAGGAAGCACTTCTTTATTCTGAATTTTAAACTCTGTAATGATTGGAGTTGGAGACCATTCATTTTCTATAATAGTCTCAGGAGAGAAATAAATAATACCATTTTTACCTCCTAAATAAATATTAGAATCCTTATCATTATAAAATCCACTTGAACTAAAAACATCTAACCTATTACCGCTATTTACTTGGTAAATATTGATGTCTTTTAAATCATTTTTAAGTCTTGCGACACTATTATTATTTATGTTTAACCATAAATCGCCATTGATATCAGTAACCATGTCTGTAATCCACTTACCAACAAGTTCCTTTGGTTCTGTTAAATACTTAAAGTCATTAGTCTGCGGCTCGTAATAGCTTAATCCTGTACGTGTAGAAACATATACTTTACCTTTATTATCTACCATAACATCGCTTACATCCTCATCGTTTACAAGTCCATTTACTTTATTAGAAACCAATTTATAAGTTTCTATAATACCTGATTTTCCATGATATTTTACAATACCAGTTTGAGTCGCAAACCATAAATTATCTACTTGATCTTTTTCAATAGCATTAATAGCAAAACCTGGCAATAATCTACTTTTGGCATCTTGCACTTTTAAACTCTCTATATTTAGCATTACCGCCCCTTCTCCAAAAGAACCAACCATAATTGTTGAATCTGAAATTTTAGAAAAAGCAAATACTGCGGAAGCTTCAAAACCTACATCAACCTCTTTAGAATTATTTGTAACATAATTATATACTAAAATTTTCCCGTTCCATAAACCGCAATAAAATATTTTTCCATCGTCTGAATATATACTAGCTATATCTTTTTGATTATTATATAATGGAACAAATCCTCCATTTTGGTTTGAGATAAAAAGTCCGTTATGCCTTGTAGCAGTAATTATTTTATTATCATAAGTTTTAGAAAACCCTCGTATTCGTGGTGCTTGATTCCCTATATATTTAGAAATATCTTTACTTAATACAAACTGATTCTCATAAGGGTCATATTTATCCAATCCATCTTCTGTACCAATCCACAATACTCCTGAATCATCAAAATAAAGTGCATATACCAAATTATCAACTAAAGACGTATCATCAGATAAAATTGAATAATACCATCTATATTTACCCTTATTTATATCTTCTAATTGATCACATTCTAGTATCCCTCCTAAAGTACCAACCCAATATTTTCCATTTGGACCTTGAACTACTGTTAAAAAATAAGGACCTAAACTCCCTCTTATATCATCATCTTCTATATAAAGATTCTTAAAAGTATTAGAAGCATTATCCAACTTATACAATCCTTCACGAGTACCAACAAACATATCGAACTTATCATCTTCATAAATAAAATTAATATAAGGGTTTTTCTCTTCTGAATTTGGAATTGAAAGTGTATAATCTGCTATTTTTACTATTTCACCTTTAGTATCTAAAGTAATTTTAGCAACAGATGCCGTTGCAAAACTACCTACCCAGATATTTCCTTTTTTGTCTCTATAAATTTCCTTGACATATTCAAAGCCTTCAATAAAGACTTTTTCGAATCTATTTTGTTTTGGATAAAAGATATAAACACCTTTAGTTTTTGTCCCTACCCAAATACGCTTAAATTCATCTACATGTAAAGATCGAATCTCTTCATCCTGCAAACTATTTGGATTGTCTTTTTCGTTCAAAAATGTTTTAAAAACACCCGTATCACTTTTAAAAAGCGTTAATCCTTTTCTTGTTCCTATCCATAAATTATTAAAAGCTTTATCATACTCTAATGCCGTTATATCGTCATTTAATATTTTATTTTCTCCTGGAAAAGAGCTTAAATAAGACTTAAACTGATAGCCATCAAAACGGTTTAGCCCAGAAAAGGTTCCAAACCACATAAAACCATTGTTATCTTGGGAAATATATCTAACTGAATTATGTGACAAACCACTATTATCGTTATAATGCTCAAATTTTATATTCTGAGAATTAACAGCTAAAAAACAACTGAAACAAAAAAATAATATTAAAAATTTATTTGTCATAATTAAATTATCTATCCAATGATAAAGGTTGAATAATATAATGAATTTCAAGGATTAATTGATTCTATTTTATTTGAAATCAAGTTTATTTTAAAATGATTTGATGGTTGACCTTTCAATGTTTTTTGAAATATTCTTGACCATAAAACAAGATTTTCATCTTGACTTTCATTTAATTGCTCGCAAACTAGATGATATTGTTTTAATCTTTCAACACCAACTTCTGGAATTGCTAATTGGTCGGCACTTCTTAATTTATAAAAGTCAAAAATCATATCGAACCCAGACCAATTGCTAAAACTACTTAATTCTAAACCTTGTTTTAACAGTTGCTCTTTGATTTTAACAACCTCATGTTCACTTGTATTTAAAAGTAGTAAATCTTTACCAGAAGCTTTTACAAAAGTCTCTAAAAAATCAACCTGAAAATCATTTGGCAAAAAACGAAGTCTTACCAATTCCTTTAAATGCCATTCTGTAAATTCTTTATATGTTTTAGCATCTAAAATATTTTTATTCCAAATTTTAAAATGCATTGTTTCCTGCAAGTATGCATATTCTTCTTTATAAAAAGGAAATAAGCTGCTATAGTTTTTAACTGAATCTATAACTACTGTTTCTACTTCAAATGCTGCATTAGAATGTATAGTCAATATCTTATAAGCGGGTGTATAAGCTGCTAATGATGGTGTTTGAATATTATATAGAGTATTTCCTTTTTTAGTCGTTCTCACTCCTGTGTCATTAATATGCATGTGTCCTCCAAAATGAATATTAATCCCCGAATCGGCAAATATTTTAGCAACATTCTCATCTGGTACCCTATGCAACTGCATTTTATTATCTCCGAAGAATTGTTTTAATTCAGTGGAAGCATCGTCATTAAAATCGACCATAGGATAATGACTAAAAGCGATTAATATTTTCCCTTTCTTTTTTGCTTGCTCTGAAACACTTTTCACCCAATCAATTAAATGTCTTTTGTATAAAAGCACATTGTTATAACCAATACTTGCTCCCGAAAAATCTTTTGGATTATCCTTTAAACGCGACAAATCTTCTTTAGGCACATATACATTCGCATCGATAGCTAATAACCAAACATCTTTTACTGGTTCTACCAAATAGCTAGCATCTGGAATAGATAAATTAGTTTCATAAATAGTATAAACTCTTTTTTCTAAAACTGATTCTTTTAATGCTAAGTCGAAATTATAAGTTTCATAATTGTATTTTGAAAAAGGTGTTTCCCAATACAAATCATTCTTTTTTGGAAAAAAACCAAAATCGACCATCTCAAGCATCATGTCTTTATAACCCCAATTTTTAATATCGAATGTTACAATAGGTTCTAATTCATTTTCTTTTGAAATCGAATTTGTTTTAACACTGGTAATAATTTGTTCTTTACCTCCTTTTCCTAAAAAATCTGTTTTTTTAGCTTCTTGTGTAAAAGGTCTTACGGCATCATGATTTCCTGTTGTTACATAAAAAGAAATGTCATGTTTTTTTGAATATTCAGTAAGTATTCTTCTTAACCCTCTAATATGTATTGGTTGTCCGTCATCACTAAAATCTCCTGGAAGCGCGACTATTTTTATGCCTCTATTAACAATATCATTTAATGCTGTTATAAAAGCAAAATAATTTTCGTTAAAAATTCGTGTGGATTGCAATTGCGAACTCATGGTTCTAATATTTGCATATTCACCCGTTACTGGGTTTTTAATCCCTTTGTAACTCGCGTCTTGAAATTCTCCATAAATATCAGCAAAATGTGCATCTGCTATAAAGGCTATTTGTTGTTTTTTAAAGACATTGCTTTCCTCTTTTTCACAAGAAAATGTGATTAATAAAAGTAGAATAGAAAAACATCTTAATAAAAAACTCATATTTATTTTATTGCTTTATTGATTCTTTTGGGAACGCATATGAATTTTTCCAACCTCCCAAATCAATTAATACTTGATCTATCATGATTCCAGAATCTATCATCCAAATTTTTAAAGTATGCTTTCCTGCTTTGTTTACTATTTGCTTAACCGATTCTACACTGGCATTTTTGAGTACATTCTGTTTCCAAGTATCACTTCTTCCAAAGGTCTGAAAGTCTACAATTACTGGTTCATAATCATCAATAGCGATAGCACAACGCACACCTCTATCATTGTGAATAGCATGCGTAGGCACTGCTTGTAAATTAACATCAACTTCTCCAAAATTAAAAGTATAGAAATCGTATTCTAATACTGGGCTATTTTCTTGAACATGTTTTAAATTGCTCTCAGACTCGACGCTTCTAGGTAACGGACTAACAACTTTACCAGAATAACCTAGTCCTTCAAAAACTTCCCATTTTGCTTCTTTACCAGCTTTATTACGTGTATAGTTTTCAGCATTTATAGATACATAACCTTTATCTTCAACAAAGCCTTTATATTCTTTTAAATCTGAAAATTTAGGATTAAATACAGAAATCCCAATAGTTATCGTACTATCTGCTGTCACAAAATCTATAGCACTGTTAACCTTATAACTTGGTGGAATTAATTGAAAATCATGCCCCAAAGGTGCCTCTTTTTTGTTTTCTCCTTTTGGCACTTTGTCCCAATCAATACTTACCCACAAACGCTTTTCTTGTTTCCCTGATTCACTTTGTAATGTGCCAGATGTTTCTGAAAGTTTTATCCAATCCTGTTTTGGTTTCGCTGTCCATTGTAAATCGCCTTTTCCTTTTAAAAAAACATCAATAAAATAACGGTTGTCTGTATAGCTATTGAAAACGGGCAATACATCTGCAAAACTATTTACAATATCGTAATTCACTTCCATTTGATAGCCTTCTAAAGCCAATCCTAAACTCAGTTTTTCATCTGAATCAAATGTTGTGTATGTTGGTTTTGAAAACACAGGCAAACTACGAGGAGACATCGTCATAATATGATTCCATTTTCCTTTTTGAAGTATTTTATTATAATAATTTGTTTCTTTTTGAATGCGCTCAAAAACACCTAAAGCCTGTTCACCAAAATAAGCTGCACTCGACTTTCCTTGTTGTGCTGCAAAATTATTTTTATAACTATACAGCCATTTCTGATTTAATTTTGACGCTCCTATTATTGGATAATACACCAATTGATAAAAAGCATCTTTGCGGTTTGAATCTACTTTTTGATATAAACTATCTACCCTTTTATCTAATTTTCTATATGCTTCAATTCTAGCATTTACCTCATCGCCATAATGATATTGTGTCATTTCGGTTTTACCTGCTTTAACAACAGGTTCTACATGACTCCAAGCCATAAACTCTGGTCGTCGTATATAAGCTAGTCTGTTATTTTCAAATAATAAATCGGTAGTTTCAGACGAAATAGTAGCACCAAATTCTCTTGTAGCCCAAGTTGTCATATGTTCTTTTACAGATGTGCTTTTTTGAAAATTATCCATATCCCAAGCCATATCTAAAAACAACTCCATGCTATACTCATGTGGTTTAATATCGCCACAATTCAAAACCCATAAATCTTGTGATTTAAACTCGTAAGCCTTAGTCATTTCTTCCCACATTAAAACAGGATTTGTCGAGTTTAACCATAAATAATCATGCGGTCTTCCCCAATACGAAGTATGGTAATACACACCAGCTCCTCCTGCACGTTTTTGCTCTTCTAGATTACTTAATTGACGCATATAACCATAGTTGTCATCGGTCCAAACGAGTGTAATATCTTCTGGTAAGTTTAATCCGTTTTGGTAATATTTTAAAACTTCTTTATACGGAACAAAAGCTTGAGGCACTAATTTTGGATCTTTTTTGGTTTCCTTTTTCAAAATAGTACGCTGATCTTTAATTATTTGTTCTAATAATTTTACTTGCTGATCTGTATCATCTTCACCAACAATCATAGGCGAATCATGTTCTCCTCGCATACCTGTAGTATAAATACCTTCATATTTAGCGGTTTCTTTTGTACGCTTAGCAAACATTTTTTTTATAACTTCAGAATTTGTATCATAACGATACTCTCCCATAGTTTCATGATTCCATTCTGTATTAATATTACTTAACATAGGTTCAGCGTGCGATGTTCCTATAACAATTGCATAATTGTCAGCTATCAATTTATTTTCAGGAAATGAATAAAAAGGTTTTGTGCTTCTATGCATTGCTGGCCAAATAGTATTGGCTCTTAATCGTAATAATAATTCAAATACTTTGGCATAGGTTTTTGATCCCATGTCACCCGTTTCTGGTTCATAATTTAAAGCTGCCCAACGTTGCAATCCCCAATCTTCATCGTTTAAAAACACCCCTCTATACTTTACAGATGGTTTTTTAGATACTTTATTTTCAATTGGGACACTAATTGTTTCACTTTTATAAGGAGTAACGTCTGCCCACCATTCCCATGGAGAAACACCTATTTTTCTTGATAATTCTAAAATTCCATAAGCGGTTCCTCTTCGGTCGCTACCTGCAATTACTAATGCTTTTTCTATGCCTTTTTTAGGGTTCTCAACGACTTGTATTGCATAACGTTCCCAATCTCCCTCAATTTTTGAAACATCTATTTTATTCTTAGCAATAAGGGCATCGATATATTTACTTTTCCCTATCGTTCCCGCCATTATAACGATTCCAGATGTTGCATTTTTATCAATTGCTCTTTTTACATTTTGTCCTGAAATATTCAATACATCTTTGATAAACAAATCGGATGCAATTTGTACCACTTTAAAATCATTCTTGTCTGTTAAAATAGATGTTGTTTTTCCGTTTTCTATAATAGAAAATTCAGAGCCAGATTGTGCTTGAACATATGAACCCAATTGAAAAAAGACGAATACAAAATACAAATGTTTTAACATACTAAAATTTTATAGTTTCAGGATTAATTTTAATGGTCTTATTATCTATTGGAATTAAATAAAATGAGTAATTATAAGCTCCAGATTTAATTTTATATTCGGAGTGAGGTTCTGCCTTAAAAGACCATGTATTATCGCCTCCAATACCTTGTTGAATTAAATCGACATTAACTGTTAACACTCCTCTTTTTACTAATGTATTGGTATGTGTTGCTGCATCTAAATTTTCTGTGCTGTAGGGAGACACACTAAAGTTTATAGGATTATCACCTTTAACTAAAAGCCCATTACCTGAAGTGTTTTGCAATTTAAACCAACGCGTTTCCATGTGGTTTCCGTATTCTTGTGGCACTACATATTCATAACTCATTGTATTCGCATCGCCTTTGTAAAAATCTAATAAAGCTGCAGTATTTCTATCCTGATAATTAGCCTGTGGACCTTTACCAAAATAACTTACTTTTTTATACTGATTGGCAACATCAAACTGCATTCCTATTTTAGGAACATCAGGTGTGTTTTTATCAATAACTACTGACTGATTTACTTTTACATAGCCATTTCCTAAAACTGTATACTTTAAATTTACTTCTGTTTTCGGGTTTTCAATATTGCCTTTAACAGTAATAACGACTTTACCTTTTTCAGAAGCAATAGTTTCTATATTCTCAACTTTAAATAAATTACCCGCAACAAACCAATCGCGTTCATTTGTTTTTTTCATTGACCTTCTATACGCTTTATCGTTTTCGGTTTCTGGTCTCCAAAAATTTAGCTTTAAAGGATTTTTTATAAGTTCAATGCCTTTAAAATTATAGGATGTAATATAACCTGAAGCTTTATTAACGACTAATTTAATAGATTGATTTTTAACCGTAATTAATTGTTCTGATTCTTCAACAATTAAATCTTTTTTGCTTGTTGTTTTATCAATTGCTTTTGATGACTTTAAAGCCAATTGAAATTGTTCTTCAAAAATCACATAACCTTTCTTTGCCCAAAGTGTACTTTCTTTCAACTCCCCTTTTATGTTTATAAAATAGTCACTTCCTTTTTTAGGTTTTATATTTTTGAAATCGATTTTAAACGCTTCCTTTTGATCCGGTTTTGTTGCTAATGCTGAAACATTTCCAGACTGAATAATTTTACCGTTCTCTATAATATTCCAAACTAAATTATATTTAGATAAATCTGAAATATGATGACGATTCAAAATTTCGAATTCTCCTTCCAAAGCATTTATTGCAGTTATAACTGCTGGTTGATTTACCTTTTTTGCTTCATAAATTTCTGGCTTTGGTTTTCTATCTGCAGTTACAATACCGTTG
This sequence comes from Thalassobellus sediminis, assembly GCF_044386045.1. Taxonomy (NCBI): domain Bacteria; kingdom Pseudomonadati; phylum Bacteroidota; class Flavobacteriia; order Flavobacteriales; family Flavobacteriaceae; genus Thalassobellus; species Thalassobellus sediminis. Next base: position 65,690 of record NZ_JBISCD010000034.1, on the reverse strand, counting down.
ATACAAAAGCTTCCGTCATTAGGTATATCTCCATAATCACCCCCATAAGCAATATATTCATTTCCTTTACTATCAATTTTTAACAGTCCTTGATCTATAAAATCCCAGATAAAACCACCCAAAGCTCGGTCGTATTTATAAATAACATCCCAATAGGTTTTCATGTTTCCTAAAGAATTCCCCATTGCATGAGCGTACTCACACATTAGCACTGGACGTTTATCAAAATTTGTATTATTTATTAAGCTTTCTAATTCGTTAGGTTGCGGATACATCCTACTTAACATATCAACCCATTTTGGGTCGGTTGGATTCCCTACATGAGATGGCCAAAAACGACTTTGATATTTAGCATCGGTTGGGTCACCTTGCGCACCTTCATAATGTATATAACGGGTTGGATCTAAATCTTTAATCCACCCAGACATAGCAGCATGATTTGGGCCTGTACCAGACTCGTTTCCTAAAGACCAAATAACAATACTTGGATGATTTTTATCGCGTTCAACCATACGCATACCGCGTTCTAAAAATGCATTTGCCCAACTTGCATCATTTGATAATTTCCCACCTAGACCGTGCGTTTCTAGGTTTGCTTCATCCATAACATAAAGTCCGTACTTATTACATAAATCGTAGAAATAAGGATTGTTTGGATAGTGAGACGTTCTAACAGCATTAAAGTTGAATTTTTTAATAAGCTGCACATCTTTTTCCATGTCGGCTTTTGAAACCACTTTACCATTTGTCATACTATGGTCGTGACGATTCACGCCAATTAATTTTACGGGATTTCCGTTAACCAAAAACCGGCCTTTTTCGTCAATTTTCACTTCTCTAAAACCTACTTTAGTGCTTGTAAATTCTACCGAATTCCCTTCATTATCTTTTACCGTTAAAAGCAACGTATACAAATAAGGAACATCTGCCGACCATTGTTTTGGTTTTTTAATAGCCATCTCAACAATTCCGAAATACACGTTATCTCTAGCTGGGTAACCTTCACCTAAAAAAGTATCTAAACTCAATACTTTGTCTTCGCCTACATTGTTTCCTTCTGCGTCAAGTAATTGAGCTGTTAGCGTCCAATCATCAACAACTGTTCTTAACGGCGTCGTACTAAAATGTCCAATCTTTTCAATAAATTTATCTGGAATATTTACGGTAAATTTTGGTCTAATTTGCAGTAAAGCATCTTCGTAATGTTCATCAAAATCTGTTCTTACAGTAAAATCTGAAAGTCTCACTTTTGGAACGGCTTTTAAAAACACGTCGCGCTCAATACCACTCATTCGCCAAGTATCTTGATCTTCTAAATAACTACCATCGCACCAACGATATACTTTTACGGCAATTTTATTGGTTCCTTTTTTTAAATGCTTTGTAATATCGAATTCCGAAGGTAATCTTGTATCCTCACTGTAACCAACAAACTCACTATTTATCCAAACATAAAAAGCAGAAGACACACCTCCAAAATGAAGAATAACATCGCGCTCATTCCAAGATTCATCTATGGTGAAACTTTTAATATAATGACCAACAGGGTTATCGTTATGGTTAATAAAAGGATAATTATTAAAAAACGGATAGTTAATATTTGTATAAATAGGCGTCCCATAACCTTTCATTTCCCAATTTGATGGCACATTAATGGTTGTCCAATTCGACACATCGAAATTAGTATCTTGAAATGTATTTGACGCTTCACTTGGTTTTGCTACCCAGTTAAATTTCCAATCGCCATTTAAAGATTTATAAAACTTAGAGTTCTCAAGAATATTAGCCTTTGCTAAATCTAAATTTTCATAAGAATAGAAAGTAGCATGAGCTGGTAATCTGTTTATTTGATTGATAGCAGGGTCTTCCCAAATATTGTCCTGCGCAGGCAAAACAACTGAAAACAAAAAACAAATAATAAATTGAAAACTAGTTTTTATCATGATTGTATATAATTCTAATATTTTTCTACCACTTGTGTAGCATCATTGTCTAAAGAAACGCCCTTTGTATCTTTTAGAATGATTTGACCTTTTTCACTTTTTGGAATACTAATTTGATTTATACTTAAATCTTCAACATCATCAAAAACAAAAGCAGGTCTAAAATCTTTATCATCAAGGGTAAATTTGATATTTTTCATAGTGATTCCTTTTGCATGCCTTACATAAAGTCCGTAGGCTGGATATTCACCAAACATGGAAAATTCTGGACTTTTTTTAATTTCCTCTGGTACTTGGTCTAATCGACTTAAAGGTACATAAGCCATCCCTTTTGATGCTTTTCCAGGGTAGTTTATTTCAATATTTTCTAGAATTACATTTTTAATTTTATAATCTGGAATCCCTACAATAGCTGATGAAAAGGGATTATGAAAAAAATCGACTTCAGGACCTCGCAAATCGTAATTAATATCTGGACGTTCAAAAGGCACTTGAACTTTTATATTTTTAATACTTACGTTTTTTATTGACCCCGGTTTTTCACCAGAACGATGGCCTAATCTTAAAAAAATGGCATTACCAGTATTAACTGCTGTTATATTAGAAACATTTATATTTTCTATAAAACCACCATCAACTGTTTGGATGGCTATGGCAGAACGAAACGTATCAAAAACTTGAATATCTTTAATCGTTACATTTTTAAAACCTCCAATAGATGCTGTTCCAAATTTAATAGCACTCGCGCTGGAACGAATGGTACAATTGGCTATATAAATAGAATCGTTAAAATACCCTGGATAATATGATTTTAAACAAATACCATCATCGGCAGAATTAACATCGCAATTTACAATCTTAACATTTTTACAATCTGTAATATCAATTCCGTCGTTATTCCAATAAGAACGATTTAAAATCTTTAGATTATCTAAAATAAGATTTGAGCATAACTCAAACGATAATCCCCAACAAGATGCTTCACCTACTTTTAAATCTGTAATTTCGACATTGTTACATTGTGAAAATCTAAACAATTTAGGCCGCATGGTTTCATTGGGTCTGTGTCTTCTATTATTATAATTTGGATCTATAGTTACACCTGCATGATGCAAACTATCTACTGCTAAAGCTAGTTTTAATCCTTGGCCATCAATTTTCCCTTTTCCTTTAAGTTGAATATTATTGGCTTTATGTGCTAAAATTAAAGCCAATTGTGAGTTATCATCTTTTTTAGGAGATGTTGGCCTTCCTGGGAAATCCATCTTAAAATAGTCCTGTGGTTTTGTACTTCCTAACAACACAGCTCCTTCTTCAAAATATAAAGTTACGTTACTCTTTAACTGAATACTGCCCGATAAAAACTTGCCTTTAGGAAACACAATTCTTCCACCTTTATTTTTAAAAGCTTCATCTATAGCTTTTTGAATTACCTTTGTATTTAATGTTTTTCCATCTGGAATAGCGCCGTAGTTTGTAATAACAAAATCGGTTAGATTATTTTGAGCAATATGATCTACGCACTTATTTGATAAAAAAAAGAACAGTAAAACTGATAAACTAACTAAAAAAAAGCGTTTTGTTTTAATCATAAAAAAAGATTAAAATTTAATTTTAAATTACCTTTCTAAAATTTCAGTTAAGGTACAATTTACTCCTAGAGGATTCTTAGAAATTTTACAAATTAATGGAAAATTAGGGTTATTTAAAATCCACATTTCTGTTTCATCTATTTCAGCTTTAACAAACAAGACATTTACTATTTTATCATCAATAACAACTTCATTCGCTACTTTGGTTTTATCTAAATTATAAGTTGTATTGTTATATATAAACTTGTTATTAGAAACTAAATCTTTAAAAGCAGCTTTTGAAATCATAAAAAACGTATCTGTTGGCTCTAAAACTAATAAATCTGGAGATTCTCCTTGATTAAAAGTTAAACCTGTTCCGTTTTCTAAGGCTTCGGGTAAAATAGCGTATTTTCTAACTGTGCTACGTAAATCCCAATCGATAATTAATGTATCTGAAACAAATTTAGGTCTTAAATTCACAGGTCTTGTTTGCCCATACAATTTACAGATATATTGCAGCTCTGTATTATTTGTTATTTCTGGAATATAAGTTTGAGATTCTACCGCACTATAAAGTAAACAACAAACTGTTATTAAAATTAGTTTTTTCATGTGTCTATATTTTTTTAGGTGGTAAAATAGTAGTTCCCCAAGCAGATGGTTTTGAGCCCATTTTAAAAGTCAGTTCGCCTCCTTTTACAATATCGTCATGATTTATCCATGCTTTATCATATGGCTCTCCATTTAAATACGCTTGCTTTATATATTTATTTTTAGCAGATAAACTTTTAGCTGTTATTGTAAAATATACGCCGTCTTGCACCTGTATTTTTGTTTGCTCTAGCAACGGTGTATTTATTAAATAATACGGTTGACCTGCGTTAGGATATAAACCCATCATATGAAATGCTAACCATGAAGACATAGCCCCAGAATCATCATTACCAGGTAAACCTATGTGTGTAGCATTAAAATTATCTCTTATGATTTTCCCAATTCTATCGCTACTTAAATCTGGGCGACCAATCCAATGATACAATGTAGGTGTTAAGAATGAAGGCTCATTAGCTACATTATATAAGTTTTTCTCAAAAAAGGTATTTAATCTATTTTTGAACACATCGTTTCCTCCAGATTTCTTAATAATTTCTGGAATATCATGAGGCAAACTAAAAGAATATTCCCAAGAATCGCCTTCATAAAAGAATACACACCAGTGGCACACATACCAAGGCGATTCTTTTACATGTGTTGTATATTTAAATGTTGGTTTTTGAATTTTAGAACTTCCAAAAACAATATCATCTAACCAATTACCATCTTCATCTTTAGGCATAATAAAACCCTTAAATCCTTCATCTTCATAATCGTCTCTCCATAAGTTTTCCCAGTAGCTAGATTGTTTCATATAACGCTCGTAAATATCGTTATATCCTAAGCCTTTTGCAACGGTTGCAATGTTGTAATCGTTGTAAGCATAATCGATGGTTCTATTTCCTGCTCTAGGAATTCCGTAAGGGATATAACCTAGATTTAAATACTCGACTAAACCACCTCGTCCTTCTGCTTCTTCATTTCCTCCTGGAGGCACTTCAGCATCTTTAAGCATCGCTTTTAATGCGAGTTCATAATCTATACCTTTTAAATTTTTAACAAAAGCATCTGCAATTACTGTTTCTGCATTCGACCCGCCTTGTGTACGCCCGTTATCATTACCACTTCTACCTTCAGGCAGATATCCGTCACGTTCATAAATATTAAGCATCGCGTTAACAATTTCAACTTCACGTTCTGGATCTATAAGTGTTATTAAGGGGCTAGAGGTTCTAAAAGTGTCCCAAATACAATAAAAATCATCATAATAAGGTACTTCATTCCATAATGGGTTTTCACCCGACCTATCTACAGGCATCAACATGGTATGATACAACCCTGTATAAAACATTTTTTTGTAATCTAGAGATGTACTTGGAGCCAGTGTAATTTTATTTATTATCTGTTCCCATTTATTTTCTAAAGATGATAAAACAGTATTAAAATTCCAATGCGGAATCTCTTTTTCAATATTATTTTTTGCCTTTAAAGCACTTAAATACGAAACCCCTATTTTAACATGAAGCTCTTGACTCCCTTGGTTTCCAAAAGAAAGTAAAGCACCTGTTTTTTGACTAGAATCATATTGTGCTGTCTGATTAGCATAGAGCTTCCCATTTTTCCAAGTAACGTATTTTGCAATGGGTTGATCAAAAACTGCCCAAAAATAAACGGTGTATGCACGACCATTATTCCAACCGCCTCTAATTCTGCTATATCCTCTAACTTCAGTATCTGAAACGATTTCAATTTCAGACCCTACAAATTGTTGAGATTCTCGGCTGTTAGGAATTTCTTTTTCTCCTAAGAAAAAACCGGGGTCGATTTTAAAATCTTTACTTGAGTTTTCTGGATATGTTATTTTATAAAAAGCTACTTTCTCTGAAGTTGTAATTTCTGTTTTTATATTATTTTCTTTGAAAACAGATTGATAATACCCTAGCTTCACATGTTCTTCAGCTCTGTGAGATGTTTGGTCTAACTTATCTAAAGCACCTGAAAATGGCATAACTTGTATGTTACCATATTTAGGGCCTCCACCTGTACCGCTTACATGTACTTGACTAAAACCTGTTACTTCCATAGGCATTGGTTTCCAGCCACTATTTGGAGATGCGGTACAATCTGGACTTGGTTTTACCATACCATAAGGGCAAGATGGACCTATAAAAACACGCCCTACTCCTTCTGACCCTATCATAGGGTCTATATATTTATGAAGCACATCTTGCGCATTACTGATATTAGAAAACAATGAAAACATTCCAATAAAAAATGCTAATACTATTCCTTTTTTCATGTGTTTAGATTTATCTTTTTTCAGTAAGTAATGAATTTTATTTTTCTATAGATTTGTTTGTCATCTCTAATAGTATTTCGCCACCATTTGTAATATCTCTATGTTTAATAGTATAATCATTAACAGGTTCCCCCTTAATTTCGACACTATTTACAAATACATTTTCTAATGAATTATTTTGAGTTTTAATTACAAACTCTTTTCCTAAATAATAATCTGGATGTAACTGTATTGATATCTTATCGAAAATTGGGCTTCCTATTTGATATTCTGGATTTTCTTCTGTTCCTCCATTCATTTGAAACAATCCAATTTTCATTAATACATTTAAACTACCCATTAAACCTTGATCTTCATCACCATTATAACCTGTATTTGGAGCTAAACCACTAAAGGTTTCTTTCACCACTTTCCTTGTCCAATACTGAGCAAGATCATGTCGTCCTAATTGATTAAAAATATGAGCTGTTTGCATCGATGGTTGATTACCAAAATTTACAGGAATTCGAGAATATTCTGGGTGTAATTCTGCTGCATGTGATGTTCCTGATGTGAATTTTAATTTTTCGGCCGTTTTAAATTGGGTATTTAATTTTTCTACTGCTTTTTCTTTACCTCCCATTAAAGTCGCTAAACCATCAATATCATGAGGTACAAACCATGTTGATTGTGCAGCATTAGATTCAATAAAGCCATTTTCATATTGATAAGGATCGAAATCCACATTCCATTCACCATCTATATTTTTAGGCGCCATCCAACCGGCTTCTTTATTAAATACGTTTTTATAATTTTCAGAACGCTTCAAAAAGTAATTATAGTCCTCAACATGTCCTAACTTTTTAGCTAATTGTGCTAAAGTCCAATCTTGATAAGCATACTCCATAGTTTGACTAGACCCATCTAAATGTATTCCATAACTGTCGCCTTCTGGTAATGGATGAGGCACATAACCTTTATCTAAATAATATTTTAAACCACCTCCTAAGTTAGTAAGATGCTCATAACCTGCTTTCCCCATAATACCACCTTGCATATGGTTCTTTTTAAGTGCTTGATAAACACCCTCTAAATCGGTTTTTATAAGTCCTTTTTGAATAGCACTTACTATAAAAGGCGTTGAAGAAGCTCCTGTCATAACATAAGTATAATCGCCTCCTGAAGGTCCGCGAGGAATTATACCACCATCTTTATAATATTGCATTAAAGACTGTGTAAAATCTTCCATAACGTCAGGGTAAACAAGACCCCAAAGTGTATTTATAGTCCATTGAGCACCCCAAAAAGAATCGGAGTTATATTGATTAAACTTAGGTTTACCATCTACACCAAGAGGAATTTGACCTATTCTAAATTCTGAACCTATATTATCTGGATATGCACCATTAAAATCACTAATAGTTCTGCGTCCTTGTAATGCATGCCATAAATCTGTATAAAAACGTCTTTGTTCTTTTTCTGTACCGCCTTCTACTTCTATTCTTCCTAATAAATTATTCCACTCTGTTTTTGATTGATTTACAACTTTATTAAAATCCCAATGTGGTAATTCTTCTTGAATATTAATATTCGCATTTTCAACAGAGGTATAAGAGATACCTACTTTCATTAATACGTCTTGATCTAATTCATTTAAATTAATCAAGTAATTTTTTGTAACACTATCTTGTTCTATGGATGTAACAGGAACATTTAATTTTATTTTAAAATACGCAGTTAACGGTTTTATACGACGATGCGTTGGCTTCATCACAAATTTGCCCGAAAGTTCTTTATCGTTATCCTTATTTAATACCCCTTCCATGTTTTCACATGGTCCTAACATGGTGTTAAGATTAAAAAGTATTGATTTTTGAATCTTTTTATTAGGATATGTATACTTATGAAAACCTACTCTTTTTGTGCTTGTTAATTCTGTTTTTATAGCGTATCTATTTAGCTCAACATAATGATAACCAGGAGACACCTTTTCTTTATCATGCGAGAATTTTGAATAAAAATCTTTGTATATATTTTTTTTATTTGATTTATCAACTGTAACTGGCAATACAGATAAACCAGACATTTGCCAAGCATGAATATGACTATACCCTTTTATGGTGTCTTTAGAAAATCGATAACCAGATCCCCATGCACCATTTATTTCTGTATCTGGACTTAAATTAACCATTCCGAAAGGACGACTAGCAGAAGAAAAGAAAAACCATCTAGAATTTTCTGTATCAAGTAATGGATACACATTATCGACAAATTGTGTGTTTTCTATAGTTGTTATTTTTTCTTCCTTACAGGATATGAAAAAAAGAAAAAACAATACTATTACAATATTTCTTTTAATATAAATTCTATTCAATTTCATTGACTTCTAATCTATGACAACCTTAATATTTGGGCTAAACTTTCTATTTAATTCTTATAGAAATGAGACTTATTTTAATGTCTTAAGCTTGACACTGATATTCATCTAAAACACTGACAAGAAGGTGTTTATGTTTTTATTTAATTTATAAAAAATATAAGCAGGCAATTTAACTCGCCTGCCTATATCTAAAAACTAAACTCAACTATTCAAATTCTTACTTGTGCTATTAATTATCGTAATTAGGGTTTTGTGTAATACTACCTCCAGTAATATCTATTTCTTTTTGAGGAATAGGACGTAAAAGATGTTTTGCTTCCAAAGCATTATTAAATGCTGCATGTGGATTATGTATTAAAGTTCTTTCAATTAACTTTCCTGTTCTTTTTAAATCCATCCATCTATTAACTTCACCTGCTAACTCTCTAGCTCTTTCATCAAGAATAAAATCTAAATCAACATCTCCTGCTACAACAGGTGTAGTTAAACCTGCTCTAGATCTTAACGTTGTAAGTCTTGCAGCAGCATCAGTTGCATTAGAAGCTTGTAAATATGCTTCAGCAGCAATTAAATAAGATTCCCCAGATCGCATCATAACCATATCTCTTTCTCCTTGTGAAGATTGATCTGGTTGTGTAAATGGTACCGATGGGTCTTCAAATTTTATAAACTGTGGGTAATGTACTGGTGTAATACCATCACTTGTAAAATAAGTACCTGGGTTTATTACTGCATAAGGCACAGCATCAATCTCTGCTTGAGTCCAAGCTGTTTTCGGTAACAATATAGCTAATTCTCCTGCAGATACTGCTTCACCATTTTTCCCAGTATAATCTTGAGTAGCATAAATTTCTCTTGTAAATGTAGCTTCTGCTCTTTCATCTGCATCATCAAAAAGACTATAAAAGAATGGTGTTGGCATAGGATCTAACCCTTTAAGTGTTCTTGTTAAACCAGGATAGTCAAAAAATCTAAACTGGTATAACATGTGTCTTGAATTACCCCAACCTCTACTAACTGAATTACTTCCAAATAAATATGAAAATACAACTTCAGAGTTTCTTTGGTTACTTATATCTACTAAATTAGCAAATGAAGGAACTAAAGGATGGCTTGAAATTACTGTTTCTGCTAATGCTGCAGCCTGAGTAAAATCTGCTCCAGAACCAAAAGTTTTGTAACCTCTAGTTAATAATACTTTTGACATAAAATGTCTTACCGCATCCTTAGTCACCCTTCCATATTCACTTACTGTTGAAGGAACACCTGCTAAAGCATCTTGAAGGTCTTGAACTATTTGTGTATAAACAGCTTCTTCTGTAGCACGAGTGTAATCTGTATCAGGGCTAGAAACTTGGTTAAGCACCAATGGCACTCCTCCATAGTTTTCTACTAAATTAAAATAAGACAATGCTCTAAAAAATTTAGCTTCAGCTATTCCTGTCGTTTTAACACCAGCATCAACGCCTTCAATTAAATCTGCATTATCTAAAACAATATTTGCTGCAGAAATTATACTATATTGATTCGACCAATATATATATACTACCCCATTTAACGGATTAAAATTCACATAATCATTAATATCACTTACTCCAGAAATTGCTGTTCCTCTTGTAACGATATCTGTACCTAAGTCTTCAAGCATATAATACATATCTGGAGCGTAACTAGTTGTAGCTTCTCTAGATCTTTCGTAAACAGACGCTACTAATTGATCAAAAGTTTCAGATTTTAAAACAGCTGTTTCTATAGTTAATGATGAGTTATTCTCTTCTTCTAGGAAGCTTTCACAACCCGTACTAAACACTGCTATAACAAGCAGTATTAAAATTAATTTATAATTAATGTTTTTCATTTTTCTTAAATTTAATTTAATTATTAGTTAGAAGCTTAAATTAATACCTGTCATAATTGTACGTGACATAAATGCTGCACCCCATTGGTTTCTTCCTGCATTTTCAGGATCCCATCCATCGTAATCAGTAAACACAAAAGGATTTTGTACCGTAGTATAAACTCTTAAACTGTTTATTTTAAGCTTTTCTAATATTTGAGAAGGAAGTTTATACCCTAAAGTTATAAACCCTACTTTAGTGAATGATATATCTTTATATTGAATAGCATTACGATAAGGACCAGCATTACCTGGTTGATGCCATGTATTTGAAGGACTTTCAGGTGTCCAGTAATCTACATTATAACCGTTAAAGGTTCTTTGAGCTTGATTACCCCATCCCCAAGAATAGTTTGCATGAAAATTACTTCTCATTTTAGCGCCTTGACTTGTATTTATCATGAATGAAAAGTCAAAGTTTTTATAGTTCATAGTACTTGTAAAACCGCCTGTCCATTTAGGAGTTACTTGCCCAATTACTTTTCTGTCATCAGATGTAATTTGACCATCATTATTAACATCAGTTACTTTTACTTGACCAGGATATTGCCCGAATGTTGCTGCTTCAGCTTCTTCATCTAATTGCCAAATACCAGCAAATTCATAATCAAAAATAGCACCTATTGGCTCACCTACTCTATGAATAAGACTTGTTCCACCTACGTTAAAAAAGATATCTTGATCTTTAGCTAATTTTTTAAGTTCGTTCTTATTTGAAGCAAAATTTAAATTGGTAGTCCATTTAAAATCACCTTTATCAATTATTGTTGTATTTAAGGCAATCTCAATTCCTTTATTACTAGACTCTCCAATGTTTTCAAATATTCTAGTAAACCCAGTAACCGCTGGTAATTCTTTACCAAAAATAATATCAGTATTTTGTCTATCATAAACATCAATAGAACCATTAATTCTATTATTCATGAATCCAAAATCAAAACCTACGTTTATCTCTGTCGTTTTTTCCCAAGAAAGATCCTTGTTTGCTATACCAGTAATATAAGCACCAGACACTGAACTATCTCCTAAATTAGTAGCGCTAGCTGCAATAAGTGACTGTGATTTTAAAGGACCTAATCCGCCTCCTTGACCATTGTTACCAGTTTGTCCATAACTTAACCTAAGTTTAGCATTAGAAAACGTTTGTTGATTTTGCATAAAATCTTCATCCATCATTTTCCAAGCAAAAGCTGCTGATGGGAAAAATGCCCATTTATTATCTTCTGCAAGAATAGAAGCCCCATCATAACGTCCTGTTACTGTAAACAGGTACTTATCCATAAGTGTGTAGTTTATTCTACCCGTGTAAGATTCTAAAGATTGTTTAGAAAAACCACTTGAAACATCTCTAATATCAAGACCTGCACCTAGATTATAAAATGTAAAATCATCTGTAGTAAAATTTCTAACTTGATTATTATAACCTTCAGAACGCTCTAAAAATCTTGAAATCACACCTGTTACGTCAAGTGCATGAACTCCTTTATTAAACTTATAGTTAAATATATTATCCCAAGAATAAGAGAAGTAGTTAGAATTATTTACAACAGCTCTTCTGTTTGAAGCATTACCACTAACACTTTTTGAATACAGTCCACGGTATTCACCATAACGGCTATATTTAATATTAGGCGAAAATTTAGAAGTAATAGTTAAAGCTTCTATAGGCTTTATTTGCACTGCTATATCTCCTATATACTGTAAAAATTTTGTTTCTCTTGTAATATTTTGAGTATCAAATATTGGATTTGTAATTTGAGTTTCCTTATTTGTTGGAAAAAAACGCAAAGACCCATCATCATTATATGGACGACCTATAGGTTTTAATCTTACAGCACTTCTAAACGCCTCCCTACTTCCTTCATTTTGAATAGCGGTAGTGATATAATTACTTACACTTACATTAAGCCAATCAGAAAGATCACTATTCAAACTTCCTCTAACATTATACCTTGTATAATCTTCTCCTGCTACAGTACCTTCATCTTGCGTATAAGCCAAACCAGCCGAATAAGTAGTGTTTTCATTACCTCCACTTAATCCAAGTGTATGGTTTGTTTGAAACCCATTTCTAGTAATTAAATCTACCCAATCAGTACTTATACCATCAGCAACATTTTGTTGTTCTTCAGCATCAAATATTCCTGCCGTAAGATCGACATCACTCGCTCTATAACTCGTATTTCCTGAAACAAACTCTGCACCAACGGCTACATCTTTAATAAACTCAACATATTCTGCTCCATTAAACAATGACGGCATATGATATGCTTGTTTAAAACCTACATAATTACTGTAATCGACTTTTAATTTCCCGCTTTTTCCACGCTTGGTTTCTATTAAAACCACACCATTACTTCCTCTTGAACCGTATACAGCAGTAGCTGATGCATCTTTAAGGACATTCATATTACTAATATCTGCAGGATTCAAAAATGAAATATCATCTACAAAAATCCCATCTACAATAAATAATGGGTTTTGTCCAGGATTAAATCCATTACTATCATTTGTGTTAATTGTACTAGCTCCACGAATACGTATATTAAACCCACCTGAACCAGGCTTATTATCAGTACGTTGAATAACAACACCAGGCGCTTGACCTTGTAATGCTGAAACAGCATCTACCTTATTTGCTTGCTGTATAGTCTTAGAACTAATTTGAGCAACAGAACCTGTTAAATCACTTTTCTTTACAGAACCGTAACCAATAACAACTACCTCATCTAATTGAGCAGCATCCTCACTTAATTTTGCATCCAGTTTAGATCCTCCATTATAAGTAAGCTCTAATGTTTCATAACCAAGGTAAGAGAAACTAAGCACGTCTCCCACATTGGCTTTAATTGCATAATTTCCATCAAAATCTGTAGCACTTCCCGTTGTAGTACCTTTAATAACGACATTTACTCCTGGTATAGGAACATCATTAGCATCCGTTACAACTCCAGACACACTATCTTGCGCCCATGAGATTGATGAAAAACATAGCAACATGGCTATTAATAATAGTTTTAGTTTTTTCATATTTAGTTTGTTTTAATATTTATTATTGAGCTAAACTAGAATTTAACATAAAATTATAGATGGACATATTATTCTTTAATATGGACAAATTAAAGACTCCTTACTATAGTTGAGATACAATGAATACAGAAAAAGATAATTAAATAAAAACCACAGATGTATTCTCACAAAAAATTACAAACTAAGGGGGATATAGGTTGTATTATTTGGTTTATTGCTTCTAGTATTTTGTATAAATCTAACTTACTTATACTTATTTTTAAAAAATTATAAAAAACCCCCATAGATTATTCACGAAAAAACAATTTAACCAACTAGGGTTTAATAGATTTTTTGACAAAAAACACCAAAACAGGTAATATAGTATCGCTTTATGGTGTTTTTTTCTTTAGAATAAAATTCTAACACTTTACTTTTACAAAAACAAAATAATGCAATAAATAATAATTTATAAATTAAAAAAAAGCGAAGATCTCTTCAGAAAATTAGTCTGATGACATGGACGCCTATAATAACAAACATTAATATGATGAGTAAACTATTAGTACCAGCTTTTATTCTATGCTTTTTTATAAGTCTAGCACAAAAGAACACAAGCAGAGGTTACCCAATATCTCCTGTACCATTTACTTCGGTAAATGTTACAGATGTCTTTTGGGGACAACGCCTTAAAGCCAGTAGAGTTACAACTATTCCACTTGCCTTTGGCAAATGCGAAACAACAGGACGCTATGAAAATTTCTTAAAAGCAGCAAACCCTGATAAAAAATATAAAGTAGAAGGCTTTACATTTGATGATACCGATGTTTATAAAACAATTGAAGGCGCTAGCTACTCCATGCAAACTTTTACTGATGAAAAATTAGATAAGTATATTGATAGTCTTATTACAATTGTAGGTAAAGCTCAAGAACCAGATGGGTATTTATACACCTTTAGAACAATGAATCCTGAACATACTCACGATTGGGCAGGTACAAAACGTTGGGAAAAAGAAGAAGATTTAAGCCATGAACTGTACAATCTTGGACACATGGTTGAAGGTGCTATTGCACATTACCAAGCAACAGGAAAACGAAATTTTCTTGATATTGCTATTAAATTTGCCGATTGTGCCGTACGAGAAGTTGGAGATCAACCCGGACAAACCATGGTCGTTCCTGGACATCAAATTACAGAAATGGCGCTTGCTAAACTTTCTGTTGTTACAGGAGAAAAAAAATATCTTGATTTTGCAAAACTAATACTAGACAAACGTGGGCACACGCATATTAAATCAGAATATAGTCAATCTCACAAACCTGTTTTAGAACAAGATGAAGCTGTTGGACATGCGGTTCGCGCAGCATACATGTATTCTGGCATGGCTGATGTTGCTGCCCTTACTGGCGATGAAAATTATATTCATGCCATTGACAGAATTTGGGATAATATAGTGTCAAAAAAACTATATATCACAGGAGGTATTGGCGCAACAGGACACGGAGAAGCTTTTGGTAAAAATTATGAGCTCCCTAACATGTCTGCTTATTGTGAAACTTGTGCCGCTATTGGTAATGTATACTTAAATCATCGTTTATTCTTACTACATGGAGACTCTAAATATTACGATGTTTTAGAACGTACTTTGTATAACGGTCTAATATCTGGAGTATCCTTAGATGGTGGTAGCTTCTTCTATCCTAACCCATTAGAATCTATTGGTCAACACCAACGACAAGCATGGTTTGGATGCGCATGTTGCCCGTCAAATATTAGTCGCTTTATACCTTCTATTCCAGGATATGTATATGCTGTTAATAATGATGATATATACGTAAATCTTTTCATGTCTAACAATTCAGATCTTAGCGTTAATAACAAACAAGTTTCTATAAAACAAAACACAAATTATCCTTGGTCTGGAGATATAAACTTAGAAATTTCTCCAAAAAGAAAACAGGTTTTTACTCTTAAAATTCGTATTCCGGGTTGGTTACAGAATAATGTCGTCCCATCTAATCTTTATACTTTTTATGATAAAAAAGAATTAGGTTTCACTATAAGAATAAATGGAAAAGAAACACCAAGTAATATTGAAAAAGGGTATGTAAGCATAAATCGAACTTGGAAAAAAGGAGACAAAGTCGATGTTCATTTTGAGATGGAAGCAAGAACTGTAAAAGCAAATCCTGCTGTTAAAGAAAACCAAGGCAAAGTATCTATTGAACGAGGCCCTGTTGTTTATTGTGCAGAATGGCCTGATAACGATTTTGATATTTTTAGCATTATTCTAAATAAGCAGCCCAAGTTTAAAGTAGAAAAGAAAAACGATTTACTTTATGGTATTAATACGATTCAAACGCAAGCACAATCATTAAGCTATAGCGACCAAGGCAAACTTGTTACAAAAGATGTAAAATTAAACATGATACCTTATTATGCGTGGGCACATCGTGGAAGCGGCGACATGTCTGTTTGGTTACCAATAGAACTAAACGCTACAAAACCAACAATGCCTCCAACTATTGCTTCTAAAAGCAAAATAGAAGCATCTCATAACGTTAAAGCCATTGCCGCCATTAATGATAGACTTTTACCTAAAAATGAAGATGACAAATCTTTACCATATTACCATTGGTGGCCAAAAGAAGGTACTACAGAATGGATTTCTTATAGTTTTGCTGAAGAAAAAACAATAAGTCGATCAACAGTATATTGGTATGACGATAAACCCTGGGGGGGATGTCAAGTTCCTGAAAGTTGGACTTTATATTATAAAAACAAAACAGATGAATGGATTCCTATAGAAAACACATCAGAATACGGAATTAAAAAAGGCTTTGGTAATGAAGTTAGGTTTAAGCCTATAAAAACAAATGCTTTAAAACTAGAAGTAAAACTTGCCAAAAAAAATGCTGCGGGTATTTTTGAATGGGAAGTTGAATAAAAAGCATTAGTAATACTGTAACCTATAACACGAAGGTGTAACACCTTAAATTTCTTTAAACTTCCTATTAAAGGTAGTTGTATTTTGAAAACCACATTGTTAAGAAAATGAAGAAATGAAAAGGTCTGGACTATTATAAATAAGCTTACAAGCATTTTCTATGCGTTTTTCAATTAAAAATTGAAAAAGTATTTTATTTATGCGCTTTTTAAAATATCTACAAAATGCATTTTTACTCATATGTGCTTTTGTTGATACTGCATTTAAAGTTATTGGTTTACAATAATTTTCCATAGCAAATTTAAAAACGTCATTCATTCTTTTACCTTCATCATCCATTTCAAACCATTCTTCTATGAAACTTATGAAAGAAACTCTGTTTATCTAGATGTAACACAAAATGATTATAAGTAAAAACGAGAGGATTGAATATACTAAAGCATTTAGCTTTGAAAACCAAAAACCTCCACTTTTAAAATTAAGCGAACTTAATTTTAAAAGTGGAGGTTTTGAATTTATTAGTGACCGCGAAGGGATTCGAACCCCCAACCCTCAGAGCCGAAATCTGATATTCTATCCAGTTGAACTACGCAGCCATTTCTTCCTAAGAAGGCAGGAATCTTATTTTAAGTTAATTTTTGTCTTACTATGTTCGAAATGATTTTACCATCAGCTTGTCCTGCTAACTCTTGACTAACAATGCCCATGACTTTCCCCATATCTTTCATGCCTTCCGCTCCAATCTTACTAATTGTTGTAACCACTACTTTTTCTATTTCTTCTTCGCTAAGTGCTTCTGGAAGAAATTGATTTATCACTTCAGCTTCTGCTAATTCTGGAGCAGCTAAATCTTCACGTCCTTGCTCTAAATATATAGCAGCACTATCCTTACGCTGTTTTACTTGTTTTTGAAGTATTTTAAGTTCTTGATCTTCTGTTAAGTCTTCTTTAGCTCCACTTTCTGTTTGAGCTAATAAAATTGCAGACTTCACTGCACGTAAAGCTGTTAGAGCTGTTTGGTTTTTAGATTTCATGGCTTCTTTTAGCGCCGTCATTATATCTTGTTGTAAACTCATTATATTCTTTATTTAATTGCGAAGATAAAAAATAGATTCCTGCCTTCGCAGGATTGGCAAAAAATAATTAAAGGAAAACCCGAAAAGCTGAGGGATACTTTTCGGGTTAATAACTAAGTAAGTTTAGTAATATTTAATCTACATTATCATGTAAAAACGAATTGTTACTTCTTAATTGTATATCATCATTATCATCTAATCCTATACTTGTTCTAGATAAATCTGTTTCTGATGAGTGCTTAGCATCTTCTAGGTTTACACCTTGTCTTTTATAAGCAGGAACTTTCTCTATATCATCAATTTTTGCATTATTGAATTTATAATTAAAGTCTTTCATCTTACGTCTTCGCTCTTCTGCACGTTCTTTAAGTAATTCAGAAATTGGACTATTCATAGGATCCACTTCTTCATTTACAGTCTCTTCAGCAGCTTCTTGTTTAATAATTTTCTTTTCAAAAACAATTTCTTCTTCTACTTCTTCTAAAACTTCATTTGTAGATTTTTGTTTTTTATTTAAAGACGATTCTATTTCTGTATAGTCATCTAGGACATAACGAACATCTCCTTCTTCATTTGTTTCATTAACAGTAATTAATTCAACATAATCATTTACAGGAATCTTTTTAACCTCATCATCGGTTAACTCATATGATATTTTATCATCGGATTCTTTAATTTCTTCTTTTTTAGAAGAAATTGGTAAATCGAATGTTAGAGTAATTTGTTGTTCTTCTTCAATGTAATCTGAAAGCACCTCAACATCACTAATATCTTCAACATCATCAGACATTCTAGTAACAGGTTTAATAATAAAATCCTCTTCCTCTTGAACATTAGCTGAAACTTCTTCATAAACCACATCTATGTTTTTAATAATCTCTGATGTGGGAATTAAATTTATATCATCGAAAACTTCATTTGAAACTTCTTTAGTCTCAATTGCTCTTTTAACAGGAGTTTCTTCCTCAACTTCTACATCTAAAGTATGTCTTACAACTGGCGGCTCTTCTTTCTTTTCTAATTCTATAACTGGAGCAATAATAACAGGTTCGCGTTCTTGAGGGGCTAAATCCTGATCTTCACTTAACGAGTGAATTACTTTTTTAGTTTCCGTATTAGAAATCTCATCTTGTTGCTCCACATTAAATCCTGTAGCTATAATAGTAACTGCTATTGACTCTTCTAAAGTTTCATCCTCACCAACACCCATAATAATGTTAGCACCATGACCAGCTTCACTTTGAATATGATCATTTATTTCTCCTATTTCATCAATAGTAATTTCATGAGAACCAGAAACAATTAGCAGCAATACATTTTTAGCCCCAGTAATTTTATTATCATTTAATAATGGTGAATCTAGTGCTTTACGAATAGCATCTTGCGCACGGTTTTGTCCTGATGCCAATGCTGACCCCATAATGGCTGTACCACTATTACTTAGAACCGTTTTAGCATCACGTAAATCAATATTTTGTGTGTAATGATGTGTAATAACTTCGGCTATACCACGAGCAGCGGTAGATAAAACTTCGTCTGCTTTAGAGAACCCAGCTTTAAATCCAAGATTTCCATACACTTCGCGAAGTTTGTTATTATTAATTACAATTAAAGAATCTACAACATTTCTTAATTTTTCAATCCCTTTTTGAGATTGTTCGATACGCATTTTTCCTTCAAACTGAAAAGGCATCGTTACAATTCCTACTGTTAAAATATCTAAATCTTTAGCCATTTTAGCAATAATTGGAGCAGCACCAGTACCTGTACCACCTCCCATTCCTGCGGTAATGAAAACCATTTTAGTGTTTGTATCTAACATTTGTGAAATGTCATCAAAACTTTCAACTGCAGATTGCTCTCCAATATCTGGATTTGCGCCTGCTCCTAACCCTTCAGTTAAATTAAGACCTAACTGAATTTTGTTTGGAACACCACTATTTTGAAGTGCTTGTGCGTCTGTATTACAAACGTAAAAATCTACGCCTTTAATACCTTGTTGGAACATGTGGTTTATGGCATTACTACCACCACCTCCAACACCAATAACTTTAATTACATTTGATTGGTTCTTAGGTAAATCAAATGAGATGCTTTCGAATTCTTTTTTGCTGCTCATAAATTCTGTTTTACTGGGGTTTTATACTATATATTTTTTATTCAATGGATTTAATCACTCTGCGTTATCTAAAAAATCTTTAACGCGCTCTGTTAACTTATCAAGGAATGAGCGTCTTTCCTTAACTGGTTTCTCTATAATTTCATCTTCTACTGATGTTTCTTCTACAGTAGCTTGTTCTTCTTCCTGCTCAATCTTCTTTCTTTCTTGACGTTTTAAGCCGTCTAATACTAACCCTACTGCTGTTGCGTATAACGGACTTGTTACATCTTCATCACTATCTCCTGCTAAATGCTCATTTGGATAACCTATTCTGGTATCCATTCCTGTTATATATTCTACTAATTGTTTTAAATGCTTTAATTGGCTACCACCACCTGTTAAAACAATACCTGCTATTAGTTTTTTCTTTTGCTCTTCGTGTCCGTAGTTTTTAATTTCAACATATACTTGTTCTACAATTTCAACAACACGTGCATGAATAATTTTCGAAAGGTTTTTAAGAGTAATTTCTTTTGGCTCTCTACCACGTAAACCTGGTATTGAAACAATTTCATTATCCTTATTTTCTCCTGGCCATGCTGAACCAAATTTTATTTTAAGTAACTCTGCCTGCTTTTCTATAATAGAACAGCCTTCTTTTATATCTTCAGTAATAACATTTCCTCCAAAAGGAATTACTGCTGTATGACGAATAATACCATCTCTAAAAATGGCCAAATCGGTTGTTCCTCCTCCTATGTCAATTAATGCAACACCTGCTTCTTTTTCTTCCTGACTTAAAACAGCATTTGCAGAAGCTAATGGTTCTAAAGTTATTCCTTCAAGGTTTAAACCTGCACTTTGTACACAACGACCTATATTTCTAATAGAAGACACTTGCCCTACTACGACATGAAAATTAGCCTCTAAACGCCCCCCATACATTCCTATAGGTTCTTTTATTTCAGCTTGCCCATCAATTTTATATTCTTGTGGTAATACATGAATAATTTCTTCTCCAGGAAGCATTACTAATTTATGCACTTGATTAATCAACCTATCAATGTCATCATCATCTATAACCGTTTCTGAATTTGATCTCGTTATATAATCGCTATGTTGTAAACTACGAATATGCTGCCCTGCAATACCAACTGTAACACCTTCTATTTTGGTTGCAGCAGCAACTTCAGCTTCTTGTACAGCTTGCTGTATTGACTGAATAGTTTGCGTAATA
This sequence comes from Thalassobellus sediminis, assembly GCF_044386045.1. NCBI lineage: Bacteria > Pseudomonadati > Bacteroidota > Flavobacteriia > Flavobacteriales > Flavobacteriaceae > Thalassobellus > Thalassobellus sediminis. The sequence goes on along the minus strand of NZ_JBISCD010000034.1, from coordinate 44,651 downwards.
TTATTTACAACACCACGATGCACGCCTAAACTTTTAGACTTACCAATGCCGATAATTTCGAGTTTGCCGTATTCGTTTTTACGACCAATCATAGCCACAATCTTTGTGGTTCCTATGTCTAATCCTACTGCTATATTATGCTCCATGGTTTATGTTTTGGTACATATTACTTGGTTGCCAAATTGTAAATTGACTTTACTATAATTATTAAGCGCTTTCTCTTTTTGTTTTTTTTGATAAAACGCTTTTAAATTATTAATCTTCTTATCTAAAAAATTTACATCACCTAATTCCACTAAAAATTTACATTGTCTCAATTTTAAAGAAATCTTGTTATTGATATCTTGATGAATCTCAATAACATTTTTCTTTAAAAAGCCATCTACTTTAATTTTTATTGCAACTTTATAGACGTTTTTTAAATTATTTTTTTCAACATAACCAGTAACCAGCGGCACTCTTGCAGAATAATTATTTGACAAAGGCATGTAAGAACCTTCATCATCAATATAATACGACGCATTAGTACTAACTCGCGCAATAGGTGTCTTTTGCTCTATTCTAGCATTAAGTAAGCCATTAACAGCAACATACACTTCTGCAGTTTTTATCATTGGATTAGATTTGAGGGCATTCTCTAACTTATTCAAATCTAAAGTTTCTTTAGACACGTTTTTAACTGTCCCGTAATTTTGTATTAACAATTTACTAACAGTTTCATTTGTTATAAAAAGATTGTCTTCACCAATAAATTTCACATTAGGGTTAGCTACTTTTCTATTCATATTTCTGCTTGAAGCAAAAGCAAACAAAAAGACCACTAAACCTAGCAGAACAAACATCTTTATGTAATTCCAATTAACTCGCAATAGTAAATTCTTTTTTAATATGTTTCACTTCCTGACCTATATCTCCAGCTCCAATAGTTAATATAATTTGCGCATCACTTTTATGTATCTGCTTTAACAAATCCTTTTTACTAACTAATTGTTTCTTTTTATTATCAATTTTACTTAACAACCATTCTGATGTAACACCCGCTATTGGCAGTTCTCTTGCAGGATAAATATCTAGCAACATCAATTCATCAAATTGAGATAAGCTCTTTGCAAAATCATCTATAAAATCGCGTGTTCTACTATACAAATGAGGCTGAAAAATAGCCAACACTTTTTTATTTGGATACATTTCTCTCACGGCTTGATGTACCGCGTTAATTTCTTCAGGATGGTGCGCATAATCATCTATAAAAACAAGATTATCTGTTTTAATTTGATAAGTAAATCGTCGTTTTACACCTTTATAAGATGCTAAAGCTTTGGCGAGCTGTTGGTGAGGACAACCATATTCTACAGCCATCGCCAAGGCTATTAATGCATTCGACAAATTATGTCTACCAGGTAGGTTAAATTGTATATTTTCTAGCACTGTTTTTGGTGTTTTAACATCAAAAACATACGCACCCTTTTCTATTTTTATATTTTGAACAGCATAATCTGAATCGTCTTCTATACCGTAAGTTATTCCTTTTAATGGCAATCCGTTTTTAACAAACAACTTCCCATTTGGTTTTATTCTTTCTGAAAATTCTTTAAAAGAATCCGTTAAAGCATCAACTTCACCATAAATATCTAAATGATCGGCATCCATTGAAGTGATACAAGCTAAATCTGGAGATAATGTTAAAAAAGAACGATCGAACTCATCAGCTTCAACTACAGACACATCTGTACCGTTTAATATTAAATTAGAATTATAATTTTCACTAATCCCTCCTAAAAAAGCTGTTAATGGCACGTTGCATTCTTTCATTAAATGACCAAGAATACTAGTTGTTGTTGTTTTACCATGCGTACCCGCTACCGCTAAACAAAATGTGTGTTCGGTAATTAATCCTAAAACTTCAGAACGCTTTAAAACCTGATAACCATTACTCTTAAAATAATTTAATTCAACATGATTTTTAGGAACCGCTGGCGTATATACAACCAGAGTACTTTCAGTATTAAAATAACTAGCGTTTATATTTTCAATAGTATCTTCAAAATGAATATCAATACCTAATGACACTAAACCATCTGTAATTTCTGTCTGCGTTTTATCGTAACCAGCAACCTGCTTATTATTCGCATTAAAATATCGAGCCAAGGCACTCATACCAATGCCGCCAATACCAACAAAAAACACGCTATTTATATTCTCTAAACTCATTTATTTTTTTTCAGAAGTTTTTCAACTTCATCTGCTATTTGTTTTGTTGCATTTACTAATGCTAACTTTTTTATATTCTCTCCTAATTCCTTTTGCTTTTCAGGAGATGCTACTAACTGTGAAAATTTATTTTGAAAATCGGCATCTAAATCTTCTTCCTTAATTATCATGGCTGCATTACTATTCACAATAGACATAGCGTTTTTAGTTTGATGATCTTCCGCAACATTAGGAGACGGCACAAACACTACTGGCTTACCTACAATACAAAGCTCTGAAACCGAACCCGCTCCTGCTCTAGATATTACAATATCGGCAGCTGCGTAAGCCAAATCCATATTATTCAAAAACTCATAAACCTGTACGTTTTTTGTATTATTATAGATTTTATATTGCTGATAATATAATTTACCACATTGCCATATTATTTGGATGTTTTGCATATCTAAAAACTCCAATTCTCTTTCAATCAATTCATTTATACGTCTTGCGCCTAAACTCCCACCCAACACTAAAAGTGTATATTTACCATGCTTTAAGTTGAAAAAATCTTTAGCTTCAACTGTTTTTTCTTCAATATCCAATAAACCTTGTCTCACAGGATTTCCTGTTTTTATAATTTTATCCTTCGGAAAAAATCGTTCTAAACCATCATAGGCTACACATATTTTTTTAGCCTTTCCAGCTAATAGTTTATTTGTAATACCTGGATACGAATTTTGTTCCTGTATTAAACTTGGTATTTTTTTAGAAGCAGCCACATGCAATAATGGTCCGCTTGCAAAACCACCTGTACCAATAACAACATCTGGCTTAAATGCTTTTATAATTTTCCTAGCATTCCACAAACTACTTATCAGTTTAAAAGGAAACATCAAGTTTTTAGCAGTTAGCTTACGTTGAATTCCAGTAATCCACAACCCTTCTATCTCATATCCTGCTTGCGGCACTTTCTCCATCTCCATTCTATCTTGAGCACCAACAAACAAAAATTGTGCTTCTGGAAAACGACTCTTCAATTCATTTGCAATAGCAATTGCAGGATAAATATGCCCCCCTGTTCCTCCTCCTGATAATATGATTTTGTAATGACTCATTATATTGCTTCAGATAAAATTTCTAACGGATTATCTTCATTTATTTCTTGTTCTTTAATCTCTTCTCTTTTTGCACTTACACTTAATATAATCCCTATCGCTAAACAGGTCATCCAAATAGAAGTACCACCACTACTTATTAACGGTAATGTTTGTCCTGTTACAGGAAACAATTCTACTGCAACTGCCATATTTATTAAGGCTTGAAACACTATTGGTAACCCAACACCCAACACTAATAATTTACCAAAAATAGTATCAGCCTTTTGCGATACAATAACAATTCTAAACAACAGCCACATATACAAAAGCATAATAGACAAACCTCCTAGTAAACCATATTCTTCAATAATAATGGCAAAAATAAAATCAGATGACGACTGCGGCAATGCATGTTTTTGAACACTTTTACCTGGTCCTACACCCCATATTTGTCCTGAGGCTATAGCTACTTTTGCCTTTTCTATTTGATAATCGGCTTGTGTATCTTCTTTATTTGAAAAGTTTTTAATCCTATTTTCCCAAGTTGTCACTTTAACATGAAGCGGCCCCGTTGTTAACTTAGCCACCATCACAAAGAAGACTAAAGCTACTAATCCTGTTCCTAAAATAACACCTAAATAACGCACTGGATACCCACCAAGAAAGACCAATATCATTACCATTAAAAACATAATAGCCGCCGTTGAAAAATTTGACGGCAATATTAAACCAAGCACCATAAAAACTGGTAGCCAAAGCGGTATAACAGAAGCTTTAAACGTAACATCTTCGTCTTTTATTTTAGACATATAACGCGCTACATAAACCATTAAAACAACAAATGCCAACGTTGAAGTTTGAAAAGACATCCCCACTATTGGAATTTTAATCCATCTACTAGCACTCGCTCCCCCCATTACTGTTCCTTGCAACATAGTAACAACCAAGAGTACTAAAATCACCGGCATCATCACCAAAGACAAGCCTTTAAAATACTTATATGGAATTTTATGAACCCCATACATAATAGCAAAACCTAAAAACAAATGCATAAAATGTTTTACAAATGAAATAAACGTATTCCCATCATATTTGCTATACGCCAAATCACTTGCAGCACTATATACCGGTAAAAAAGACAATATTGCCAACAACGCCACAATAGCCCAAATTAACCGATCTCCTTTTATATTTTTAAATAATGCCTGCACGCTTTCTTTTTAATTTTATGACTTATAAATTTCTTACTGCATTTTTAAATTGACGTCCTCTATCTTCATAGTTTTCAAACAAATCAAAACTTGCACATGCAGGAGACAGCAATACATTATCACCACTTTCTGCAATTTTATAAGCAATTTTAACTGCCTCACTCATAAATTGGGTTTCAACAACTAAATCAACCATATTACCAAAGGTGCTTATTAGTTTTTCATTATCAACACCTAAACAGATAACAGCCTTTACTTTTTCGTTTACAAACTGAAACAACTCTTGATAATTATTACCTTTATCAACACCTCCTACAATCCAAACCGTAGGCGCATCCATACTTTCTAAAGCATAATAGGTCGCATTAACGTTTGTAGCCTTAGAATCATTTATATACTGCACCTTATTAATTTTAAGCACTTGCTCCAATCGATGTTCTACACCTTGAAAATTCTCCAAACTTTCTCTAATAGTTTGTTTTCTAATTTTCAACAAATGCGATACTGTTGTAGCAGCCATAGCATTTTTAACATTGTGTTTTCCTTCTAAAGTCAAATTTCTTGTCGGCATAATTATCTGGTTGTTGTTTATTGTTATTTTTATATTCTCTTTGTCTAAATACGCACCGTTTTCAATAGTTTTTTCTAATGAAAATGGTAATAATGTAGATTGAACTGGATTCTTATTTAAATGATTTACTATAACCTCATCATCAGCATCATAAATCAAATAATCATCTGATGTTTGATTCATAGCTATTCTAAATTTTGAAGCGATATAATTTTCAAACCGATAATCATATCGATCTAAATGATCGGGAGTAATATTTGTAATGACAGCTATTTTCGGTTTAAAATCGACAATATCATCTAATTGAAAACTGCTTATCTCTAACACGTAATTTTCAAAATCTTCTTCTAAAACCTGTTTTGCAAAACTGTCACCAATATTCCCCGCTAAACCCACATTCAATTCTTGTTTTAAAATATGATGCGTTAGCGTAGCCGTGGTCGTTTTACCGTTACTTCCTGTAATTCCAATAATTGTTGCTTCTGTAAATTTTGCTGCAAATTCAATTTCTGAAACTACTTGTATTCCTTTTTCATGAATTTGTTTTACTAAAGACACTTTATCTGGAATACCAGGACTTTTCATTACGACGTCTGCTTTCAGAATTCTTGCTTCTGTATGCTTCTCATCTTCCCATTCAATCTCATTATGTATAAGAACTTGTTTGTACTTTTCTTTTATTTTTCCCTTATCGGAAACAAAAACCTCATAGCCTTTTTCCTTTCCTAAAAGCGCTGTACCAACACCGCTTTCTCCGCCTCCTAATATGACTAATCTTTGTTTTGTCATTCCGTTATTTTGAGATGCTTCGACTTCGCCCAGCATGACAATTATTATCTTATTTTCAATGTTACTATCGAAAGAATTGCCAGCAATATGCCTACAATCCAAAAACGTGTAACTATTTTACTTTCGTGATATCCTAACTTTTGATAATGGTGATGCAATGGCGACATTTTAAAAATGCGTCGTCCTTCTCCAAACTTTTTCTTGGTATACTTAAACCAACTTACCTGCATAACCACGGATAAATTTTCAGCTAAAAATATACCACATAACACAGGTATTAACCACTCTTTTCTAACAGCAATAGCTATTACAGCTATAATACCACCAATAGTTAAACTCCCTGTATCTCCCATAAACACTTGTGCTGGATACGTATTGTACCATAAAAACCCAATAAGCGCTCCTACGAACGCAGCTATATATATTGTAATTTCTCCAATACTTGGGATATACATAATATTGAGGTATTCTGAAAAATCGACACGACCAGACACAAAAGCAAAAATTCCCAAAGTGAGAACAATTATTGCTGATGTACCTGCGGCAAGGCCATCAATTCCATCAGTAAGATTCGCGCCATTTGACACTGCTGTAATAATAAAAATAGAGGCCAGAATAAAAACCACCCAAGCATATTTAGCCCATTCCGGATTCATCCAAGTAATTAAATCGGCATAATCAAACTCATTATTCTTAACAAAAGGAATTGTTGTTTTAGTTGACTTCACTTCATCTTGAAATAATTTTGAAGGAGAAATATTTGGATTTTCTGCCAAAAGAACTTGTTGCTCATTAATAGGCAATTTTTCTTTCATGGTAACATCTTGATGAAAAAACAAAGTAGCTCCGACAATAATCCCTAAACCCACTTGTCCAGTAACTTTAAATCGACCTTTTAAACCTTCTTTATCATTTTTAAACTTTTTTAAATAATCATCAATAAAACCGATAGCCCCCATCCAAAGGGTTGTAACTATTAAAAGAATAATGTATATATTTTCTAACCTAGATAATAACAGCACAGGAATTAATGTTGCCAAAATGATGATTAAACCACCCATGGTTGGTGTGCCAGCTTTTTCTTTTTGTCCTTCTAAACCTAAATCTCTAATGGTTTCACCCATTTGTTTTTTCTGAAGAAAACGAATAATACGTTTACCATAAATTGTAGATATAAGCAACGACAAAATCATAGCAAAAGCAGCTCTAAAGGTTATAAAACCAAAAAGTGATGCTCCAGGAAATTGGAATTGTTTTTCTAAATATTCAAATAAATAATACAGCATATTATTTTTGTAATTGTTTTAAAAGTTCTTGCACTATTTTATAATCATCAAAATCAAAACGCTCACCATTAATTTCCTGATATGTTTCATGCCCTTTTCCTGCAATCAGAATAATATCATTAGGTTGCGCCATTTGACAAGCTGCTTTTATAGCCTGTTTTCTATCTTCAATGGTTAATGTTTTTTTGAAATTTTGTGGCTCCACTCCTTGCTCCATCTCACTTAAAATAACCTCTGGTTTTTCGCTTCGCGGATTATCACTTGTAAAAATAACCTTAGTACTTAAAGCCGAAGCGATATGCGCCATTTTAGGACGTTTTGTTTTATCTCTATCGCCACCACATCCAACAACCGTTATTAGTTCTTCGTTTTTTGTTCGAATACTATTAATGGTTTCTAACACATTTTTTAAAGCATCAGGTGTATGTGCATAATCAACAATAGCTGTTATTTTTTCGTTTGAAACTATGTATTGAAAACGCCCACTCACACTTTCTAAATCGCTTATTAATCGAAGTACTTCTACTTTTTCAAGTCCTAATAATTCCGCAGTAGCGTAAATAGCTAATACATTATAAGCATTAAAGTTCCCTATCAATCGAGTCCAAACTTCGCTATCGTTAACCTTCAATAACAAACCACCGAATTGATTTTCTAATATCTGCGCTTTATAATCAGCATAACCTTTTAAAGCATAGGTATATTTTTTTGCTTTGGTATTTTGAAGCATTACCAAACCATTTTTATCATCAACATTTACCAATGCAAATGCTTGAGGAGGCAAACAATCAAAAAACACCTTTTTAACATCTCTATATTCTGCAAAAGTTTTATGATAATCTAAATGATCGTGCGATAAATTGGTAAATATCCCACCTTCAAAACGCAAGCCTTCGGTTCTATTTTGATGAATACCGTGTGAACTTACTTCCATGAAACAAAACTCAACCCCTTCATCATTCATTTCCTTTAAATACTCATTTATAGTTAATGAATCTGGCGTTGTATGTGTTGCTTTGTAGGCTTTATTATCAACCATTATTTTAACCGTAGACAGTAAACCTACTTTAAAACCCGCATTTTTAAACAACTGAAATAGCAAACTTGCAACCGTTGTTTTACCATTTGTCCCTGTAACTCCAACAAGTTTTAAATTTTCTGATGGTACGCCATAGAAATTTGATGCCATAATTGCTAGCGCTTTACTAGAATTATCTACCTCAACATACGTAACACCATCTACTATATTTTCTGGTACAACCTCGCAAACAACTGCAATAGCACCGTTATTAATTGCTACATCTATATATTTATGACCATCAACAACACTACCATTTACAGCTACAAAAACATCGCCTTTTTGCACACTTCTAGAATCAAAATACACAGCATTAATTTCAACACTTGTATTTCCTATTACAGCATTTAAGGTAACCTTATATAATATGTCTTTTAATGCTATCATGAAGCTTTTAAAACAATTGTTTGATTATTCTTTAATTTTTGACTTTTACTTACCGACTGCTCTTTTACAACACCATTCCCATTAAGCTTTACTTTTACTTTCACTTCCATATTCTCCAAAAGCGCCAAAGCATCCATTGCAGGCATACCTACTACATTTGGCATAATAGTTTTGTATGTTTTAGATGTTTCGTAGAACTTATCATACTTATTATCAATAAGCCCCAACTTAGCATCTAGGGATTCAATCTCATCAACTACAGGTGTGTCTATAAATATTTTTTGTGCAATTTTTTTAAAAACTGGACCCGACACATCTGCACCATAATACCCAACACTTTTATCCGGCTCATGAATAACGACAATGCAAGAATACTTAGGATTATCTGCTGGAAAATAACCTGCGAAAGACGAGATATAATTCAACTTTTCTTTATTTCGATAATCTTTTTGACAGGTTCCTGTTTTTCCTGCCATTGAGAAGTTTTCAGAATACAACCTATGCCCTGTACCATGTTTTTTCTCCACAACATTTTTAAGTAACTGCTGCACCTTTTTTATGGTTTCTTTAGAGCAAATTTGGTTATTTACAACTTTTATCTCATAAGGCTCTATAACTTTATCAAACTCTTTAACCTCTTTTAAAAATTGAGGTCTCACCATTTTACCATCATTCGCAATAGCATTATAAAATGCAAGTGTTTGCAAAGGCGTAAACGACACACCATAACCATAAGCCATCCACTGCAATGCAATTCCACTCCATCTTCCATTTTTTATTCTCGGATCTGGTATTACAGGACTAGGCTCTCCAATTATAGACACACCAAGCTTTTCATTTAAGTTCATAGCATACAACCTATCTACAAACTTGCTTGGGGTTTTACTATAAGCTTGATCAATTACTTTAACTATACCTGTATTTGAAGACACCTCAAAAGCCTTCGAAATTGATATTTTACCATAGCCACCTCGATGCGAATCCCTTACTTTTTTTCCATAGAATGTTAAAATTCCATTCTCGGTATCAACAACATCACTCGTATCTATTACTTTATCTTCTAAAGCTGCTGTTAGTGCCATTAACTTAAACGTAGATCCAGACTCATGACTTTCCCCTACAGCATAATTCAATCGTTCATAATAAACACCTTTACTATTTCTTCCTAAGTTAGAAATAGCCTTAACCTCTCCGGTTTTAGTTTCCATAACCACAACACAACCATGATCTGCTTTATACTTATCTAATTGTTCTTTAAGCGCATGATGTGCTATATCTTGAATATTAACATCAATAGTTGTATAAACATCATAGCCATCTTTTGGCTCTATTTGATAATCAGTAAGTGGCTTCCACTTTCCTTTTCCTATTTTTTGTTTTAATTGTTTTCCATCAACACCCCTTAAGTATTCAACCCCAAAAGCACCATCAATACCTGGACGCGTAACATTACCTTTGTTATCTATTTTCTCATAACCTATGGTACGCCTAGCAATACTCCCCATTGGGAATTCTCGTTTTGTTTTCTGATTTACAATAAGCCCCCCAGGAATCGCTCCTAATTTTAAAAGCGGAAAATTTCTAAACCTTACGTAATCGGTGTAATTAATATCCTTAGCCAACAATAAATACTGATTTTTATTTGCCCTAGCCTTTCTAATAGCTCTTTCATAATAATTAGAAGACTTACCTGAATAACTAGAGAGAGAATCACACAAAGGCTTTACAAATTCTTCAAACTTACTTGTAGGAGCCACCACCGCATCAATTGCAATATTGTATTTAGGAATAGAAGTTGCCAACAAACTTCCGTCATCGGCATACACATTCCCCCTATTAGCTGGAATAGTTACATTTTTAACATCCCACTTCTCTACCAAGTCGCGATACTTATCACCTTGCAAAAACTGAATACTAAACAATTTAAAAAGCACAGCAATCCCGAAGATGAACATACATCCTGCGATAAAATACAATCGGTTTAATATGCCTCTTTCGTTTACTGCCAAGGTCTTGCTTTAATTTTGAGATTTAACTTTTATCTTTTTAGGCGGCACCACCGAAGACACCAAGCCCTTATCTTTCATTTTATCCACTACTGCAGATTCCATTTTAAGCCGCATTAGTTTTGAGCGACCATCTACAAATGCCGATCGCATTTCTTTAACCTCATTTGTCAACCTAACAATTTCATATACTTTTTTATCTGCACTATGTGAACTCGCAATCATAACAATAGCCAACCCAGAGAGAAACAAAATAAAACGCCAACTCTTAAAAGAATCATCGCTAATTAAAAAAGTACCTTTTAATATGTTATAGATATTTTTTTTCATTACAATTTTTCTGCTACTCTTAGTTTCGCACTTCTTGCTCTGCTATTTATTTTTATTTCTTCTTTACTAGGCACTATTAAACCGTTTACCTTTTTAAGTGGCACTTCAAAATTCCCAAACATATCACGCTCTGGCTCTCCTTCAAACAATCCATTTCTTATAAAACGTTTCACTAATCTATCTTCTAACGAATGATAAGAGATAAAACTTAACCGACCTCCTTTAACTAAAATCTCTGGCGTTTGAAGCAAAAACTCTTTTAAAGCTTCAATCTCTTGATTCACTTCAATTCTAATAGCTTGATATATTTGCGCCAACACTTTGTTTTCATGTCGTGGCGGTAAAAATTTCCTCAATACCGTTTTTAACTGTTCACTCGTTATTATAGAATCTGTTTTTCTATGCTCTACAATTAACCTAGCCATTGCCGGAGCCGCTCTCAACTCCCCATATTGCAAAAACACATCCTTCAATTGTTCTTCCTCATAATCATTAACCACATGATATGCAGATATTTCATTTTCCTGATTCATTCGCATATCTAAATCTGCCTCAAACCGGGTAGAAAACCCACGCTCTGCAACATCAAACTGATGAGACGACACACCAAAATCTGCCAAAACACCATCAACCTGTTTTACACCATAAAACCTTAAAAAACGCTTTATGTATCTAAAATTTTCATTTATTAATGTAAACCGACTGTCATCAATTGCATTCCCAAGCGCATCTAAATCTTGATCAAAAGCAAACAACCTCCCCTTTTCACCAAGTCTTTTTAATATTTCTTTACTATGTCCGCCACCACCAAAAGTAACATCCACGTAAACACCATCTTCTTTAATATTTAAACCGTCAACAGTTTCTGTTAACAATACTGGATTATGATATTCCATAGTCATCATCATCTTGTCCCATTACTTCTTCAGCTAAGTCTGCAAAATCTAAAGACGCATCATCAATAGCTTGCTCGTATAAATCTTTATCCCAAATTTCAATAATATTTATAGCAGAAGCTACCACTATATTTTTTGAAATATTAGCAAAAACCGTCAAATCCTTAGGCACCAATAAACGCCCATTAACATCCACCTCAACTATTTTTGCTCCTGCAGTAAAACGACGAATAAAATCGTTGTTCTTCTTTTTAAACTTATTTAACTTATTCATTTTTTGCATCAACACCTGCCACTCACTCATTGGGTACAACTCTAAGCATTTCTGAAACACCGAACGACGCAACACAAAACCATCTTGCAACACCGAAGCCAACTGCTTTTTTATTGCAGCAGGCATCATTAGTCTGCCTTTGGCATCTACTTTACATTCGTATGTCCCTGTTAATAAGCTCAAAGCGATTGAATAAAGTTTAAATCTTAAAGATTCAAATATATCGAAAATTTTACCACATTTTACCACTTTATACCACTTTGTTAATAAATTTTCGATTAAACGTGTTTTATAACAGGTTTTTCGCAAAAAAAATAGCACCATCACTCACTTTCAACCTATTAGAGAAAAAGATTAAAAAAGAGATGTATTGTTAACATCTTGGTTAAAAACTATTATTTTTGCAGAACAATTAAAATCATTGAAACTATGAATGATTTACCTATATTTGTTTTTAACGCAATGACTAATTAATGGCGCATCGTTTAAAAAAAGAAAAAGATTTCAGTTATATTGAAACTGGTGAAGGCACCCCTATAATTGTATTACACGGTTTAATGGGAGGACTAAGTAATTTTAATGGTGTTTCTGATTTTTTTAGCAAAAAAGGGTATAAAGTTATAATACCAGAACTACCCATATATTCAATGTCTTTACTTAAAACAAACGTAAAAAGTTTCGCCAAGTATTTATTTGATTTTATAGAATTTAAAGGTTTCGATGAAGTTATTTTATTAGGAAACTCACTTGGCGGACACATAGGCTTATATCATACAAAACTATACCCAGAAAAAGTAAAAGCTCTTATAATAACCGGAAGTTCTGGACTTTACGAAAGCGCAATGGGTGGCGGCTATACTAAACGCAGCGACTATGAGGTTATAAAAAAGAAAGCACAAGATGTTTTTTACGACCCTGAGGTTGCTACAAAAGAAATTGTAGATGAAGTATATGAAACCGTAAACGACAGAAACAAACTTATAAAAACCTTAGCGATTGCAAAAAGCGCGATAAGGCACAATATGGCTAAAGACTTACCTAAGATGCATACACCAACCTGTATTATTTGGGGTAAAAATGACAATGTAACACCGCCTGAAGTTGCTGTAGAGTTTAATGAACTTTTACCAGATTCAGATTTATATTGGATTGATAAATGCGGACATGCTGCTATGATGGAGCACCCAGATGAGTTTAACACGATACTTGATACTTGGTTTCAAAAAAGAAACCTTTAAGATTCAATTAATAAAACTCCCGATTTCTCGGAAACAATAAAATATGAAAATTAAGTCGGCCGAATTTGTTATGAGTAACTCTGATGTTGCCAAATGCCCAAAAAGCAAGTTACCTGAATATGCATTTATAGGCAGGAGCAATGTTGGAAAGTCATCCTTAATAAATATGCTTACTAGCCGAAAAAGCTTAGCAAAAACATCTGGAAGACCAGGAAAAACACAACTTATAAACCACTTTTTAATTAATAAAAACTGGCACTTGGTAGATTTACCTGGCTATGGTTATGCGCGTGTTTCTAAAAGTTCTAAAAAAGTATTTCAAAAATTTATAACTCAATATTTTGGTTTACGCGAGCAACTGGTTACCGCTTTTGTTTTAGTAGATATTAGACATACGCCACAGCCTGTAGACTTAGAATTTATGCAATGGATGGGAGAAAACGGCGTACCATTTTCTATTATTTTCACAAAAGCCGATAAGCTAAGACCAAAAGCCATTAACGACCATGTTGAAGCTTACAAAAATATACTTCTAGAAACTTGGGAAGATATGCCGAATTATTTTATCACCTCATCGTCTAAAGACATTGGTAAAGACGAGGTTTTAAAATATATTGATAGTTTGAATGAGAATATGAACTTAGATTAAGCTTTCTTACCCTTATTTACATCAATTTTATTATCAGATAAAAAGCTAGAACAACTGTACATAAACTCTATAAACTTTAAAAGCAACTCCACTCACTAATTCTTAACATCCAAAGCATCTCGCAAGGCATTCCCAATAAGCATAAATGCCATAACTAAACTCACAATACAAAGCCCAGGTATAATAGCTAAATACGGTTTTCCTAGTATAATATAATTATAATGGTCTTTAATCATTGCTCCCCAGCTTGCCATTGGCGGTTGTGCGCCTATGCCTAAAAAACTAAGCCCGCTTTCAATTAAAATAGCACCCGCAAAATTAGCTGCTGATATTACTATAACCGGAGCCATTATATTTGGTAAAATATGTTTGGTAATTATTCTAAAATCGTTAAAACCAAGCGCTCTTGCCGCCGTAACATATTGCATTTCTTTAGTACTAATTATTTGTCCGCGCACTACTCTAGCCACCTCGACCCACATAGTAAGCCCAACTGCTATAAATACTTGCCAAAAACCTTTACCCAAAGCCAAAGTTATAGCAATAACCAATAACAAGGTAGGAATAGACCAAGTAACATTAATAACCCACATAATAACAGCATCTACTTTACCGCCAAAATAACCAGCTATACTTCCAATAAAAACTCCAATAATTAACGAAATAAATACCGCCACAAAGCCAATAAAAAAAGATATTCTAGCGCCTACCAACACACGACTTAATAAATCGCGCCCATACTTATCTGTTCCAAAAAGAAAGGTTTTTTCTTTTATATAATTGGCTATGTTTTTTTTAGGAAAGCTATTTAAACTCACTATTTTTTCTACACCTTTTAAACCATCGGCAGCGTATTCGGTATATGTTACTGTATTTTCATTAATTGTGTATGCTGAAATAGGAATTTCGGTATCTGTATTTTTTTTTCCAAAGAACAATTTATCAAAAGTGCTTTGTTCCATTTTTAATTCTGAAGGCAACGTAATCATATTAACTGTAAACCCTGGTTTTTCTGAATGAATAGACAAATGCATTTGATTTGCATATTGTGAGTTGTCTGGAGCAAACACATAAGCAAACACAGAAACCAAGCCTACAAATACAATAAAATAGAAACTAAAAACGCCCCAAAAGTTCTTTTTAAACTTTTGGAGCGCTAATTGTTTTAGTGAGTTAGACTTATGACTCATCTATAATCTTAGTTTTTTACAGCAGATGCTACATTTTTAATAGGATACGACGTTTTTAAATCTTCTAAAACATTTAAGGCTTCTTCTACGTATACATCTTGACTCAAACTCTGATGCCAACGCTCGCGCTTTTCTTTTAAATCGGTAGTATCGCTTTCAAAAAGAGATTTTTCAAAAGTCGTAGAATCAAACGTTAAATTTGTTTTATAATCTGATATGGCATCAAATTGTTTGGCTTCTTCTTCATTCTTCTCTAATTCTGCTTTATATTTTTTATAATTTAAAGAATAAAGTGTTTCATCTATTTTACTCTTCACCCATTTAGCATTTTCTTCAATAAGTTTTAACTGCCCATTATTACTCATACGGTCTTTACTTTTGGTAATTGTTGAATCATAATCAAAATAATTTTCCCATGGCGTAAATTTCGCTGCATCAATTTCATCCCAAGGCAACGGATTATCTTTATCTTTTTCTCCTACATTAATAAAGCTAAATCTACCAGGTACTTCTACATCACTTTTAACGCCTTCTAATTGCACAGACCCTCCATTAATTCTATAATATTTTTGAGTTGTTACCGCCAATGCACCAAGATCTCCACTAGTATTATTTCTTAGCATATTATTCAGGTTTACAACATTTTGAACTGTCCCTTTTCCATAGGTTTGTTTACTTCCAATAATAACAGCTCTTTTATAATCTTGCATTGCTGCAGACATAATTTCGGAAGCAGAAGCCGATATTTCATTTACCAAAATAACTAATGGCCCATCCCAAGAAATAGACTTATCTCTATCGCTTAAAACATCTTTTGCTTCTCCTGTAGAACGTACTTGAACAATAGGTCCGTCTTTTATAAACAAACCAGCCATTTCAACAACTGCTGGCAAAGAACCACCTCCATTATTACGTAAATCTAATACTAAACCTTGCATTCCATCAGCCTTTAATCTCTCAATTTCTTTTTTAACATCTTTGGCTGCATTAACATTTTTATAATCTTTAAAATCTACATAAAATGCAGGTAAATTAATAACACCAAACTTTTTATTGTCTTTTGTAACCAACGATGCTTTTGCATAGGTTTCAACTAACTCAACTACATCTCTTGTAATAGTTACATCTTCTATAGAACCATCTACTTTCTTTATCGTTAAAGTCACCTTAGTTCCCTTTGGTCCTTTTATGTATTTAATAGCATCACTAATTCGCATACCAACAAGATCTACAGGGAATTCCTCATCTTCTTGTTTTGCTTTCAAAATAATATCTTCTACCTCAAGTTCATTACTTCTCCATGCTGGACCACCTGAAATTAATTCTACAATTTTAATATAATCCATTCTTTTTTGAAGTCTGGCTCCAATACCTTCAAGTTTACCAGACATACGCTGATCGAAATCTTCCTTGTTTCTAGGTGCCAAATAATAAGTATGAGGATCAAACTCTTCTACAATTGTATTTACATATTCTGCAAAGTAATCTTCTCGCTCTTTATCATCTATGTAATCGTTAAATAAAATATCTAGCGATTTTAAAGTTGATTCTCTTGCTTGTTTTTCTATTTCTGCATCTGTTTTCATTATGTAGGACGCATCTTTTTCTTTAAGTTGTTTTTCTTCTGTTTGAAGGTCGTCATAATTAGAAAGTGTAGAAAATTTAAGTAATTTTCTCCACCTGTCTTTCATTTCTTTTTTACTTTTAGCAAAGCCTATTTTATCATAATCTGTTTCATAAGTTTCATCAATAGCATAATCAAAAGGCTTAGATAATAAATCTCTATATATTTGTTTAGCCTCATCAATACGTATAAGCAATCTTTCATTTGTTACATTAAAAAATGTAATATCTGTAGCTTTTAATTGGTCATCAATATTTAACTTATATTTTTCGAAATCTTTAATATCCGATTGATAGAAATAACGTTTTACCGGATCTATAATTTTCACATAATCTTTAAATAATTCAGCTGAAAAATCATCATTTATATCCACCGGATCAAAATGCCCTTGCTCTAAAACAAAGGTAATTACTTGAATTAATAATTTATCCTTATCTGGGTTACTAAACGTTTTAGACATGAAACTACACGAAGCAAAAGCCAGTAATAATAACATTGATAGTATTTTATAATTTCTCTTCATAATTCTTTTCATAAATTTATTTTTCATGGCACACAAAAACAAAGCCCAACATTTTTTCACTAAAATAAAGAAAAAACCATGCCAATAAAGGCAATTGTTACTAATTTTTTGTTAAACCAAAGAAATAAGCAGTTTACTGAGGAAATTATGTATTTTAGCGACACCTTTTAAGTTTACGCATGACAAACAAACCACTAATTTTAGTTACTAATGACGACGGGATTACTGCTCCTGGTATTAGGATGCTTATAAGCATCATGGAAACTATAGGTGACGTTATTGTGGTAGCTCCCAACAGCCCACAAAGCGGTATGGGGCACGCTATTACTCTAGATTCGACCCTGCATGCCGAAGAGATTAATATAGATGATAAAACTCAAAAAAAAGAGTACAGCTGCTCTGGCACACCTGCCGATTGTGTTAAATTAGCTATTAGAGAGTTATCGCCCAGAAAACCAGATTTATGTGTTTCAGGCATAAACCATGGCTCTAATTCTTCTATAAATGTTATTTACTCTGGTACCATGAGCGCTGCCATTGAAGCTGGTATTGAAGGTATTCCTGCCATAGGATTCTCGTTGCTTGATTACACATGGAATGCCAATTTTAAAGCATCGAAAACATACATTAAAACCATTACCGAAAATGTTTTAAAGGAAGACTTACCTAACGGTGTTGTTTTAAATGTTAATATCCCTAACCTTTCTGAAAAAGAAATAAAAGGCATTAAAATTTGCAGACAAGCAAAAGCTAATTGGGTAGAAGAATTTGATAAGCGTAAAACACCTCAAGGAAAAGATTATTATTGGCTTACTGGAAAATTTGTTAATTTAGATAGTGGTGAAGATACTGATGAATGGGCTTTAAAAAATGGCTATATTTCTTTAGTTCCTGTTCAATTTGATTTAACAGCACATTACTTTATTAAAAACTTAAACAATTGGGATTTAAAATAGTTATTGAAAAAAATCAATATAAATGAGAAAAGAAATTTTTATAGGTATGTTTGTAGGACTTATAGCTAATACGATCGGCCTTTTTGGAGCAGCTAATTTATTAGGACAAGGTGATGATTTTACAACTGTAATTAAGGCAGCTGCAAGTGAAGGATTTTTAGGAAAACTAATTAGCCTAGGAGCTATTTTAAACTTAATTGCCTTTTTTATTTTTATAAGAAAAAAACAGGACTATAGAGCTAGAGGCGTTTTATTAATCACTGTTTTTATTGCAGTTTTTACTTTTGTTTTTAAACTCTTTTAATGAAACCAAATTGATTGAAAAGAATTTATTACAGAAATGCTTTTTTCAATTATTACAAGGTTACATGTGACAGGTGAATACAAATAATATTATCACATGAAATATTACATTCTTGCTGGAGAAGCATCGGGAGATTTACATGGTTCAAACCTAATGAAAGAACTACTTAATGAAGATGTAAATGCCGATATTAGATTTTGGGGTGGCGACCTCATGCAAGCCACTGGCGGCGCCTTAGTAAAACATTACAAAGAGCGTGCATTTATGGGATTTATTGAAGTTATTATGAACCTCAATAAAATATTTAAACTCATTTCCTTTTGTAAAGAAGATATTAAAAATTTTAATCCCGATGTTGTTATTTTTATAGACAATTCTGGTTTTAATTTACGCATCGCAAAATGGGCAAAACAAGAAAATTTTAAAACCCACTATTATATTTCACCACAAGTATGGGCTTCTAGAGCAAGCAGAGTGAAAGCTATTAAGCATGATATAGATGCTATGTATGTGATTTTTCCTTTTGTTAAAGATTTTTATAACAAATACAACTATAAAGTTGAATTTGTAGGACATCCGCTTATTGATGCTATATCTAACAGAAATCAAGTAGATGAATATGAATTTAGAAAAACACATAAACTAGGAGACAATCCCATTATAGCTTTACTTCCTGGGAGTAGAAAGCAAGAAATAAAAGAAATGCTATCTGTAATGCTTAGTCTAGTAAATGATTTTCCAGATTACCAATTTGTAATTGCTGGAGCACCAAGTCAAGATTATAGTTTTTACCAAACCTTTATTAAATCATCGCAAGTACAATTTATTGCAAATAAAACGTATGACTTATTAAGCATATCAACTGCTGCATTAGTAACATCGGGCACAGCAACTTTAGAAACAGCTTTATTTAAAGTACCACAAGTAGTTTGCTATAAAGGAAGTGCAATTTCATACTTTATTGCAAAGCAAATTATTACACTAAAATATATTTCGCTAGTAAACTTAGTTATGGATAAAGAAGTTGTTACCGAACTTATTCAGAACAATTTCAATAAAAAAAGCCTAAAAAAAGAACTTGAAAATATTTTAAATACAGAAACACGTAAAAAGCTTTTTGTTGATTATTACGATTTAGAGAAAGCCTTAGGCGGAAAAGGTGCCAGTAAAAAAACAGCGGAATTAATTTACAACACTATTAAAGCCTAAATTATTTAGATGAAGCAAATTGTTTTAATACTCATAATAATAGCAAGCTTTAGCAGTTGTAAATCTTCAAAGCGAGCTAAAAGCAGAAAAACATCTTCTTCAAGAGTAATCACAAAAAAAATTGATGTTGTAAATACGAAAGATGAAATTATTACTGACACTAAAAACAATCATGTTCGCTCTAGAACCAATGCATATACAACATCAGAAAACATAATAAATTACGCAAAGCAGTTTGAAGGTGTACGCTACAAATGGGGTGGCACCACAAAATCTGGAATGGATTGTTCTGGACTAATTTTTGAATCTTTTAAAGCTTACGATATTTTATTACCTAGAATATCAAGAGACATGGCAAAACGAGGCAAAAAAGTTTCATTAAAAAATGTTATTAAAGGCGATTTATTATTCTTTAAAACTGGAAACAAAAGAAACACCATTAATCACGTAGGATTAATTGTTGCTATAAAAAACAATAACATTCAATTTATTCATGCCACAAGTAGCAAAGGCGTTATTACATCATGGCTAAATGAAACGTATTGGCATAAAGCCTTTTTTGAAGCTCGTAAAATATTATAAGATATTTCTTATATTAGTCGAGTATGAAATTACTCAACTTCGCTATAATTAAATTAACTATCTGCCTTATTTTAGGCATTATAATTGGGTCTCTAACAAATCTTTCTTTAAACTCAATATTATATACAATATGTGTTCTTTTTGGGTTTTTATTACTATTTTTTTTTATAGCTAGAAATCAATTTACAAAAACTATTTGGTTTGGTGTTTCAGCATTTATTTTAATGATACTTGTTGGGGTTTTAACAACTAGCATTCACAATCAAAAAAACTTTTCAAATCATTATACTAATAATATTTCAAAAGAAACAGACTCTTCTAAAACTATCACATTTAGAATTAGAGAAGTCTTAAAACCTGGTAATTATTACGACAAATATATTATTGATATATTAAATATTGAAGACAAAAACGTTTCAGGAAAATCACTTTTAAATATTGAAAAAGATTCAACACAATCTCCCTTAAAAGTTGATGCTATTTTTATTAGTAAAACAACATTTAAAGATTTAATTCACCCTCTAAATCCGCATCAATTTGATTATAAAAACTATTTAAAGAAAAAATATATTTACCATCAAATTTTTATTTCTAACAAATCACTTTTAAAAGTTAATAGTGAAACACATACTTTGTTTGGCATTGCAAACAACATAAGAAACTATATTAACAGGAAACTAAAACCTTACCATTTTAACCTTAATGAACTTGCTATAATTAATGCGCTTTTACTTGGCCAACGACAAGATATTAGTAAAGAAGTTTATAGTAGTTATACCAATGCTGGCGCCATACATATTTTGGCTGTTTCAGGTTTACATGTTGGTATTATTTTACTTATTCTTAATTTTATTTTTAAACCTCTAGAAAACTTTAAACAAGGTAAACTCATTAAAACTATTTTACTAGTTGCTATTTTATGGAGTTTTGCATTAATATCAGGATTATCTGCTTCTGTAACGCGCGCTGTTACCATGTTTTGTATTGTTGCTATTGCCATGAATCTTAAAAGACCGACCAACTTATACAATACGTTGGCAATATCTATGTTTATTATTTTACTATTCAAACCTATGTTTTTGTTTGACGTTGGTTTTCAATTAAGCTACTTAGCTGTTTTTGCTATTGTTGTAATAGATCCGTTATTATATAATTTATGGAAACCTAAAAATAAAATCATTGATATATATTGGCACACATTTACTATAACCATATCTGCTCAATTTGGAATTATTCCTTTAAGCTTATATTATTTCCATCAATTTCCTAGCTTATTTTTTATATCGAATTTGGTAATTATTCCACTTTTAGGGCTTATTTTAGGTTTTGGAATCCTTGTCATTTTACTAGCCACAGTAAACTTATTACCACAATTTATAGCAAACACCTACGGAAGTATTATTGGTTATATGAATCATTTTATAAGTTGGATTTCTAAACAAGAATCCTTTTTATTTAAAGATATTGCTTTTAGCTTATTATATGTTTTCACCTCATATTTATTAATAATTGCTTTTATAAAACTTATTAAGAAATGGCATTTCTATAATTTGAAATTATTTTTAATAAGCATTCTTGTTTTTCAATGTTCTATTATTTATACTAATTTTAATAAACCTAAAAATGAATTTATTGTATTTCATAAAAGCAGATATAGTTTGCTAGGAAATACCACAAAAAACAAAACAACTATCGCACATGATTTTGATAGTATAACGCAAATAAAAAGTAATATTATAAAAGACTATACTGTTGGAAGCCATATTAATACTATTGAAAAAGACTCCATTCAATCTATTTATTTACTAAATAAAACAACACTATTTGTAATAGACAGCTTAGGAACTTACAATATAAAATCGTTTAACCCTGACTATATATTATTAAGACAATCGCCAAAAATTAACTTAAACCGACTTATAGATTCTATAAAACCAAAGTATATTATTGCCGATGGCAGTAATTACAAATCGTATATTGAAAGCTGGGAGGCTATTTGTAAAAAAAGAAAGCTCCCTTTTCACCAAACTAGTAAAAAGGGAGCTTTTATTATTAGCTACTAGAAGCTATTAACTCTTAAACTCAGATTTAAACGCTTTATAATACTCGCTAAATTCTTCTTGAGTTGTTATTTTTTTATGATCATTTGTTTTGAACATTTTTAAATACAACTCTAAACCTGCAGGTTGTTGATACCCTTTTATTGGAGCAATAAGCTCACCTGTTTCATCCATAAAAACAATAGTTGGATAAGCTTGAACTTGAAAATATCTAGATAATTCGTGTACAGAATTTCGTCTATTAGCTAATGCTGGATTATAATTAGGGTTTGAAAACTTTTTACCTTTATAATTAACTACATCATTTCCTTCTGCATTAAATTTAACAGCATAATAATGTTCATTGACATACTTTACAACATCTTCGTTGTGAAAAGTATTTTTATCGAGCATTTTACAAGGGCCACACCAACTGGTATAAACATCCATCATAATTTTTTTAGGCGTTTTTTTCTGAAGCTCTAGAGCTTCTTCAAAAGATACCCAGTTAATTTCTTGAGCAGTTGTGCATACTGTTGTAAAAACAGCTATCAGTAATATATATATTGTTTTTTTCATGTATTTATAATTATTGTTTTTTATCTGTTATGCGCAACATTCATTTAATCATTTTCGTGAGTATCAAAAACTTAATTATGATTGCTTAGTAATAACTTTAGGTACAAATGTTATACCTAACTTACATAAAAAGCTCCTAATTAGGAGCTTTTTAAATATTATTTAACTTTTTTTTCTGATTAACTCTCTTACTTGTATTTGTTTATGAGTAGATTCAATCGTAAAGAAACTCCCGGTATGTCTATAGAAATAAGGCTTAAATATTTTTAACAAAGTTATTTGCTACTTCCAACCACTTTGTAGCACCACCACGAACATACCCGGTACTTCCAAGCTTACTTAAACTTTTCTTACCGTCTTCCGCTTTTTCTGGCTTCGCAAAATGTATAGATGGATAACCTCTTACTTGAAACATTCTTTGCATTTGCGCATTCTGAATTTGAAGCTTCTGATCCAACACTTTTCTTTTAGGAAAATCTAACTCTACTAAAACCACATTATCTTTAGCCCATTTTTTAAAATCGGCAGTTTTTAAAACTTCGTTTTGCAATTTAATACACCAACCACACCAATCGGATCCTGTAAAGAACAACAAAAGGGGTTTATTTTCCTTTGTTGCAATTTCATAGGCTTTATCCATATCTGTATGCCAAGTTAAATCTTCTTGAGCAAAACCTTTTAAAAACACCGAAACGGTTAATAGTAATAATATTATTATTCTTTTCATAATTCAATTTGTTGCAAAATCTGCTCCGAACTTACAAAAAAAGCTCCTAATCTGGAGCTTTTTGAGTGTTTTTTAGTTATTTATTCGATTAACGCACACCATGCATTAGTTTTTTAATAACTGGATATAATATAGCAGACAAAACCCCTAAACCAACCGAAACAGCTGTTAAAATCCAAAAGAAGCTACTTAATCCACTTTCTCTAGCTATAGCTTCAGAAGATTCAGCAAAAACACCTGCTAATTTCATACCGATTGCAACTGCTAAATACCAAATTCCAAACATAAAAGCTATCATTCTTGCTGGCACCAATTTACTAACATATGATAATGCAACTGGAGACACACATAATTCTCCCATAGTATGAAATAAATAAACTAGAATTAACCAAATCATACTTACTGAGGCCGTTTTTGCTCCAGGCTCAATATCTGAAGCACCAATAGCAACACAAGCCATACCTAAACCTAATAAGAACATACCAATTGCCCATTTCATATTAGCATTTGGGTTGTACTTACTTTCCCACCACTTAGAAAATAACGGCGCTAAAGTGATAATAAATAAGGAATTTAATATTGAAAACCATGAAGCTGGAACCTCCGTTGTATCTTTCTGAAATTCTGCGGAAAGCATCCAAATAGCAATAGCCCAAACAATTAAAAAACTTACTGATAAAAAGATATTTGACAACGCATATTTTCCAAAAGTCTTTTTAAATAATAAAAACAAAACCCATGTAATAATACCCAATGGAATAATTGTCATTAATGAATTAACTATTTTAAAAATAAAACCTGTTTCACCCACCAAAGTCCTTTGAGTATAATCTTTAGCAAAAACTGTTAAGGAACTTGGTGATTGCTCAAAAATTGCCCAAAAGAAAATAGTAACAAAAGCAAAGAAAACAACAGCAATCATTTTATCACGCAATATTGGAGAATAACGAGGAATACGTATTAATAATAAAATAATAAAAATCACCAAAGCCAATAATATCGCTGCATTGGAACCTGATAAAGCCCCTATATTAAATGAAAACAAATTATATTCACCTTCAGATATTTTTGAAATTGGATCATTAAAAATCCATGCTAAACCTAACAAAGCTGACACCAAAATCATTATTTTCTGAACACTTGTAAATGGATTACGCGCTTCTTCAGTTGAAGCTTCAGAATTAACAATATCATCTATAATATCTATATTCTTATTTTTTACACCTTTACCAATTTCACCAAAAATGCCTTGTGCATACCAAAATTGTAATAAACCAAATAACATAAATATACCTGCAACACCAAATCCCCATGACCATCCTATTTTCTCTCCTAGATAACCACATAATAAAATTCCTAAAAAGGCACCTGCATTAACACCCATATAAAAAATAGTATAAGCACCATCTTTCTTTTCAGCCTTTCCTTCATACATCTCTGAAATAATAGAAGTCATATTTGGCTTAAAAAATCCGCTACCAATAACTAACAACCCTAAACCACAATAGATAAAAAACGGTGTTTCTAAAGCCATACAAGCATGACCTAGCGTCATTAACAAAGCTCCAATAACAACAGCTTTTCTTATACCTATGACATTATCTGCAAAATACCCCCCTAACATAGTTGAAAGATATACCAAAGAAGTATATGTACCAAAAATTGCAAATGCCCACTCACGAGGCCATCCCCAACCTTCATCCATTATTGATGCCGTAAAAAACAACACTAAAAGTGATCGCATTCCATAATAAGAAAAACGTTCCCACATTTCTGTAAAAAACAAAACAAACAATCCTGCAGGATGTCCTAAAACTTTATCTTTAAAAAGGTTTTCAATATCTGTATTCATAAATAAAAAAAATTGGTTGTTATAAAAAAGAAACCTAATAAGTTTAAAACCCATCAGGTTAATATATGTTTAATCATCTGCTAGTTCAAAGCCTTCAGCTTGAACTTTATGCATCATACGTTCATTATCTTCAGCGCCATGAGTCAATCGTTTCAATGGCTTTAAAATTAAAATAAATACAAGTCCAATAATAATAGTAAACACAAATATCCCCATAAACACGGTGTATTCACCAAAATCAGAAGCAAATTCACCAACAACACCAGCAACCTTATTTCCTAAACCAGAAGTAGCAAAATAAACACCCATCATTAAAGAAGCATATTTAGCAGGAGCTAACTTGGTTATAAAAGAAAGAGAGACAGGTGAAAGGCACAACTCACCAATAGTATGAAAAAAATAAGCAAGAACTAACCATATCATACTAGAAGTTCCTGATCTTTCAAATTCCATAGCAGCAAAAACCATAAACAAAAAGCCAAACCCCATAATAATAATACCGATGGCCATTTTAAATAATGATGATGCCTCATTGCCTTTCAACTTTCTTGAAGCCCAATAACCAGCGACAAGTGTTGCAAATAATATAATAAAACCTGCGTTTAGGCTTTGAAACATAACTGTTGGAATTTCCCACCCTAAAAGAACTCTGTCTGTTTTAGTATCAGTGTATAAATTCATCAACCCTCCAGCTTGTTCAAATGCTGCTCCAAAAATTATAACCATAATAAATGATAGTAATAACACTACAAATCGATCTTTAAAAATTTGAGACTCCAAATCTTTATAAATCATCATCAATAGAGAAGTAATCGTTGTTAAGAATAAAAATAACAAACCATAACCCCAATCCATTTTATACCACCCATAAATTGATAAAACGAATAAAACCCCAGCTATCAATAGCTGTTTAGGTGAGTGTAATAATTTCCCATACAATTTAGCATAAGAAACATGATCAACATCGTTCTTGGTTGAAACAAAATCACCTACAAGAGTCAAGTATTTTTGACCTGCAATATAATTAATCAAACCTAAAACCATCACTATCCCTGCCAAACCAAAACCTGCATGCCACCCCCATTTTGCTACAACACCACCAACAATCATAGTTGAGAGAAAAGCTCCTAAATTAATACCTATATAAAATATACTAAACCCTTTATCTCTCCTTATATCTCCTTCCTTATAAAGACCTCCTACCATGGTAGAAATATTGGGTTTTAATAAACCAACTCCTAAAATAACCAATCCTAAACCTGTATAAAAAGCCCAAATATCAGTTAACACAAGCACTCCATGCCCTAAACATAAAGTAATAGAACCAAACAACACAGCCTTTTTCTGACCAACTAATTTATCGGCTATCATACCTCCAATAATACACATTACATAAACCAACATGGTATACCAGCCATATAATGCTAAAGCCTCTTTATTTGTCCACCCTAAACCAGCCCCCCTTACATCATCACCAAGAGTAGAGGTTGTCATATACAACACTAATAAAGCACGCATTCCATAATATGAGAAACGTTCCCACATTTCGGTTAAAAACAACACGTACAATCCTATTGGTTGACCAAAGAGTTCTCTTTGATGCGGTTTCAATATTGTATCTGACATAAATTTATGGTTAGTTAATATTAAGTTATTTTTTAATTACATTAGCTTTTAATTCACCTTTCTAACTCCTCTAAGCTTTGTTCGATGAAGTTAATGATTTTTTAATATACATTTATACCATTATTAAATACTGCATAAATATGTTTGATGTATAAAAAACAAATATTAAATTTATTTGACTAAGAAATTTACCCCCCATCACTTTGCTTCTAGTGATAAAATTACAATTAAAAAAAGTACAAATATAAAAGGAGAATTTTAGGTATTCCATTAAAAATGATATTTATTTCGCAAAACGATGTCAAGTTTACTAAAATTTAAGTAAAAAACCTTTTAAATTAACACTTAAATATTTTCAAATTTAAAACATGCTTTTCTATTTTCATGCGAAGAGTGGTATCTTTGCTTTGTAAATTAACATTTTATGAGTAAATCTATTGCTGGTTTTTCAAAACTATCAAAATCTAAAAAAATTGATTGGATTGTTGAAACTTATTTTTCTAATGCCGAAGAAGCTAAAGGGATCTTAAAACAATATTGGAATACCAACGAAAAACTACAACAGCTACACGACGAGTTTATTGAGAACACCATTACCAATTACTATTTACCACTTGGTGTGGCGCCTAATTTTTTAATAAACGATACATTATACACCATCCCCATGGCTATTGAAGAAAGCTCGGTAGTTGCTGCAGCTAGTAAAGCTGCTAAATTTTGGATGGATCGAGGTGGTTTTAAAACAAAAATTATTTCGACAACAAAAATTGGTCAGGTACATTTTATGTTTTACGGCGATGTAGAAACATTAAAAAGCTTTTTTAATAACGTAAAACCAAAACTAATAAAAGATGCCACACACATAACCAAAAACATGGAAAAGCGTGGTGGCGGTATTTTAGATATTGAATTACGAGACAAAACACAAGATATAAAAGGCTATTACCAACTACATGCATCATTTGAAACTTTAGATGCTATGGGTGCTAATTTTATTAATTCATGTTTAGAACAATTTGCTAAAACTTTTAAAAGTGAAGCTTTAGTTTTTGATGCTTTTTCTGCTGAAGAAAAAAACATTCAAATAGTTATGAGTATACTTTCTAACTATGTTCCAGACTGTTTAGTTCGTGCCGAAGTAAGTTGTAAAACTGAAGATTTAAATGAAAACAACACTATTTCTTCTGAAGAGTTTGCTAATAAATTTGTTCAAGCTGTAAACATTGCTGAAGTTGAACCGTACAGAGCTGTAACTCACAACAAAGGCATTATGAATGGTATTGATGCTGTTGTTTTAGCTACAGGTAACGACTTTAGAGCTGTTGAAGCTGGTGTACATGCATATGCATCAAGAAACGGAAAATACAGTAGCTTATCGCACGCTAAAGTTGAAAACGGCATATTTACCTTTTGGATGGAAATTCCTTTGGCATTAGGTACTGTTGGCGGACTTACAGGCTTACACCCGTTAGTAAAATTATCGTTAGAATTATTGCATCATCCAAGTGCTAAAGAGTTAATGCAAATTGTTGCAGTTGCTGGTTTAGCTCAGAATTTTGCCGCTTTACGATCGCTTATAACAACTGGAATTCAAGAAGGACATATGAAAATGCACTTGATGAATATTTTAAATCAGTTTGAAGCGACTGCTATTGAAAAGGAAACGCTAACAGAACATTTTAAAAATAATACAGTATCACACAGTGCGGTGGTTAAAGCTATTAAAGATTTAAGACTTAAGAACAACAATTAGCGAATGCAGAAGTACTATAGCAACGGAAAACTTTTACTTACTGCAGAATATGTGGTTCTAGATGGCGCTTTATCGCTTGCTGTTCCTACAAAGCAAGGACAATCATTAACTATTGAATCTATTGATGAACCTAAAATTATTTGGACAAGTTTAGATGAACTTGGCTCTACTTGGTTTGAAGATACTTTTTTAATAGAGCAAATTACTTCTGGTTTTTCAAACCCTAATAATGCTATTTCTGAAAGAGTCATTCAAATTCTGAATGCCGTAAAAACTCTAAATCCTAATTTCTTAAATACAAATAACGGATTTAAAATAACCACGTCGCTTACGTTTCCAAAAAACTGGGGGCTGGGAACCTCTTCTACTTTAATAAATAATGTTGCGCAATGGGCAAATGTGGATGCTTTTGAATTGCTTAAGCTAACTTTTGGTGGTAGCGGCTATGACATTGCTTGCGCACAAAACAATACTCCAATCACTTATCAATTACAAAAGGAAAACACAGTTATAAATCCGGTTAATTTTAATCCGACGTTTAAAGAACACTTATATTTTGTTTACTTAAATAAAAAACAAAATAGTCGTGATGGCATTGCAACTTACAAGGCTAATAAAAGTAATTTAGAATCTGTTATTTCTGAAATAAATGATATTACAACAAGTATGATTAGCTGTAAAACTTTAGACACTTTTGATGCTTTAACTAAGCAACATGAAAGCTTAATTTCTAAAATAACAAAACAAGACACTGTAAAAGATGCATTGTTTAAAGATTTTAATGGCTCTGTAAAAAGTCTTGGAGCTTGGGGAGGCGATTTTGTTTTAGTTACTGCGAAAGAACATCCTGAAAATTATTTTAAGAATAAAGGTTTTGAAACTATAATCTCTTATGAGGATATGGTTTTGAAATTTTAAGCATGTTTTTCATAAATTAAAAAAAGGGACTTCGATGTTTTATCGAAGTCCCTTTTTTGCGTTAGGGATTGAAGCATTTGTTGAAGCTCTTTTTGTGTTGTTGCACATATGCAACACAAAAAAGCGACTGCTGAAAGCCCGACCTGTTCCTGAACTAAATTCAGGATAAAGGTAACGCCCTAATTATATTTTTAGCTATACAAAGCTTTATATGTTGCGCATGCTCTATAATCTGATGATTCTGGATCCATACCAAAAGATGCCCAGGCACTTGGACGGAATATTTTATCTTCGGACACATTATGCATATTCACAGGAATTCTTAACATGGAAGCCAGCGTAATTAAATCGGCTCCAATATGCCCGTAGGTGAACGCACCGTGGTTGGCACCCCAATTTGCCATAACGCTATAAACATCTTTAAACGCGCCTTTGCCCGTTAAATTTGGCACAAACCAAGTGGTTGGCCATGTAGGGTTGGTACGCTCGTTTATTGTATTATGTACATCTTCGGGAAGTTCTATGGTTTTTCCTTCGGCAATTTGCAATACAGGTCCAATTCCTTTTACAATATTAATTCGGCACATGGTTACTGGCATACCGCCTTTTGTTTTAAAGGTAGATGAAAAACCGCCGCCTCTAAAATACTCTAACATACCTGGTCCCCAAGTGGTGTTTTCTAAACATTTTTCTACTTCGTTTTCGGTGATATCCCACCAAGGTTTCATAGCAGGTTTACCATCAATTTCTTGTTCTCCTGTACCATCTAATGCTGATGCTCCAGAATTTATAAGATGAATAAATCCGTTTGAAGCATCGCCTGTTAAAGTATGCCCCGTAACACGTTTTACGGCATCTGGACTCCAATAAGTACGAACATCGCTAAATATTTGTGCAGCACCTGTTATTAAATGTCCGAATAACATAGAGATACCATTTAAACTATCGTTTTCTGTGGCGAACATAAAAGGTTGCCTAATGCCATTCCAATCGAAAGAGGATGTTAAAATTGCTTCCATAAAGTCGCCATTAGGGAAATGATCTGTCCATTGACGTTGCCCCTGAAAACCTCCAGAAATAGCGTTTCTACCTAAGGCTTCTTCGGCATAACCTATGTCTTTTAATTTAGGATTGCCTATCATTAAATCGCGACAAATTAATGCCATTTTTACAACAAACTCCCAATCTTTATCTAATTCGGCTCTTGATTTCTGTCTGTCTTCCGGATTATAATCTTTACCTTCTTTACAGTTTGCTTTTGCCCAAGCGAGTGCTTTTGTAAATTCTTCTTTATCGTAAATTTCTTGTTCTATACGTCTAATAAATTCAGACATATCGATATTTTCACAACGCATACCTAAATAGCTTTCGAAGAAATTAGGATCTAGAATGGAACCTGCAATTCCCATAGAAACAGATCCCATAGATAAATATGATTTCCCTTTCATAGTTGCTACTGCTAATCCTGCTTTTCCAAAAAGGAGTAATTTTTCTTGAACATCTTCAGGAATACTGGTATCATCGCTATCTTGAACATCTCTTCCGTAAATACCAAAGGCTGGAATTCCTTTTTGATTATGTCCTGCTAAAGCTGCTGCTAAATAAACAGCTCCAGGACGCTCGGTTCCATTAAAACCCCAAATAGCTTTCGGTATTGAAGGATCCATATCTATAGTTTCGCTACCGTAGCACCAACAAGGTGTAACCGTTAAACTAACACCAACACCTTCTCTTGAAAATTTATCGGCAGATGCTGCTGCTTCTGCAACGCCACCAATACAGGTATCTGAAATGACACATTCTACTTTACTGCCATCAGCATGTCTTAAATTTTTAGACAAAAATTCAGCTGCAATTTTTGCCATATTCATAGTTGATGTCTCAAGAGATTCTCTAACACCATCTAATCTACCATCAATAACAGGTCTGATGCCTATTTTTGGTAAATGCCCAATTAAATTTTTATAATTCATTCTTAATATATTTTATTCAATCTTAAAATTAGGAAGACTGATTTTTAGGTTTCATAATCATAGTCACTAAAAAGCCAACAAGAAAAATAGCAATAGTTCCAAATACAATAGTTAAATATGTATGAAATGATGCGCCAACAGAATCTTCACCAAAAATAGTTTCAGAAAATGTTAACCAAAGAATTACTAATATACCAGCAATCATTCCTATAATAGCACCTTTAGCATTTTTTGTTTTTGAAAAAATTCCTAAAAGAAATAACCCTAACATACCACCACTAAAAATTGATGACAATTTCCACCAAGCATCTAATGCACTCTTTACATTTATCATAGCAATGGCAATGACTATACCTATAATACTAATAATTATTGACGATATATAAAGTACTTGCATACTTCTTTTTTCGGAAGCATTTTGTTTAAAATATTTATTATAATAATCGGTTAAAAATACAGTTGCCGAACTATTAAAACTTGTAGAAATCGTACTCATTCCTGCTGCAAAAATAGAAGCAATCATTAACCCTGTTAAGCCTGATGGAAGGGCATTGACAATAAAATGAGGAAATACTCTATCAGCTTTACTAATATCTTGAAGTGCCAAAGGCAATGTTTCAGCAGAATTATAATATCCATAAAGTGCTGTTCCTATAAAAAGAAAAAGAGCCGATATAGGTAAATATATTAAACCTCCAACTAAGGCAGATCGTTGTGCTTCTTTATCAGATTTTAAAACCATATAGCGTTGTACATAGTTTTGATCGATTCCGAAATTTTGAAGATTAATAAACACTCCATAAACTAAAACCACCCAGAATGTTGGTTTAGATAAATCTAAATTAAAACTTCCTAAGCTAAATTTATCATTCTCAGCTGCAATAGTAAATATTTGTGAAGGTCCTTCGGGCATACTAAAAAGCATAAAACCAATACAAACAAAAGCTCCCGCAATTAATATAATACCTTGAATGGCATCTGTCCAAAGTACCGCAGTAATACCTCCAAGCATAGAATATACAGCAACTATTAATCCTGTAAACACAATAATAGTAGCAATATCCCAACCAGCTATGGCATTAAGTGTTAATGCTAGCAAATATAAAATAGTCCCTATCCGCATTAATTGAGTAAGCAAATAGCAAATAGAAACATAAATTCTAGCCCATGGACCAAAACGTTGCTCCATAAAAGTATATGCTGACGGACTATTAATCTTTCGATATAACGGAACAAAATATTTAACTGCAATTAAGGTTGCAATGGGAAGTGACAAACTAAAAACCAATGCACTCCAATTAGACTGAAACGCATTTCCTGGTAAGGCTAAATAACTAATACTACTAACAAAGGTTGCAAAAATGGACATGGTTACTACCCAAGTTGGAATATCTTTATTTCCTAAAGTATAGGATGAAGATGTTCTGTTTTTTTTAAAGAAAGAACCTCCAAAAAGTGCAATTCCTCCTATGTAAACAAAAAAAACTACAATATCGATAGTATTCATTAATGCTAATTTTATTAGTTAGTTATGTTGGCAAACTTTACATAAGTGTCTTTAACTTGGTTAGAGTTAAATTTTACATTTAATTACAACACTTTTGCTATTTCTATTTCAATGCGTTTAATATTTTTAACAACTTCTGCCATTTCTTTTTCTTTAAAAGTATTAAATGGCGGAGCAATATTAGCTTCAATGATTCCCAAAGCTCTAAGAGCTCCTTTCATTCCTTTTAAATAACTAGAACCATACGAACCTAAAGTATAAACTTTAGTTGCAATCTCCATAACTAAACTTTGTAATACTTTAATACGAGCAAAATCTTTAGCTAATGTTGCTTTATAAAGTTCTACATACAACTTTGGAAAAAGATTAGAACCTCCATTAACGCCTCCGTTTCCTCCCATTAAAACAGTTTCTGAAGTGATTTCTTCAGGACCAACCAAAAGGGAAAAATCTTCTTTAGCTTTTAACAAATAACAAAGTGACTGAAAATATACGGTATTAGCAGAACTATCTTTTAAACCAATAATATTTTTATGCTCAGCTAAACGAACTACTGTTTCTCTATCAATATTAACTTTAGTATGTGAAGGCATATTGTATAAGAAAAGTGGTAAGGTAAGTTGATCGGCAAGACTCCAATAATATTCGAATAATTCTTCTTGTCCTAATCCATAATAAAACGGTGGCGCAGCAACAACTGCAGTAACTCCAGCTTTATGAGCAATAGATGCCAAATTAAGACTTTCCTCTATGGAAGTATCTGATATACCAACAAAAACCGGAATTCTGTTATTAACAATTTTACAAGTTTCAACAATAAGCTGTCCGCGTGTTTTGTAACTTAAACTCGTTGCTTCACCTGTGGTTCCAAGAATAAACAAACCATGAACACCACCTGCAATAATATGTTCAATTAATCTATTAACGCCTTTTAAATCCAAAGATAGATTATCGGATAATAATGGTGTTACCATTGGAGATATAATCCCGTTTATCATTTGCTTTATATTGTAAATTTTATTTAAAATAACCTTATATCTTTATTTATAGTTTTGTAAAATAAAAATATTTGGCTCACTACTCTTTCAAATATATTATATAAAGCTTTAGTATTGTTATGGAATAGACCTTTGGTTTTTTGTTTAAAACAAAGACAAAAAAAAGCCAAACTTAAAAGTTTGGCTTTTTTACACATAGAAATTCTACAATTTCATATATATCATTTTTACTGAATTTGCGTTTTAGCTCTATTATCTTCAATAACTGAAGCTTCTTTTAAAGCATTATATAGTTTAGATGAAACAACATTTATTTTTTGTTGTTCAACTCTGTTAGCAGCAGCTTGATAATTATCTAATTCTACAGCAGGAGTTATTTTTGTTACTTGAACCATATAAACACCATTTGTACCATCAATCAATTTAGATGTTTCGCCTTCATTCAATCCGAAAGCTGCTCCAACAACTAAAGGCTCTCTTCCTGCTCCAGAAATAGTTGGTGTTTTCATGTTAATAGCTGATGCAGATCTTACTGTTGTATTTTCTGCAGCTGCTAAATCTTCTAATGTAGTAGCAGAAACTCTATCTCTAATCATTTGTGCTTTCTTTTCTTTTCTAATAATTGGTAAAACACTAGCTGTAGCATCATCTGCAGACATTAATCCTTCTTCATGTTTTGCTACTAATTGTGCAATAACATAACCGTTAGGAACACTAAAACGCTTTACATTTCCAATTTCAGCATCTTCTTCAAAAGCCCAACGTACAATTGGTCTTTGACTTCCAACACCTGGTATATTTTCGTCTAATACTTTTATACCATTTACTGGTTTTACTGTAAATTTACTTTCTTTAGCTACTTCTTCAAAATCGTTTTTACCAACTGCAATTTCAAAATTAGAAGCATCTCTAAAAATTTTATCAATTGTTTTTTCAGAAGGCTCAATTTCTCTAGCTATTGTTCCTACTTGCACTGCTCTCTTTTTGTCTTTCTGACCTTCAATTTCCATAATATGAAAACCAAAAACAGTTTTAACAACTCCTAAATCTCCTACTTTACCTTCAAATTCGAAATCGTTAAATTCAGGAACCATCGTATTATATGCATGCCAATCGTAACGTCCTTCTTTTTCTACACTTCCTTTATCAGAAGAAAACTCTTTTACAAATTCAGGGAATTTAGAACGATTTGATTTTAAAACTTTTAAAAGACTATCAGCAGTTACTTTTGCCTCAGCTTCAGTTTGAACAACATCTTGTCCTGCACTTTGAGAGCCAATGAATGGTAATAATATGTGTCTTACTTTTACTGAATCTGGTATTTGCTTAATAGCGATTAATTTTGATATTTTAAAATATCCGTTATCCTTGTATGGTCCAAAAACTTCACCTTCATTTAAATTATAAATACTATCTGCAACAGCTGTAGGTAAATTAGATTTAAACACAAAACGCTTATCAAATTTAATATCCGAATTAGCATTGATAAAATCTTCATTATTTGTGGTATTCAAAAAACCAACAATATTTTCATTTACTTTAGAAGCTTTATTGTATTCTACTTTATCTTTTAAAAGCCCTTTTAAGTCTGATTTTATAGCATTTTCATCTTCAATACTTGGTACTTCTTTAAACTCTACAAACTTGATGTCTCTAGAAGCATCAACTTCATATTTCTTTTTATTTTTACTAATATAGTTTTCTATATCAGATTTTGAAACCTTTACAAGACTATCTGCAATTGAAGAATATGCTACTTGCACAAACTTAATATCAACTTTATTTCCTTCCAACTTATGTTCTAATTCGCCTTCTGCTAGTGTTCCTGTTAACCCTGCTTTAACCATGTTAAAGTAGTTTTGTTGTAAACCATTAGCCGCTATAGATTTTTCGTAATTAACCCAACCTTCAAAACCTGCTGGCGAAGTTTCTTTTAAATTAGCTATATACTCGTTTAATTTATTTTCATCAAACAACCCTGCTTCATTTAAAAATTGTGGATTTGTTGCTAAAGCCGTTTTTAACAAGTCTCTCATTTGATCTTTCTCTACAGTAATCCCTAACTCTTCAAATTGAGTTCCCATAACTGCTTGTCTTACCTCTTGATCCCAAACTCTATTCATTACCTGAGTACTTGTTGCATTAGGACCTGCTTGTCTTTGTGCAGCTTCTACTTTTTGCAAAAAGTCTTCACGTGTAATATCTTTACCATTTATAGTAGCTACTATATTTTGCGATTTTGCTGTAAGCGCATCACCGTTTTTAAATAAATCTGCTAATACAAAAGAAAATAACGCTAAGGCTATAACTATGATTAAAAATAGTGAACGTTGTCTTATTTTATTTAAAACTGCCATTGGTATGTTGAATTTTTATAAACCCTTTTTTTGGATTTAACTTGTTAAATTGGTTATCAATTAATTAAAATTGACGAAAATATCGTGCGCGAAAATACCATTTTCTATTTAATAATAAAAGCAGAAAGATGCATTAATTATTTTAATCGTAATAGTTTTAATCTTCATCTAAAAGTTTAAGCTGTACCATGTCGATTTTTGTGTTGGACACTTCTAATATTTCGAATTGAAAATTATCTATTTTTACAACCTCATTCTGCTCTGGAATTTCTTCTGTATGGTTAACAACTAAGCCTCCTAAAGTTTCATAATTCTCGCTTTCTGGAAGGCTTAATTTATATACTTCATTTATATAATCGACTTCTAAACGTGCTGAAAACTTAAATGTACATTCATCTATTCTCTCTTCAATTAAATCAATAGTATCATGCTCATCTTCAATTTCTCCAAACAACTCTTCTACAATATCTTCTACAGTCATTATACCAGATGTGCCACCATATTCATCTAAAACAACCGCAATACTCTTTCGTTTTTTAGTAAGCACATTAAGTACATCTTTAATAAGCACAGTTTCAGGTACAAACTCAACAGGCATCATCATAGACTTAATATCTTTTGTTTTTTTAAATAACTCAAAAGAGTGAACGTAACCTAAAATATCATCAATAGTATCTTTATATACTAATATCTTGGTACGCCCTGTTTCTGTAAAAAGTGCATTCAAAGATTTTATAGAATCGTTAATTTCAACAGCTATAATTTCTGTACGTGGTATCATAACTTCACGTGCTTTAACTTCAGAAAACTCTAAAGCATTTTGAAAAATTTGTATTTCGCTATCAACATCGTCATGTTCTTCAACAGACTCCATTTGCTCAGATATGTAATTAACTAACTCTAGTTTAGTAAATGCGAGTTGAATTTGATCGCCTTCTGTTTTAAAAAAAGTTTTCAGAATAATATCTGATATCCAAATAACAAAACCTGAAACAAACGTAAACAAGACATAAAAAATATATGCTGGAATAGCCAAAGCCTTAATTAATGAATTGGCATAAATTTGAAAAAAAACCTTAGGCAAAAACTCTGCAGTAATTAATATAACAATTGTAGATATAATAGTTTGTGTAAGCAAACTAAAATCGGTTAACATAACATCTATAAAAGAATAAGGTGTAGGCACCAGTGACTGAAACCACTCTACCAATAAATCTCCCATAAAAAAACCATAAATTACAAGTGCAATATTGTTTCCAATAAGCATGGTTGTAATAAATTTAGATGGTTTTGCTGTTAACTTTGCTAATACTTTAGCTAATATCCCTTCTTGCTTTTTTTCAATTTCAATATGAATTTTATTCGAAGATATATACGCAATCTCCATTCCTGAAAAAAAAGCAGAAAGAATTAAAGATACAATTATAATAAGCACATAAATACTCATTTAGTTTTGCCTGTCTTTGTCTTGATATTTTCTTCTAAACTTTTGTCTGAAGAAATACATAAAAACAGCTAAAGCAGCTAATCCTAAAGAGATATATGCTCCATTAGTACCGTCATTCCATTTTGAAACACCATCATATATAAATAATGCGGCAAAAACTAAATATGCGTATTGAAAAATTTTAGAATATTTCATTTCTATTTTTATTTAATAAACACAAAGATAGACAAAGAATCTTTTTAATCCTCTACTGCAATATCTGAATCATTAAATTCTATAATTTCTAACTTTTTAAACTCTTTATCAGTATCTAAAACATTTCCTTTAAGTACAGATCCATCATGAGTTTTAAAGACAAAAGGAACATTAGTAAACAACCATTTTTTTTTAGGTTTATAATATAGTTGCTCTGTAAATAATGTATCGTTATCAGAAGTAATAATTTTTACATTTTTTTGTAAATCTATTAAGCTTGTTTTTTCATAAACTATAGCATAATCAGAAAGTATGGTGTGTTTTCTATTACTCTCATCAAAAACATATAATGTAACACCTTCTACAAATTCTCGATAAGGGAAGTTTCGATTAGTAAAGTCAAGCATTTTAGTACTTAATAAATTTGCTGCTACACGTCCTGAATCTGTATATTTTACATTAAAATTTTCTGCAATAGTAGTAGGTTCGTTTTTAGAAACTCCTACTTGCTGGACCTTTTTTAAACCGTTAGTGCATGAAAAAAACATAGTCACAGTAAATACTGTGACTATGTTTATAATATATATGTTTTTTAAACTCATTCTTAATTATGGTACTGTAACAGAAGAATTAATCCAACATCCTATTTTAATAGTTTGTCCTGAATTTGCAGCCGTAAAAATATCTGCTTTTGATGGTGCCTTAGCTACATAATTTGCAATAGATTTTCCTGCTGCCTTTTTTAAAGTAGGATCTACACGTGATGCTTTTCTAGCTTCGTCTGCCGCTAACCAATATACTGCTCTTTTATTAAAAGTTGTATCTCCACAGCTATTAGCACTTGCAGCATACATAGCAGCTATTGCCATATAAGGTCTTCCATTTGAAGGATTTAACGAAAGTGCTTTTCTAAAATAGCCCCTAGCTTGTCCAAATCTTCCTTTCTTTTTAAGAATTAAACCTATTCTGTAGGCTAACTTAGATTTCTTAAAAGAATCTGTTTCTAAATCATATGATTGATTAAAATAACTAATAGCCTCAGTTTCTTTACCATCTTTTAATAATAAGCCACCAACAAAATACTTAGTATCTGCAGAAGGTGCTTCTTCATCATAAGCTTTAACTAATTGGATATAAAGAGGATCATCAGTACATTCTTTATTATACATTCTACTTACAGCACGTTTTAACCAAATAGCATTATGTCTGTTTTCTTCAAAATCTCTTTGGTACAATGGAATTAAATTCTCGCAATTTGCTCTTTTCCCTAACTTGCTATCAATACTTCCAGAAATTTGTGTGTAAGCTTTTAAATAACTTTCGTAAAACTTTTTATATTTTTTCTCTTTACTTGTTATAGCTGTTCCAGCATCTTCTTTTTCAATAAGCTTATTAAGCTTCACTGAATAATTTTGAATCTCAGAATCTATTTTTTCAACAATGTCATCATATTTATTAAATAAATCTTTAGCAGGTTTTTTTCCAGCATCAAACATATCTACCATTAAAGAAAAATAAGTATACAAACTTTTAGGGTTTGTAAATGTTTTTTCGTCTAATTTATATGCTGCATCAAAACACTCATACAACTCTTCTTTACTTTTGTGCAAAACATCTTTATTATCATACATTAATTGACATGACATTGCAGCATATTTTCCTTTTGGAGTTTTACTAGCAAAATGAACACCTTTTTGTTCCCAAAGCTTTATTAAATCATTTATATAAGCTTCCTTATCTGCTCCTGCAGCTTTTTCAATTTTGTCTTTTAATATTTTTTCACCATCTACATATATGGCATTATTAAACTTTGGACACTTGTTTCTTACTGCCATCCATGGCTCATAAGCTGCGTCATAATTTTTTGCTTTTACATATTCGTGAAATATGGAAAGTTTAGTCATGCACTCTTCATCTTGCTGCGCAAAACTTATGTTTAATCCTAAAAATAATAATATTAATAATGTAATTTTCGCCTTCATGTTAATAATTTTAAGCTGTTAGTCAAATTTCCTTTTCTGAAACCATCTATCGTTCAAAGATAAACTTAATTGGAAATTAATAAAATTCTCTTGTATTAAATTACTGTTCGTTGTACCTCTTTTTCCAATCTCGAAACCTAAATTCGCATTAGATATTCCGTTCCCTACTGGTAAACCTACTCCAAAAGATATGCCAAACTCGTTTATTGACTCAGCATTTATATTTAAACCTGTTTTTTCGTAACGTATTCCACCTCTATAAATAACTCGTTTTAAATAACTTGAAAAAGAATTATATTGTGGTATATAAAAACCTCCAAGAGAGAAAGTAGTAGCATCTTCATATTGCGTAGTAGCACTGCTATACAAAATATTAGAAAAATTACTTGTTTTTTGAGATGTATATTCTGCTCCTGCAAACCATTTTCTTGGCTTTCCTACCCCTGCTCCTATTGAATACTTTGATGGCAATACCAAATCTGTTTCTAATAAACCTAAACCTTCTAAATCTACATCAATATTACCAACGGCTAACTCTTGCCCTGTATTTATAGTTGATGATGTTACTGTTGAAAAGGATCGTTCATTTTTTGAAACCAAAGTGCTTTCTGGCGTAAAAGCAAAAGCAGAAACAAATTCTAACTTTTCAGTTAACATGGTTTTATAAGATAAACCCAAATTAAAATTTAATCCACTTAAATCCGATCTGTTATTTTCACGAGACTGGTATTGGGTTAAACTCCCATCATTATCATATAAAAACTCAATAGTACTATTTTGAATGTTACCAAAATTATAATGAGCATCTATACCAATACTTAATCCTTCTATAATTTGATATCCTAAACCAAGAAACGCTTTATTAAGACCTCCTTCTCCTGTAAATCTATTCGAAATATCTCCAGATGTATTTAGAGACTCTAATTTATAACCAACCGAAGTAAATGGCATCAACCCAAAACCAAAACCAAATTTACCCATAGGAACGGATAATGCTAAATAATCAAAAGTTGTTGTTGATGCTTTAGCGTTTCCAGAATTACTTTTTAAATCTAAACTTGAATATGTAGTACCTACAGTAAACTTAACCGGCCTGCTTTCTCCACTAAATGGATAGGCATCAATATTTTTACCAGCGTAAGACGCTGGATTTCTTAAATTCACATGAATACTATCCATATAAATGCTCAAACCTCCCATACTTCTGTTTTCAACTGTGCCTTTAAATTTAAGGCTTCCTATACCATAAAATGAATAAGGAGAAGCTGTACCTTCTTGGGCATAACTTTGAATTGCGAAAACAGCAATAAAAACTATTACAAGTTTTTTTATCATGAGTTTATATTAAATTGTAAAATAAAATTCAGTCCCTCTAAAAGAAAATTAGAGTTCGCAAATATGCTACTTTTTAATTGTTTAGACAAGAAATTAGTGTCTCCTCCTGTTAAAATAACTGTTAAATCAGGATATTTTAACTTATATTTTTGAATTGCGCCATCAATTTCAAATAAAACACCATTTACAACACCAGAGTGTATAGATTCTTCTGTAGAGTTTCCTGTAATAGCATTTGGAATTTCTAAATCTAATAAGGGTAAGTTAGCAGTTAAATTATTTAATGATTTATAACGCATTAGTAAACCAGGAGAAATAGCGCCTCCAATATACTCATTGTTAGAATTAATAAAATCGTAAGTAATACAAGTACCAGCATCTATAATAAGTACATTTTTTTCTGGATATTGACTAATAGACGCTCCAATCAAAGCTATTCTATCAACACCTAAAGTTTTGGGCGTTATATAAAGATTTGTAATGGGTAATTTTGTGCTAGAATCTAAAATCAATAAATTAAAAAGCTTTTTAATAACTTTAACATCGTCTTCTTGCAATCTACCAACAGATGAAATAATAGCATACGTTAATTTATTATATTTATTATTAATAGCAATAACATGCTTCAAAAACACATTGATTTCTACAACCTTTTTAAACTTTAGCTTATTTTTGCTATAAACTGCTAGTTTAACAAAAGAATTCCCTACGTCTATAATTAGATTCATAAATTTTAAAAGCTATAAATTTACAAAACGAAGTATAATAATTATTCATATTTAACTTATTATACTGATTTCAAAACAGATAAATAGTATAAAATAAAAAAACACAAAATAAGATGCATTTTTTATAAATTTATCTTGCCGAATAACAAAAATCAATATATATTTGCAACCGCTTTGGCGAGGTACCTTAGCTCAGTTGGTAGAGCAAAGGACTGAAAATCCTTGTGTCCCTGGTTCGATTCCTGGAGGTACCACAAAAAAATCCCGAAACTTTATGTTTACGGGATTTTTTGTTTTCTAAACAAATTATTGTTTAAAACATATCTTAATTTAATACAACTCGTTTCTGCCAAGATTTACCTTTAGAAGATATTTTTAATATATAAACACCTGCTGTAAAATCATTAATTTTTGTCTCATTCATTCCTGTTTCTAGGTTATTAAATTCTTTAACAACTTGTCCCATTGAATTAATCATCAAACCTTTGTAATCATTTAACCCTTTTGCATTTAATTGAATAAACAATTTATTCTTAACAGGATTTGGCCAAACTTTAAATAAATTTTCAAACTCATCATTTTCAACAGAAAGTGGATCTTGGTATGTAAATTTTAAAATTGATCCAGGATTATTTAAACTAGAAACAACATTCATACTAGATTCGTCAGATGTTTTACCAGAAGAATCTGTAATTATATATATAGACTTACCATCTGGAGATACTTCAATATCTCGATATCTATTTTGTGTGTAGAAAACTTGTGTAACATCATTTCCTTGAACAGAATTTCCTTCTGAATTCAATTTTATTCTGTATACTCTACCTCTTTTTAAACTTGTAACCAATAAAGAATTATTCCATGAAGAAATCGCATTATTTTCATAAATAGCTATACTTGATGGAGCAATATTAGGGCGACACATCCAAGCATCAGTACAAGAAGGATCTTGAGGCGTATCAGGAGTAAATAAAGACATTAAAGGATCTTGATAATTAGACTCTACAAAAGCCGTTTCATTAACGGCATTACAAATAGCACCATCTTGCAAGTTATCTTTTAAACCCGCAACATATGGCCACCCATAATTTTTTCCTGAATCAATAATATTAACTTCATCATCAGAACTTGGTCCGTGCTCACTTGAATATAACTTCCCGTTACTACCTAAAACAATTCCTTGAGGATTTCGATGACCATAGGTGTAAATATGACTTCTAACTCCATTTAAAACAGGATTGTCATTTGGTATCGTTCCATCAACATTTAATCTCAATACTTTACCGGGATATTTAGACCAATCTTTAGAATCTATCTCTTGCTGGCTTGGTAAAAATTGTGCTAAATTAGAAACACAGTCTTT
This sequence comes from Thalassobellus sediminis, assembly GCF_044386045.1. Classification (NCBI taxonomy): domain Bacteria; kingdom Pseudomonadati; phylum Bacteroidota; class Flavobacteriia; order Flavobacteriales; family Flavobacteriaceae; genus Thalassobellus; species Thalassobellus sediminis. The sequence goes on along the minus strand of NZ_JBISCD010000034.1, from coordinate 879 downwards.
ATTTCCCTGATCACCAATCGTGTAATAAAGTTTATTATCAAAACCAAAAATAAGCCTACCAGAATTATGATCATTATACGCTGGTAAATTTTCTATTAACAATACAGGTGTATCTAACACACCATCATTATTAGCAACACTATATGTGTAGCGCACTATTTTTTGTTTTAAATCAGATTTATTAGTTCCTATTGAATAGGATAAATAAACATAAGGGCTTCCTGTTAAAAAATCTGGATCAAAAGCAAAACCTAAAAGTCCATCTTGTCCTCCTGTAGAAAAAGCATCTGAAATATCAATCAATTCATCTCTTAAGGCCGTTGCCGGATTAATCCTTACAACTTTACCTGAAACCTTTTCACTTACCCATAAATAATTATCAGGGCCATAATTTAAATCAAAAGGAATATTCAATAAATTATTTGAACCTATTTGAGTCATGACAAAATTTTCATTTTGTGCTTGACAAACAAAGCCTATCAAAAGGACGAAAATTAGTCGAAAAAAGTTTGAAAAAATCATATACTATAATTGATTAAATTAAAATAGAAAAAATCTGAATTCATTATAAATTTAATAAAGGATACCTCTTAAATAATACTCTAATAAGACAAATATTAATTAATTAATAATAATCTAACTAAATTTTTAATCAATGACCAATTATATAAATACTTATTAAGAATTAATTAGGCTTTAAATAATATTTTAAAATAGAATATGAAGATAATAAATAGAAGTTTCACAAAAGCTAACCACTACTATCGCTCCCGCAGGAGGTATCAGCTAGAGTTCGTATTAATTCAAGAGTCGTTTAATGTCTACTATATTTTAGATTAGAGCAAAAAAAATCCTCATCAAATAAATGATGAGGATTTA
>NZ_JBISCD010000004.1:0-2500 GCF_044386045.1 Thalassobellus sediminis | reverse complement strand
CCATGGGCAGGTTGAAGCTGTAGTAACATACAGTGGAGGACCGAACCGGTTGACGTTGAAAAGTCTTCGGATGACCTGTGGGTAGGGGTGAAAGGCCAATCAAACTCGGAAATAGCTCGTACTCCCCGAAATGCATTTAGGTGCAGCGTTGATTTATAGTTTTATAGAGGTAGAGCTACTGATTGGATGCGGGGGCTTCACCGCCTACCAATTCCTGACAAACTCCGAATGCTATAAAATGTTAATCAGCAGTGAGGGCATGGGTGCTAAGGTCCATGTCCGAGAGGGAAAGAACCCAGACCATCAGCTAAGGTCCCAAAATATATGTTAAGTTGAACTAACGAGGTTGAACTGCTTTGACAGCTAGGATGTTGGCTTGGAAGCAGCCATTCATTTAAAGAGTGCGTAACAGCTCACTAGTCGAGCGGTTCGGCATGGATAATAATCGGGCATAAACATATTACCGAAGCTATGGGATAGAAATATCGGTAGGGGAGCATTGTAGTGTCGTCGAAGGTGTTCTGTGAGGAATGCTGGAGAAGCTACAAAAGAAAATGTAGGCATAAGTAACGATAATGCGGGCGAGAAACCCGCACACCGAAAGACTAAGGTTTCCTCAGCTATGCTAATCAGCTGAGGGTTAGTCGGGACCTAACGCGAACCCGAAAGGGGTAGTGGATGGACAACAGGTTAATATTCCTGTACCTGCTCACACTAAAAGTGACGGAGGCGAAAAGTTAGTGCGTACTGACGGAATAGTACGTTGAAGCGAGTGGTAACACCGCGATAGTACACTGAGACTTCGGTCAAGGTGATAATCTAGCAAATCGACTTCCAAGAAAAGCAAGTGAAGCAGCCCGTACCCTAAACCGACACAGGTAGTTGGGATGAGAATTCTAAGGTGCTCGAGAGATTCATGGCTAAGGAATTAGGCAAAATAGACTCGTAACTTCGGGAGAAGAGTCGCCACCCTTCGGGGTGGCCGCAGTGAAAAGGTCCAGGCGACTGTTTATCAAAAACACAGGGCTATGCTAAATTGAAAGATGATGTATATGGCCTGACACCTGCCCGGTGCTGGAAGGTTAAGTGGAGGGTTTAGCTTCGGCGAAGATCTTAAATGAAGCCCCAGTAAACGGCGGCCGTAACTATAACGGTCCTAAGGTAGCGAAATTCCTTGTCGGGTAAGTTCCGACCTGCACGAATGGTGCAACGATCTGGACACTGTCTCAGCCATGAGCTCGGTGAAATTGTAGTATCGGTGAAGATGCCGATTACCCGCTGTGGGACGAAAAGACCCCGTGCACCTTTACTATAGCTTAGTATTGGTTTTGGATAAGTAATGTGTAGGATAGGTGGGAGACTTTGAAGTGGCGTCGCTAGGCGTTGTGGAGTCATTGTTGAAATACCACCCTTTGCTTATCTAGAGTCTAACCTTCGTAGAAGGGACAGTGCTTGGTGGGTAGTTTGACTGGGGTGGTCGCCTCCAAAAGAGTAACGGAGGCTTCTAAAGGTACCCTCAGCACGCTTGGTAACCGTGCGTAGAGTGCAATGGCATAAGGGTGCTTGACTGAGAGACCTACAAGTCGATCAGGTTGGAAACAAGAGCATAGTGATCCGGTGGTTCCGCATGGAAGGGCCATCGCTCAAAGGATAAAAGGTACGCCGGGGATAACAGGCTGATCTCCCCCAAGAGCTCATATCGACGGGGGGGTTTGGCACCTCGATGTCGGCTCGTCACATCCTGGGGCTGGAGAAGGTCCCAAGGGTTGGGCTGTTCGCCCATTAAAGTGGCACGCGAGCTGGGTTCAGAACGTCGTGAGACAGTTCGGTCTCTATCTACAGTGGGCGTTAGAAATTTGAGTGGATCTGACTCTAGTACGAGAGGACCGAGTTGGACTAACCTCTGGTGTATCTGTTGTTCCGCCAGGAGCATTGCAGAGTAGCTACGTTGGGAAGGGATAAGCGCTGAAAGCATATAAGCGCGAAACCCACCACAAGATGAGATTTCTTTAAAGGGTCGTGGGAGATTACCACGTTGATAGGCTATAGGTGTAAAGGCAGTAATGTCATAGCCGAGTAGTACTAATAACCCATAGGCTTATTGTACGCCTGTTTTTTTATAAAGTTCAATATACAATTACAATCATGTCTCTTATTTTCAATATGTTAAGATATTAATCTTTCTTTTAAGAAAGAGATCCCGCATCAAGCGCGGGACTAAAGCTTAAGGTGGTTATAGCGACGGGGCTCACCTCTTACCATTCCGAACAGAGAAGTTAAGCCCGTTAGCGCCGATGGTACTGCATTTGTGGGAGAGTAGGTCGTTGCCTTTTTTATTCTAAAATTGTTTTAGAATTTATAAATCCTCATCATTTATTTGATGAGGATTTTTTTTGCTCTAATCTAAAATATAGTAGACATTAAACGACTCTTGAATTAATACGAACTCTAGCTGATACCTCCTGCGGGAGCGATAGTAGTGGTTAGCTTTTGTGAAACT
>NZ_JBISCD010000036.1:0-138216 GCF_044386045.1 Thalassobellus sediminis | reverse complement strand
AGTTTTCCGCTTTTTAATTCAAATTCAGGTACAGAAATTCCGTTTAACTCAAACTCTTTGTTATGGAAAATACTGTTTGTCATAATTGTACCCAACGGTTGTGTATAAGAATAGTGCGGTTTTGTGTCCGAGGATTTTCCGCAGGAAAATCAGAGAGACCAAATACGCGCTATCTTTTTGATTTAGTAATAAAATTAAGCATTATTTTTTTATACTTTGTTACCAATAGTGCTTAATTTCCGATTTATAGTTCATTTCTATTTTTGTTGACTTTATTTATTTCGAGCTTGAGTAAATTCGGTTGTTTTTCTGATCCATAAACTTGCTCAAATTCCGTTTAAATTTTTATTAAGTTCCGATTTCTGATTCCGCATTTTATCAAATTCTACACAGTAATTTATTCAGAGTTAGAGTAAGCAATTCCGTCGTTGCTTTTCATTCCACGTTTGAGTGATAATTCCGCAAAATTTTGAAATTCGGTAACACAGTTTTTCGGAATTATCTAACTTAAAATTCTAAAAAAAAATCCGAAAATTAAACCAGGCTTTTTTCAGTTGCGCAAACTTGCTCTTGCATTATTGGTAACGGTTGTGTATAAGGATAGTGCGGTTTTGTGTCCGAGGATTTTCCGCAGGAAAATCAGAGTGACTAAAAAAGCACTAACCTTTAGATTTAGGAATAAATTTAAGCATTATTCCTTATACTTTGTTGGCAATAGTTTTTTATTCATAATATTCAACAAAAGCTTCTGCATTGGACGAACCATTTGAAAAAAATCTTTGCCAGCTAATTGGATAATTTTCTTCATCATAAATAAAAGTTCTACTTTCTGTTCCTCTACTAATTATATTGTTTGGAGTTAACCCATACCAATTGTAAAAAATAACTCCATAAAAATTTTCCAAATAATAAGTAATGTTATAATATTTTTCAAAAGCTATGTAATAGGGATTTATCTTTTCATCATATCCTATGTTCAAGACACTTTCGTTTGGGTTGTCAAAGTATTTAGTTGTAATTGTTATTATATTGCCATTAGTATCATATAGGTACTGCTCATATTCTTTATTAAAGCTGTTTTCTTGACTAAAATCAGTTGTTGTTACATTACTAATTTCAGTCATTTTTTTGATTTTTCCATCTGAATTCAATTCTAATTCCTTTATTTCTAAAACCTCGCCACCACCATTTCCTAAACCACCAGCAAACTCATAATATCTTTCTGTTATTACTTTTCCAGATTGATATGTCAAACCAATGTAATCATTAGTTCCTACTTTAACTTCTTTAATTATTCTGTTTTGATTATCATACTCATAAGTAAATTGACCATCAAAATTCGTTTTACCTATTAATTTACCCTCTGAGTCATATTCATAATTCCCAGCAAGTATTGTAAATCCAGTTGCGCTTGTTAGTAACCCATCATCATATTCAAAGAAGTGGTCTCTATTTATTTGTGTCAAGTCTGGTTTTGTAACTGCTTTAATAAATTTTTTATTAGCTTCAGGAATTGCAGATGAATCATCATCATCGTTCGAGCAAGAAGTAATTAGGATTCCAATTATTAGTAATTTCAATAGGTTAAGTCTTTTCATTTTTTGTTTTTAATTATTGCCAACGGTTACGTATAATATTAGTGGCGCGTTTAAGCACTAATTTAGTAAATAGAAACTTGCCAGCGGAAAATTCCGAAGGAATTTTCCAAGTAAGCTAAAACTAGCCATTAATTTTATGCTTTGTTAGCACCAGTTATTTTGCTATATATAATGTGTTTCCTTTTTTGCTTACTCTTGTTTCCACTTTCCTTTTTGAAAGCAATCTTCTCAAACTTTCTCTGATTTCTTCTATTTGATAATTTGATAAATTTTCAAATCCGCTTTGCTTTGCTCCCCATTTTCTAATTCGTAAAGCAGAGAATGCCCATTGGCTATATTTTTCGAGAAATTTCATAACTATTTCGTCGGAGTTATTCTCATCGGCTAACTCAATTTGATTTTCGGATAATTTTAATTTTAGTTCGTCAATTTGTTTTTGTAAGTCCGCTAATTCTTTCGAGTTGTTTTGAGCTTGTCCTTTAACAACATTTTCAAGTTCTATCATTCCAATTTTTTTTATTCTAAATCCCAATTTATTCCAAGGTAAATTGATAATTATTATAGTTAAAATTAGAGTAATAAGTATCGCTGGAAATCCGAATTTTTCAGGGTCAATATATTTGGGGTCACAAAATATTAAATATACATAAATTCCTATTATGAGTAGAGAAACTAATATTGCAGGAATTGTAATTATTAACCTTATAGATTCGGGCAATTCAAAACTCAAATCTTCGTCCAATTCTGTATCTTGAAATGATATGTTTTTTTTCTTGTTCATTTTTTTAATTGGTGCTAACGGTTTTGTATAAAAATAGTTGCGATTTTATCGACGAGGATTTTCCGCAGGAAAATCAGAAGTTGGTAAAAAAGCAACGACCTTCATTTAAGCTTAATTTAGCAATTTTTTTTATGCGTTGTTAGCAAATGTTATTTTTAATGAAATTCGAAACCTATTTGTGTCACCTTATCATTTTTAAATCCTAGAGCTATAAAAATATTTTTTTTATCAGTTTTAGGTTTAGAAATAATGAAACCCGGTATTACTTCTATAAACTCTGTATTTTTAATTTCTTCAAGTTTTTTTTGATTTGAGTCTTTATCAAAGGAAATTTCTTCAATTATTAATTCACCTTTAAAAGTAGATTCAGGGAATGTTTTATCTCCATCCCAGTTATAATTAAAACCTAATAAAAGTAGTTTTCCATCTACTGTTTGTAAAGTTATGCCATTGTCAGCATAGTGGTAATTTACTTTTCCTGTTAAATATTCTTTGTAAATCTCAGGTTCTCCGAGTATATTTTTAATTTCTTCTAAAGTTGTATCTTTATTTATTCTCAAATCATTTAAAGTGACATTGGTTTCACTTATAAATTCAATTTTCACATCATTTTGAGCTATAATTAAGCTCGATATTAGAATAAATACGCTAAGAATTAAGTTTTTAGTCATTTTTTTAGGTTTTAATATTTGCTAACGGTTACGTATAATATTAGTGGCGCGTTTAAGTACTAATTTAATAAATAGAAACTTGCCAGCGGAAAATTCCGAAGGAATTTTCCAAGTAAGCTAAAACTAGCCATTAATTTTATGCTTTGTTGTAGCCAGTTTTTATTTTGTTTTCGGCTTGTTTTTCGTTATTGATTTTTTCTTATCGATCTTTTTATTTATTAAATTGTTTTGCTCCTCATCATTGTCGTTTTGAACTAATTTAGAATATTCATACTTTAATTTTTTGTCTAGAAATATTTGAATTCGGTGATACCAAAGATAAAATCCAATAGCAGAAATAATTATTCCCAAAATCATTCCTAGAGTTAAGTATTTCTTTAAAGATTTAGTATTTGTATTTTCTATAGCAAGTTGTGTGTGCTCTCCGTGTAATCTAACAGATTCAGATTCAAGAATGTCATATTGTAGCAGGATTTTTTTATTCGCTTCCAATTCCGCTGAATACCTTTCCTGCTCTAATTCCCAAGTTTTTGTCCAATCTTCGACTTCAGAAACTGGAATTTTACCTGAATTTGCATTTTCAAGTAAAGAATCGAGAGTTACTTTTTGTTGGTTTAAAGAATCGTTTTTTATTTTTAACTCTTTCATAGATTGTCGAACTTGTTTTTGGTGAAGTTCAACTTTTATGCTGTCCAATTGAGATTCCACGTAATGGTCAGCTAGTTTAGAAAATAAACTTTCAGAAAGTGAGTAATTTAAGTATCCAGAACTAAAAAAAAGCAATAGTCCGGATATTGCTATGAACTTATACAAGCTGTCTGTTGGTGGTGAAAGTGAGTTTGTCAAAAGTTCTTATTTATCTTTAATTATTAATGATTGTGCTATGTTCAAATTGGCTACAACGGTTACGTATAATATTAGTGGCGCGATTAAGCACTAATTTAATAAATAGAAACTTGCCAGCGGAAAATTCCGAAGGAATTTTCCAAGTAGGCTAAAACCAGCCATTAATTTTATGCTTTGTTAGCATACGTTTTTTATTCCTTATGGAACTACGTCAAATTTTGTCGTTCCGTTTTTGTTGAATATTTTGGTCATTATTTCTGTTCCAATTTCAGTCGCTTTGTATTTGTCCGCATTTAATTCAAATTTATAAACTGGTGCTTCTTTTAAATCAGAGTAATGAGGTTTATTTCCGTAAGTCGTTTTGACTAAATTATAATTATTCTTATTCGCAAAACTTGTAATTTTTTCGACATAAGGTTTTTGGTCGTTTGTCATAACCTCAAATTCGATGTTTATTTTTCCGTTGTTATCTGCGAAATAAATGCAATCAATACCGTCAGATGTTATTCCGAAAAAGTCATATTCCATTTTTCCATCTAACAATTGAGTCATTACAGATTCCAATTCCGCAAGTTGAATTTGTTTAGCAAATTGTATATTTTTATTTGTTCCGCTTTTATTTTTTGAGACGAAATATATAATTCCGATTACTACTAAAATTCCAATTATTATTCCTGTTTTCATTCGCTGTTCGGTTTTTTTTAAATGTATGCTAACGGTCTTGTATAAGAATAGTGGCGGTTTTAAGACCGCAAATTTTTCAGTTTAGACCAAAGTTTGTTTTTATTAATATTCTTCGTTTTGGCAGAAACTCCGCCATTATTTTTATACGTTGTTGTACACTGGCTTTTTTCCGTTCAGATTGTCATTCAGCGTTGGCAAAGGCATACTCTTTTGCAATTTTTGGTTCGAGCATTGGCTGTTGCGAATTGCAAATGTGTATGGCTTTAAGCGTTGGCTTATTCCCGTAATCTTTTCTTCTTCAATTTATTCCTAATTATTGTCAGTTTTTGTAGATTTTCATTGTTAATTCCCAAAGTTGAGTTAAGTATGTTAAAATCATTTTGATTTAATATTTGTTCAATATTTGATTTATTGGCAAAATCAGTTGTGAATTTTTCAAATTGAATTTGGTTAATCTCAACGTATGGGATGGGTAATTTTTTAAATTCACTTGGAATCAATTCCAAAACTCCACCACCATAATATCTACCGTCCAATTCTGAAAGAAGTAAGGTTAGCGTATTATAGAATGAATAAATAAAACTATTCAAGTCAAATCCATTTTTAATCGCAACTTTATAAGCAGAATCAGTCACAAAAGCATCTGAATTGTTTTTTAATAGTTTTGGGTATAAATGACTTCTTTTAAAAAAGAAAGCATCTGGTCTTTTTGAAATATTCGGAATTACATACCAATTGTTTCTGATTCTACATTTATACCTATCAGGAATTTCTTCTAATTCACCAATTTTTAGATAATCTCGTAATTTTTTTGAAATCTTGTCATTGTCATTTAGTTGCAAAAGCCTTGTCGGACGGTTGTTTTCTTCAAGTTCCCTAATGTCTTCATCATTAAACACCACACTTCCATTTACAAAGAGTCCTTTTTGGATTATTGGCTTTGTATATTTTGATAAACCGTATTTATTTTCAGTTTCTTTATCGATTATGAAAAACTTATTTGCCGCAGTTACTATTCCAGGCTTTGAGTCTGAATAATCATTTACAGTTTTAAGTTCTTTCTTTAGGTTATCTATAAATGTTAATTCATCAGATGTCAAAAAATGATGTGTCCATTTTACTTTTGAGGAAACCAATAATTGGTTATTTCTTAAAATGAAACTGTTTCTTTCCAATGATTCTCTTGAAGTAATATTGGCAAAAAACTCGCCTTTATTATCTGATTTTTTATACGCGAAAAGCACTATTGTATCTTGCCCTTTACACTCAAACATTAAATCGTTGAATGTAAATATTTCTATTCTCTCAAACTGTTTTTTTAGATATTCTCTAACTTCTTCAGCAAATTTAACTTGTAATAGTTCGGAAGGTAAGACAAATGCTAAAACTCCGTTTTTTACTAATAATGTATTTGCTTTTACCAAGAACGTAGCCCAAATATTTTTAACAGATGCCTCAGTTAGTTCTTCACTTAAATGTATTTCTTTGCTTAATGCAATTTGTTTTGATGTGAGTATGTTTTTTTTGACATAAGGCGGATTACCAATAATAGCTGAATATTGCTTTGTGGAAGAGAATTCTAAGAAGTCGGTTTTTATAAATGAAGCTGTTTTTTTACTCCATTTTTTAGAAGCTGTTTTCAATTCTACTTCGTTGATATCTAACGCTGTTAAGTTTATTTTGATATCGTTTTCCTTTTCTAATTCTAAAATAAATGCTCCATCACCAACACTTGGTTCCAATATTGACATACGTGTTCTGTTTTCAAAGTGAGATAAGACTCTCTTTGAAATAAATTCAGCCAAATAAGATGGCGTATAATACGAACCAGTATTTTTTTTATTAATCATTAGAATTAAAAATTTGTCTAAATATATCAGTTATCTCTTTAGTTATTTTACTGTGAATTTCACTTAACTCATCATTATTTATCTCTTTTAATTTTAAATCTACTTTCTCTTCTAAATCCATTAATTTTTCGATTCTCCACATTAATGAATGAATTGGATGCCAAAGCATTAGTTCGTCCTTTATGTATTTTGCTAAATTGTTGTTTTCAATTGGAATAATACGACCATTCATATTTCTAAAAAACAAATCTTTGTATTCATCTCTTGTTGGCTTTACAAAACCTTTATTTCCATCATTTTCGATTGCTTCATCATCAGTTGGCCATTTATTCCATTTTGCCCTATTACAGTAAGAACAACAATAGATGAGATTGTCGTACTGATTAGCTGGTGTCTTTGGTTTAAAATTCAGTGGCTTTTGTGGAATAAAATGGTCAATTGCAAAACTTCGAATTCTATATTTATTTGTGTCATTACAATAAGCACATCTTTTCTTGAAGTCGACAATAAGTAAATCCTTATACTGCGAGTATCTAGAATAAGTTGGCGGATTAAGTCTATGTCTTGGTGTTTCTTCAATAAAAGTGTACATATCTTAATCTAATTTTTTTAGAAGCTCTTCAGTCTGCTTAATTATTAAATCTAATCTTTCATTGGTACCTTCACTAAAATATTTTTGAGGTAATGCATCATATCCTGATAGAGATTTTGATAATTTGTTATTTAATTCAATATATCTATTTTCTTTATCTCCTAATTTTTCTCCTTTCTCTAATAAAGATTCTAAAGCTTTTAATTCATTTATATCTTCTTGAATTTTATTTTGATGAATTTCAATCTCATATATCAAATCTTCAACGAATTTCTTTTTTTCAACTTTGTTATCTGGATTTAAAAAAGAATGTATTTCTGCCTTATCAACAATAAATCTTGGGTTAATTTTTTTGCTCTCTTTTTTCGCATTTAAAACATTTTGTGTCAGTACAAAAGCAGGAAATTCACCGAATTTTTCTAATAATTCATTAAAAAAATAATCACCATTGAATTCAAACCCTTTATTGTGGTCTTTTAATTTATAATCAATAGATAGAACATCAATTTTCTCAGATTTAATAATATCAATAAGGTCTTCTATTGATCTTGCATATTCAATCTTAACAATATTAAATACATCTTCAAATGCAGCTTCAATAGTATCTATTTGTTCTATTTCTTCATCAAGTATTCCTAATGTATATTTCATATTAATTAATTTTTTTAAACCAAAACGTGATTTCAAAACCTTTAGAAGGTCGAGACAATAGAACTTTACCTTTATTACTATCAATTGCTGATTTTACTAGCCACATCCCAAGTCCTGTTCCAATTTGATTCCCTAAATCATCTGTTTTAGAAGTTTCAAAAGGTTTGAAAATATCGTTGATTTTAGTGTAGTCTTTGACTATTCCAGGACCATTATCGGTATATTGAACTTTGATGTTTTTACTTTCGATTTCTAGTTTAATTGATATTTTCCTTTCACCTTTAACGCCATTTCTTTGAAAGGCTTCTATAGAGTTGGTTATTAAATTATCGAAAATTGTATCTAAATCTAATTCTGAAATATTAGTTGTGAATGAATCTTTATTACTTTGGTCATAATCATAAGAAAATGAAATATCCCTTTCCTTAAATAGATTACTATTCCAGTCCTTATTAAAGTTTGAGAAATAATCAATAAGGTTTATTTTTTTGTTTTTTCTTCTGTCTTTCTTCGTTAAACCAATTGCAAATTCAATCCACTGTTTAAGTTTTTGGTCTTGTCTATATAGTTTTTCAATTTCATCGCTCAACTTTTTTCCTTCTTCTTTACTATTTAAATCTTCCTCATTAATCACTTTATGTAATTTTCGCTTCAGAAGAAAAATTCTAGAAGTGAGGTTGTTTTTTATACCGTGGAATTCGTGCGAAAAACTTGCTATCATTATTCCTGCCGATGCCATTGCTCTTGAGGTTGCTAACTCATCTTCTTTTTCCGAAAGTTTTTTATCCCTAGCTTTTACGCCTTGTTTTAGTTTTTTGTTTTTAGACTTTGTATCTTCCTGTGACTCGTTTTCATCATTATCTTCATTAGCAATGTTTCCGCTTTCATCAATAATTTCCTCCTCTTTATTTATCTCAGAATTTAGTTTATCCAGATTAAAACCTACTGTACTTCTGTCATCTTCTTGTACTTTTATTAAACCCAGTAAAAGGTTTTTAAAAAATTCAAATGTTGCACTTTCTTGAATACCTTCTCGGTTTGATTTGTCCTCTAAATGAGGATTGTCTATTCTTGAAAATTTTACTACTCCAGCTACTTGGTTAGGCCTCACTCTACTTCCTTTTCTCGAAAATGCAGCTGGGTTTTGTCCATATCTTTCACCCAGCATTAACCAATCATATGCTTGAGTATTAATTTCTCCATAAGGCCTGATTCTAAAATCATCTCTATATAATTTTATGCCTCCAAACTTCTCAATCCATTTACCACGATTTCCTAAAAATTCCTTGTAATAGAATTTCTCTCTATCTTTTGTAGTAAAACTGTTTTTAAGGAAATAAAAAGTAAATTCAAAATCTCCAATGTTATCAAAAATTCCTTTTTCATTAGTTACACCTTTAATTATTTCATTAAAAGTTCGTTCAATTTCAAACTCTTCATTTTTAAAGGTTTCTTTATCAAAAGGAAACTCTTGCATATCTTCATAATTGAAGAGTTCTTTAGGTATCAAGTTATAATCAAATTCATTTCTGTGAATTTGAATTTTAATATTGAACTTTTCGTTTTTTTTGTATTTAGCTGTTAACTTATAATCATAATCTCTAAACTCTTCATTTTCAACTAATCCATATTTATTTGGTTCCTCATTACTTAATAGCCATATTTTAATTTTATTTAAGCCTTCCGGTGGATTTAATAGTTCAAGAGTTTGAAAAACCTTTGAAATGTTTGAATCAGACCAATCGTCTCTTAAATTTTTTATAAATATTGCTGTACCATTAATAATAGGCTTTTTACTATTGATTTCTTCAAGTATTGAAATAACTTTTTTATTGGTGATATTCCTCTTTAATTGACTAAAATAATTTGAATCTTCAATATTATTTATTTGTGCAAACACTTCATTAATCTTGACATTTCTACCGTCTTTGTCCTTTCTCTCAAATTTATTCCAATCAACATCCCATTTAAAGCCAAAGTTGTTTTTAGTTTTAGGGAAAGTTATCATTGAACAAGTTTCACCAAGACGGTCTAAAGCGAATCTCCCAATACCTTTTGCTCCTGATTTTATTCTTCCTGATTTTGTGACAGCATTGTATAATTTATCATCTGTTCCAATGGTCATCCATTGCTCTGAAATGATTTTATCGTCCATTCCATCACCAGTATCAATTATAAGAATTGTACTGTTAGTTTTGTCTAGAAAGATTATTGAGTTTTCAGAATCTGCATCATAACAGTTTTTGACAAGTTCAATTAATGCTCCTTCTGCATTAGCAACATTTTCACGTCCAATTAATCTTGCTGTTCTTGCCGAAACTGTGAAAGGTATATCCGCCATCGTTAATGATTCTCTAATTTTAAGTGCTTACAAACTTCCTCTAATACTTCAACAGGTTCAATGTCAATTGCCAATGCAATTAAATAAAGTTCTTCAGCTGTTAGACGAGTAGATTTTTTTAAACTTAATTCGCTTAGACGTGAAGCACTAATTCCTGTTCTTCTGGATATTTCAGCTTTATTAACTGATTTTTTGTCCAAGAGTTTTCCTATTTCTGTCATCTTTAGAAATGTTTGACACAAATATATAAAAATAGGATGATTATTTAGATTTTCGGGATATTCAATTCATTCGGATGCGGTGGAAAAAGGCAAGCTCTTTTTATTTTGTGAGGCACGAGCAAAATGAAATGTGCTTGACTGTGTGGTTGGCTTTTCAGAGCTTGTGTACAACGGGTTTGTGTATGATTAGTTGCGGGAAAGGACGCAGTCATTTTCCGCCGTAACCGAAAGATAATTAATAAGATTGAATTTCCGAGAGGAAATTCAGCCGCAATTAATTATACACGTTGTTACCTGCTGGCTTTTTAAGTCAGTTTTATTTCAATCGTTTTGTTTTCAAGGTCAATTTCAATCCATTCCGAATCCGATTCCAATTCGGGAATTGTTTCGGTCAAATCCAATCCTTTTGCGTATTTGCTCAACGCTTTTTGTCCGAAATATATGGTCGCTTTAAATTCAGTTTGTCCCGTTTTTCCAATCCACGATTTTGTTTCTATTTTCCGTTTATCATTCACGTATTTTTTAGTCAACTGATTTTCTGTCGGAAACCAAGAAACTCCATCGCACCAAAATCCCTTTAATTCAGGGTCAGTCGATTTTTCCAATTCGTGACAAATTCGGTATTCTAATCGAGTGCAGAATTCCTCATTAAATGGCGTTTTGATATTTTGTTCTGCGTTTGTCATTTCAGCTTGCAGGTAACGTGTTTGTGTATGGTTAGTTGCGTGGTTAAGCAACTAATTTAGTAAACAAAAACGGACGCGAAAAAATTCCGAAGGAATTTTCCAAATAATCACTTGCCAAAGCAATTAATTATACACGGTGTTGTACGTAGGCTTTTAATAATACTCGTATGTGAATTCGTCTGAAGTTCCGTTTAAGTAATTTCTTTGCTCACTTATAGGATAATCATATGTATTGTATTCAAACGATGATTCATATGAGTATTCTGTTTCGATATTATTTTGAGAATCCCATCTATTAAAAATTGTTGTATTTCCTAAATTATCAGCTCTAAAGAAATCTAATATTTCATTTTTCCTGTATTGGTTTTTGTCATCTCTTATCCACTCTTCTGTAAAAACTATTTCATTATTAGAATCAAAATTTATTGATTCCATACTACAATTATCATCAAAATATTGGAATGTATTTGTAGAAGTCAATACATCGTTGTTGTTGTAAAAACCGATACTAACGAAACCACAATTATTGTCAGAAAAAGTATGTATTCTATAATTTGTCAGTTCATTGTTAGAATTATATCTATCTCTTCTAAATGTGCTTTCAGAAATTGCATAATACTTTCTTATTTGAGTCAGTTCTCCAGAGGAATTGTAACTATTAATAGATATAGTATTTCCTGAATATTCTAAGGTTTCAGTTCTCCATAATTCACCAGAGTCATAATATTCTCTAGATGATACTAATTCATTTTGGTATAAGTATTTACTAGAGATAAGACCGTTTTTATTGATTTGCTTTAGAAACAACTGGTTTGGATTTGAGTTTTGAGTAGAATCGTCGTTATTGGAACAACTTAAAACAACTATTGATAAAAATATTAAAAAGGTTTTTTTCATATTGGTTTTTTTTAGCTTACGTACAACTTGTTATATAATTACTTTTATTGATCATATCCCGCAAATAAGTTAGGATATGGTAAGGGTTTTGTTGCTGTTATACTGTAAAGATAAAACTTTATAACAAACCACGTATTTTATTACAAAATAAAATATTAAACAGTTATTAACTTTCCAACAGAACCAGTTTCTTCTGGTACCAATTCATATATAAAATCTGGTTTAAGAAGCTTTTCTTCGTTTCGGTGCGATACATATAAAATGGCTGTAGTGCTTTCTGTTGCTATTTTATTGACTAACTCTGCGAATATTTCGGCATCGGCATCATCAAGTCCGTTAGTAGGTTCATCTAAAATAAGTAAAGGCGGTTGCTTTACCATAGCTCTAGCAATTAATACCAGACGTTTATGTCCATCAGATAAAAATTGAAAACTCTTATCTTTTATATGGTACATATTTAAAATACGCAACCATTGATGTGCTATTAGAATTTGTCTGTCCGACGGAAATTTATAAAGTCCAATAGAATCAAGGAACCCTGAAATTATCATATTTTCAATAGAATCTGAACGCATAAAACCTCGTAGCATTTCAGAAGAAAAATAACCTATGTTTCTTTTAATTTCCCAAACACTTTCGCCACTCCCCTTTTGCATCCCAAACAATACCATATCTTGCAAAAAACCCTTTGGGTTGTCGCCAGTTATAAGTGTTATCAAGGTACTTTTTCCCGATCCGTTAGGACCAATTAATTGCCAAAATTCTCCTTGTTTAATGTTCCAATAAATATTATTAACAATAATGTGTTCACCATATTTTACTGTAACATTATTAAGTTTTACTAAGGTATCTAAGTTGGTATCAATAGGATTGTATGGCGGTGGTAAATCTTCAATAAAGATTTTTGTTTCTAAAGGTTTTTCAACCTTGTTAAGCGTTTCTAATTTACCTGCTTGCCATTTGTATATAGCATCTATAAATGGTAATAAATCGCGTTTCCTGTTGGTAATTTGTATAATTAAAACGTTTCGACTTAAATTTTCTAAAGTCTTTTGAATGATTTGTTGTGCTTCTACATCCAGGCTATCAAAAACATTATCAACTATTATGTATTCTGGATTTTGAGCAATTATATGGTTTAATAAGGCTTTTTTACGTTCGCCTTGAGACGAATTTTTTAAACTATTTTTAGTTTGCGTGGTTACATCAAAATGACCGTAACGTGTTTCGTTTAAAATAAATTTATTTAAAGCTATTTCTGAAAACAGTGCGCCTTTTAAATTTGACAAATCACTTACTAAAGCTTGTTTTTGAATGCTTTCAAGAAGCTTTTTTTTATCGTCGTTATTAGAAATGTAAATGGCTGTATGAGTATTCAAAAATTTAATCTTTTAATTGAATTTCAAATTTACAAAACAAAAAAACCTTTAAACATATTTCATGCTTAAAGGTTTTACTATTGTATGGTTTATAAATTTAAACTATAAATCTTTTGTGTGATAAGCAACTAAGCCTTCAATAGGTCTGCGTTCAAAATTTCCAACTGTAAAGCCCATTTCTTCTGCAACTTCTTTTATTTCGTCTTGAGCAAAATACGCAATAGAACCAGCAAAGTGCACAGGTGCTGTTTTTAATTCTTCTTTATATTGAAAAATCATAGAGTTTGCAAACAAACGAATTCCTTTTTTAATAAGCTCAATAGTATACGGTGAATCTTTATGTAAAAACATAAATTCGGCAAAATTTGCTAAATAAGCATTAGGATTAGGTTGTTTATATAAGTTATACTTTATATAGTCCGATTCCATATTAAACTTACTACCAAAAGCTATTTTTACATCTTCTGGCATATGATTAAAGTAGTAATCTCTAATAAGTTGCTTACCATAATAATTACCTGAAGCATCATCCATAAGTGTATAGCCTAAAGAGTTTACGCGTTGATGTACCATTTCACCATCATAATAACTACAATTAGAGCCTGTACCTAAAATACAAACAACAGCAGCTTCTTTAGGATGATTAATAGTTGAATATACAGCAGCCAACGTATCTTCGTTAACTTCTACATGTGCATTAGCAAATATATCTTGTAATACGCCTTTTAAAAGTTCATTAGGATTTTCTGTACCACAACCTGCTCCATAAAAAAAGACGTGTGTAACTTCTTTTCTATGACTCTTTAAATGCTTGTTGCTCTTAATTATTTTATAGAGTTTCTTTTCAGATAAAATGGCAGGGTTAAGCCCTTTTGTACGCATTTTTTCTAATAACTGGTTTCCATTATTATCTACGGCAATCCAATCGGATTTTGTTGAGCCACTATCAACAATTAAAATCATAAGCTTGAAAATAAAAAAACTCCACAAAATATACACCTTAGCGTATATTTTTGTGGAGTCTTAAATTAATAATATATTAAAGTGATCCGATATGTTGAGCTAAATCAACTAATTTAGTTGAGTAACCAAACTCATTATCATACCAAGAAACTAATTTTACAAAACCATCATTTAATGACATACTTGCGTTAGCATCAAAAGTACTTGTTTTAGGCTCAGACACGAAATCTTGAGATACAACACCTTCTTCAGTATATCCTAAAACACCAGCTAATTCTCCTTCAGAAGCATCTTTTAAAGCAGCTTTAATTTCAGCCCAAGGAGCTGGTTTTTCTAAACGACATGTTAAATCTACAACAGATACATCAACAGTAGGAATTCTGAAAGCCATACCAGTTAATTTTCCGTTTAATTCAGGAATTACTTTTCCAACAGCTTTAGCTGCTCCAGTTGAAGCAGGTACAATGTTGTTTAAAGAAGCACGACCTAATCTGTAATCTTTTCTTGATGGTCCATCAACTGTAAATTGTGTTGCTGTAGCTGCGTGAACAGTTGTCATTAAACCTTCAGCAATTCCAAATTTATCGTTAATTACTTTAGCTAATGGCGCTAAACAGTTAGTAGTACAAGATGCGTTTGATACAATAGTATCAGCAGCAGTAATATCTTTATGATTCACTCCCATTACAAACATTGGAGCGTCTGCAGATGGTGCAGAAATTGCAACTTTTTTGGCTCCAGCAGTAATGTGTTTTTGAGCTCCTTCTAAATTTGTAAAGATACCTGTACAATCTAAAACTACATCAGCTCCAACAGCATCCCATTTTAAATCTTCAGGGTTACGCTCTGCAGTAATTCTAATTTCGTTTCCGTTTACTACTAAGTTTCCATTATTTGTAGAAATTGTTCCATCAAATTGTCCGTGAACAGAATCGTATTTTAATAAATAAGCTAAATGTTCTACATCTAACAAATCGTTAATTCCTACTACTTCAATATCATTTGATCTTGAAGCTGCTACTCTAAAAGCAATTCTACCTATTCTACCAAATCCGTTAATTCCAATTTTTAATTTTGACATATTCTTGTTTATAAATGTTAAGTGCTCATGATATCTGAGACACGCAATAATTCTAAGTTTATCTTTGTTTTTCCTTTGATAGCATTATCTAAAGGTGTTAATTCCATTTTGTTATTTATAAGTCCAACCATATAAGTGGTTTTTCCTTCTAATAAAGACTCTACAGCTTTTACGCCCATTCTACTAGCTAAAACACGGTCAAAGCATGAAGGTGCACCTCCACGTTGCATGTGCCCAAGTACAGATACTCTAACATCATAGCCTTCCATGTTTTCATCAACATATTCTTTTAGCTCAAAAATATTCTTACCTATTTTATCGCCTTCAGCAACAACTACGATACTAGATGATTTCCCTGAAGTTCTACTCCTATTTAAAGAATCTACAAGTCTATCTAAACCTAAATCTTCTTCAGGAATTAGAATTTCTTCAGCTCCACCGGCAATACCAACATTAAGCGCAATATGACCTACATCGCGCCCCATAACCTCTATAAAGAATAATCTGTTGTGTGAACTTGCAGTATCACGAATTTTATCTATAGCATCAACTACGGTATTTAAAGCAGTATCAAAACCAAGTGTATGAGAGGTTCCTACAATATCATTATCAATAGTACCTGGAATTCCCATTACAGGAAAATCAAATTCTTGATTAAAAATCATGGCTCCTGTAAATGTTCCGTCACCACCAATAACTACCAATCCATCAATTTCTGCTGCTACTAGTTTTTCAAATGCTTGTTGTCTTCCTTCTTTGGTTCTAAAAGCTTTGGATCGAGCCGATTTTAGAATAGTACCTCCTTTATTGATAATACCTCTTACGCTACGGGCATCCATAACTTTAAAATCGCCTTCCATTAAGCCTTCATAACCTCTGTAAACAGCAACACATTCAACTTCATGATATGCACATGCTCTAACTACAGATCTTATGGCTGCATTCATTCCTGGAGAATCACCTCCAGATGTTAAAACAGCAAGTTTTTTTATTGTTCTTGGCATTAAATTCTAATATTTTAACGTAAAATTACTAAACAAAAACTATAAAACGATAGCATTTACAATATTTTAATATGACAAGCTAAACTATAACGTTTTAGTTAATAAAAAAAATGAATTGTTGAAATATTAATATAAAATCTATACTTAAAATAACAATTTATTTATCTGAAACTGCCTTTGTAGTTACAAAATCAGGGAATGCACTTTCACTTTCTTCAATTGGTTTATCTTGAATAACTTCCTCTTTTTTAGGCTTTTTAAAAAACCTTTGAAGTAATTCTTTAAACGTATCAAAATCAACATTATAAGAAAGTCCTACACCTTGCGTATAGCCTATAGCCTCTCCAAAGTTTCTGATACTATTTTCTCTATTGAAGACTTTTGCCGTTAAAGTCCCTTCTTCGTTTAATAAAAAATCTATTTCAACATCACCTGCAACTACGGTTTCACTAGCTCCGCCAACAGGAACACCTACTTTACCGTTTATAATAACACGATCGCTTATCTGGGTTTGCAAGGTTACACCAACTCTATCGTCAGTTTGATAATCTGGCCTGTTTTGTCCTGCTTCGTAATTTAAACCTACATTAAATTTTCCATCACTATTTGAAAAAATACCATTTAAAATACCATTAAGACGTTCTGTAATGGTTCCTGAAACATTGATTTCTGCTGATCCTCTTGGTTGAAATGCACCTCCGGATGCTAAAAAAAATAGTGCCTGATTTCCTCTTTCATCTTCAGACTCTAAACGATATTGAAGCTCTGACTTTATAGTTGAGTTTACATTAGGAAACTCAAAACTAAACTTTGGTTCTGGTTGTTCTAACTCACCAGTTAAAGCAATATTTAATTCCACAGGAATACTTCTATTAATTGGATTTTCAAGCAACGGAGATGGATTAGCCTGAGTTTTATAAATAGCTAACATGTCTATTTTTGCTTTTAAAGGATCTCCTTCCCAAGCAATAGTACCACCCGGTTGTACTATGAATTCTTTTTGTACCAAACCACCATAAGCGAAATTATAAACCCCTTCAAAAACAGAGAAATCTCCCCACATATTAAATTTACCGGTCGTATTTATTTCTACTAAAAGTCCTCCAACTCCTCGACCTTTTAAAGAATGTCCTGTGTTTTTATCAATAATAATTTCAACTTCAGCATCTTGCGTTACATCTAAATCAAAATCTAATTCTAAGCCCCTTATATCATTTATTATAAAATCTGAGCCTCTTTTTCTAGCTAACTTTTGCTCCTTAGTAAGGAAGTTTATAAATGTATTATCTCCAAAAGATTCAGCATCATTTAAAGGTATTTTAAATACTGTTCCTTTTTTTGTTTCACCAGCTACACTAATTACAAGTTGATCTGTTGGTCCATATATACTGGCTCTACCACCAATAAAACCTGTACCATAATACAAAGCATCTTCTGCATCTTTGGTGTCTAAAACTAACAACCTTGGTGTTGTTAAATCTAGGCCTAAACTCCAGTTAGAAAAATTAACATGACTTAATGCGCCTTTTAATTCTCCCTTTGTTTTGTGCTTTGTATCTGTTAACTGTATTTTATTAAATATGAAACTTTGATTTTTAAGTGTTACTGAGGCTTTATCTGCAAAATCGTAATCTACATTTAAATATGGAATTCCTAATCCTGATTTATTTAAAATAAGATTACCATTAATATCTGGATGATTAAGGTTTCCTATTACTTTTGCTTTTCCTGTAACAATTCCCCTAATATTAGATAATACATCTTCTAACAAGGGATTTAAAGGAAATAAATTAAAATCATCAAATTCTAAATCGACATCAATACTCGCTTTTTTTCCAATAATACTTATATCTCCTTTAGCAGAAAAAGACTTTAAAACATCGTCTTTTATATGAGCATCTACGTTATAAGTGGTTAATGTTTTATTTCCAGTTATAGTAGCATCAAATGAACCCAAAGGAAATTCATTTACCATGAAGTCATCAATAACAATCGTGGAGTTAGGTAAATAACTCCCGTTTTTCTGTAATATATCTAACTTACCATTTACGTTTCCTGCTAAGGCTAAACTATCTATATCTGGTGTTATATTAGCGAGATCTACATTATTAAAATTAAGCTTTAAATCTTTTTGAGTAGAATCTTTTACAAAGCCAGAAAGCTTAATTTCTTCGTTGTTATGGTTTATTTTAAAACCATCAATTTTGAATGAATTTAATGCTTTATCAAATGATATTTTATTAAATCGATCTTTATCTTCATTTATGTACCATTTATTGTCTTTTAGAGTAACATCTGATTTTTTAAAACCAATTACCGATTCATTTTCCAGATTAATAGTATGGTAAAAACTTAAATTAAAACTATCATTATTACGTTTCCCACCTTTAAATTCAGATCTCATAAACAAGGTGTCGTTTACAGTTACGTTTATTAAATTAAATTTAGAAACATTATAATATTTAGTATTTAAACTATCAACTTCTACATAGGTGTTAAAAAGAGGATTACTATTATCTACCTGAAGTTCAATATTATTAGCAAAATTATTTGCTACTTTAATTTCGGGAGATTTAAATGTAAGTCTAAACTTTTTCTCGTCGCTTTCTACTCTACCACGAATAAACGTATTTTTTCCTAACTGAATTTCTGGATAAATAACTTCAATAATTTTATTATAAATTTTGAAATTAAAATCGATACTTTGATTGGTTTCAACTTTATGAGGCACATAATTTGTATAAATATGCCCAAGAGAATTTTCGAAAAGTTTTTTTAAATCTTTAAAACGAAAACGGCCTTTTAAATCACCTTCAATAATATCTGGAGAGTTAATTTCGATAAATCTTAAATCTTCTGTAAATCTTGAAGAAATATCAAATTCATTAAAATAATAGGTATCGTTTTCATTTTTATAAGATGTATTTCTAAATGATATTTTACCAAAAGCGTCATCATAACTACTGGCATTCATATTCATTTTTACAGTACTTTTAAAAATAGAAACACTGTCTTTTTTAACAAAATTTAGCACATTTAAATTAGCATAATCAACTTTAGCTTCAAAATCATATTTATTTACTTCTTCAGAAAAATCTACCAAACCAGTAAAGTTTAACCTTAAGTTTCTATCATTTGCTATTAAATTACCATCAAATATATTGTTCCGAACATTTCCAGCCACCTTAACACCTGTATAATTATAATTATTATACACAATTTCAAACACATCACCTTTAACTTGTGTATTTACATTTTCTGCTAAAAAACCATTACCTTTTACATCAAAATTTAAAGACGCCAACCCTACATTTGGTTCATTTAAAAAAGTACCAAAATCGAATTTTTCAAATATAACTGTCCCCTTATATTTCGCATTATCAATATCATTTATTTTATCAATTTCTAAATCAGAATCAACAAAACCTAAATCGGTATCTATTTCAATATTAGCAATAACTTTTGATGATGTTACTTGTGAATTCCCAACAATGGTAAACCGTCCCAATCTATCAAACGACGTTGGAATAGCTTCTCCTAAAACATTTGGTAATAGCGATTTTAAATCATTATATGTAGAGGTTAAATTGCTAAAATCGCCATTCATATAAAAATTATTTTCTTCTTTGTTAAATAAGTTTTTAAAAAGAATATCACCATAAATCTTGGTATTTCTACTTGTATTTAACTTTAAATTCTTTACACCTAAATCGTTTAAAGTACCAGATAAATTAGCACTAAAATTGGCCTTTTGATTTGCTCCAAACTCATTATAAAAAGTGTTTAGTTCGTCCAGTTGCACACTAGAATCTTTAAAATTGGCATCCACTAAAACCTTATCTGTAAAAAATTGTAAATCTTCACGCTTATAAGTAAACTTTAAATCGCCATTTAAAACCGATTTTGGTGTTTTTATATCAAGATTATCAAACGTCATACCACTAGGTGTATATGAAAAATTAGTCATTAAATTTTTCATAACCAATCCCCTACTGTCTTTAAAAGCCAAAGTATTAATACGGGTACTTACATCGCTACCATTAATTAAAAAATTAGTAGCATTAATATTTAAATTTGTAAATTCTAATAGTTTTACTGTCTCTCGATTTTCATCATACATTCTAAATACACCATTATAAATAGAAACATCGCTAGATGATAATAAGAAACTACTTTTTCCTGTTCTAGGGTTATCATCTTCAAACCGGTTAACAAAAACATCTAAATTTGTGTCTTTTGAACCTTTGTAAGTTTTTATGTTAAAAACTAAATCGAAAATATCAATATCTCCAAAGGTTAATTTACCATTCATTAAATTAGGAACATTAATAATCGAAGTGTTTAATTCAGCAATATTTATAAGCGTATCTTTTTTATAATCTTCAACATAAATGCTTTTTAACTCTACATCTCCATTAAATTGTAAGCTAACCCTATCTATGTTTATATTGGTTTTAAAATCATCATTAATTCGTTTTGTAACATAATTACCAATACCTGTTTGAACAAATGGTATAGACAGTACTAACACCAAAATGATGAAAAGCAGCAATAAAATGCCGATTATTTTTGATATTATTTTAAAGATTTTTTTGATACTTCCTAAAATTATAATTTTACTAAGAAAACCATCCGTTTTCTTAAGTTTTGACTGATTTAAAACTTAAATCTAACCGAAACTACTTAAACTATTTATATTTCATTACAAAAATAAATGAGTAGTTTTGTATTTACGATAATCTATTACTGTATAGATGTTCTATCGTTTTCAAAATTAACAATTATTATGCCTAATTTTCATTAATGGCTTCACAAAATATTTATATACTAGGAATTGAGTCCTCATGCGACGATACAGCAGCTTCTGTAATACATAACGGTAAAATTTTAAGCAATGTTGTTGCTAATCAAAAAATACACGAAGAATATGGTGGTGTTGTACCAGAACTTGCTTCTAGAGCGCATCAACAAAACATTGTTCCTGTAGTTCATCAAGCACTAAAAAAAGCTAACATCGCAAAAGAACAGTTAAATGCTATTGCATTTACAAGAGGCCCTGGGTTAATGGGATCGTTATTAGTTGGAACATCTTTTGCAAAATCTTTGGCTTACGGATTAAACATTCCTTTAATAGATGTCAACCACATGCAAGGACATATTTTGGCACACTTTATAGATGAAGAAGGTTTTAAAAAACCACCGTTTCCGTTTTTAGCGATGACTATTTCTGGTGGACACACACAAATAGTTAAAGTTGAAAATTATTTTGACATGACCGTTATTGGCGAAACTATTGATGATGCTGTTGGTGAAGCTTTTGATAAAAGCGGAAAAATTCTAGGTTTAGGCTATCCTGCAGGACCTGAAATTGATAGACGTGCCAAATTAGGAAATCCAAAAGCTTATCAATTTACCAAGCCTAAAGTAGATGGTTTGAATTTTAGCTTTTCTGGATTAAAAACAGCGATTCTTTATTTTATTCAACGTGAAGTAAAAGCAAATCCTAATTTTATTGTAGAGAACTTAAATAATATTTGTGCCTCTATTCAATATACCATTATTGGAATTTTAATTGATAAATTAAAACTTGCCACAAAACAAACAGGGATTAATCATATTGCTATTGGCGGTGGTGTTTCGGCTAATACTGGTATAAGACAAGCTTTAAAAGATGGTGAACACAAATTTGGATGGACAACCTATGTACCTAAATTTGAATTCACTACTGATAATGCTGCTATGATAGCCATTGTTGGTTATTTAAAGTATTTAGAAAACGATTTTGCTGAACAAGGTGTAATGGCTTCTGCTAGGTTGAAAATTTAATATCATCCTAAGTTATAAACAACACTTTCTTAAAAACTTATTTTTCTATAACCTTCATATTTCAGTAATACCGTTAAATTTGAAGCTGAATTTAAAACCTACTTATGTCTAAACAATTACTTCTTTTATTATTTATTTGCTTCTCTCCTATTTTAAAAGCTCAAAATGCTACGGAGATAGAATTAGAAACCATTGAAACTGCAGCACAAATTGAAAGCTATTTAGAAACAAAAAAATCTAAGAAAAATAAATTAATTACTTTTAATGAAGAAAAACATAAAACACAACTAGCAAAAGCACTTTTTAAAATGCATGTTGGTAGTACTAAAGTAAATGAAAACGAATTTGAAAAAACGCTTTACAAAGTAGTAAGCAAAACCAAAAAAATATATTACAGAGTGTCCTGTATTTATTTAGATGGCACCAAATATAGTCTTGAAAAAATAATAAATTTAAGAGATATCATAATTAAAAAATATAAAAACGGTGCTTCTTTTAATTTCTTAGCAAAACAGTATTCAATGGATCACAATGCTAATAAAGGTGGAGATTTAGGCTGGTTTTTAAAAGAAAGTATACATCCCGAATTTGGAGAAAAAGTAATAGGTATCGAGCATGAAATAAATGATATTTTTACGATTGACATCCCTTCTAAAAACTGGTATTACGTTGTTTTAAAGACATATGAACCCAAAGAAATATCTGAAATTGAAGTATTAAAAATTGTTGAACCTATAAAATAATGCAGCTTTTTTACAATCCAAATATAACCGACACTACCACACAATTCACTTTTGATAAAGAAGAAAGTAGACATATTGTAAAAGTATTACGCAAAAGCACTGGAGACACTTTACATATTACAAACGGACAAGGTTGGTTGTTTAATGCCAAAGTTACCATACCAGATATAAAAAAATGTATGGTTACTATTGTTTCTAAAACATTACAACCTAAACGCGATTATAGTTTACACCTAGCCGTAGCGCCCACAAAAATGAACGATCGCTACGAATGGTTTTTAGAAAAAGCTACCGAAATTGGTATTGATAGCATTACGCCTATAATTTGCGATCATAGCGAACGTAAAATTATCAAAACAGAACGTTTTGAAAAAATTTTACAATCGGCAACAAAACAATCTTTAAACTGTTACATGCCAAAACTTAACACCGCTATTTCGTTTAAAGACTTTATTAAACAAGATTTTAATAGCGATTTATTTATTGCGCATTGCGAAGAAACCGATAAAAAATCTTTAAAAAACGAACTAAACCCTAAAACAGACATCACTATTTTAATTGGACCCGAAGGTGATTTTTCAACTAAAGAAATTGAATTAGCACTTCAAAACAATTTTATTCCTGTAACTTTGGGAAACACTAGATTACGTACAGAAACTGCTGCAATTGTAGCTTGCCATAGCGTAGCATTTATAAACGAATAACCATAATATGAAAGCATATTGCATTTTTATATTTTCACTCTTACCTTTAAGCATATTTTCTCAAGAAATAGCACTTTTAAAATATCCTGGTGGTGGCGATTGGTATGCAAATCCAACGGCATTAAAAAATTTAATTAGCTTTTGTAACGACCATATTGACACTAAAATAAGCTCAAAACCAGAAACCGTAGAAACAGGAAGTAGCGATATTTTTCAATATCCTTTTATCCATATGACAGGGCATGGTAATGTGTTTTTTAGCGAAACAGATGCAGAAAACCTTCGTAATTATTTAATCTCAGGTGGTTTTTTACATATTGATGATAATTATGGTTTAAAACCTTATATAACTAAAGGATTAAAAAAAGTATTTCCGAATAAAGATTTAGTAGAATTACCAGCAACTCATCCCATTTTCAACATAGCTTATAAATTCCCTAATGGGTTACCAAAAATTCATGAGCATGATGGCAAACGTCCACAAGCTTTTGGTATTTTTAATGAAGATAGACTGGTGTTACTATTTACTTTTGAAAGTGATTTAGGTGATGGATGGGAAGACCCCGAAGTACATAACGACTCTAATGATGTGAGAGAAAAAGCACTTAAAATGGGCGCTAATATTATTAAATATGTTTTTGAAAATTAAATATTAGCCACGAATTCACGAATATATATGAAAGAATTATTAATCGTTTTAGTTGAATATTTTTTTCATGTAGATACTGACGAAGAAATTACACTCAAATTATTAGCTGTAATAATCTTAAAAATTATAGTTTTCATATTAGTTCTGAGTTTTATTCTTTGGCTCCTCTTAAAAGGAAATTAATCTCAAAAAAATGTTAGCTAATACTGAAAACCGATCTACTAAACATGCAACTCACCCACTACAACACTAATTTTAAATCAAAAAAATTCCCAATAACACTTGTTTGCGATAATGTAACTAACCCCCCTAATATTGGTAGTTTATTTAGAATTTCTGATGCTTTTGGTATTGAAAAATTAATACTTTGTGGTGAACAAATAACCATTGGACGAAAAATAACAAAAACCTCTAGGTCAACTGAAAAAGTAGTTGATTATAACATCTGTGAATCAGCTTCAAAAGTTATTCAAGATTTAAAAAAAGATGATTATCAAATCATTTCATTAGAAATAACAAGTGAAAGCAGTCCTATACATACATGCGAGTTTTCAACAGAAAAACCAATTGTATTGGTTATTGGTGATGAAAATTTTGGTGTATCGGAAAGCATTTTAAAAATGTCTAATGCTGTTATTCATATTAATATGTTTGGACAAAACAGCAGCATGAATGTGGTTCAAGCCACCAACATTGCTTTATATGAAATGACAAAACAACTTATTTAGCCTCGTTGCATACAAATTATTATATTTACTAAATGAATTCTAAATCCATTTCAAACGGTATTCTAAGAGCTGTCGGCATTATTTTGGGCATTGCCTTAGTATTGTTCTTTTTATACCAAATACAGTCGGTCATAGGCTATATTGCTATTGCTGCTGTTATTTCTTTAATTGGTAGACCCATTGTTCTTTTTTTAGAAAGAAAACTAAAATTTAAAAACACCATCGCTGTTATTGTTACAATGGTAGTTTTGCTAGGTGTTTTTGTTGGTTTAGTTGGCTTATTTATTCCTTTAGTAGTTAAACAAGGTCAGAATTTATCTCTTTTAAATATTAATGAATTACAAGGAAATATTGAGAATTTATATATTGAAATTATTGAATATTTTAATATTCATCAAATAGATATTGAGCAGTCTTTAAAAGAATCAAACTTTCTATCTAAAATAGATTACTCTTTAATTCCAGACTTTTTAAATTCCATTATTAGCGGACTTGGAAGCTTTAGTATTGGGTTATTTTCGGTGCTTTTTATTTCCTTTTTCTTTTTAAAAGATAGCAGACTTTTTGAAAGTGGCATCATGACTTTTATACCAGACAATAAAGAATCGCGTTGGAAAAAATCATCAGAAAAAATTAAAGATTTATTATCAAGATACTTTGTTGGGTTAATTTTTCAAATACTTATCCTTTTCATTATTTATACTATTGGCTTACTCATTATAGGCGTAGAAAATGCTATAGTTATTGCCTTTTTATGTGCATTGCTAAATCTAGTTCCTTATGTTGGTCCGTTAATTGGCGCTTTTTTAATGCTTACACTTACCATGACCAGCAACCTTGGCGAAAGTTTTAGCGATATTATTTTACCCAAAACGTTATGGGTGTTTGTGGTGTTTATAATTGGGCAATTGGTTGATAATTTTGGTAGCCAACCCATTATATTTTCTAAAAGCGTAAAGTCGCATCCGTTAGAAATTTTTCTAGTTATTTTAATAACAGGAATTTTATTTGGTATTATTGGACTTATTCTTGCCATACCAGCCTATACTGCTATAAAAGTTATTTTAAAGGAGTTTTTATCTGAAAATAAAATTGTTCAAAAACTCACTAAAGACTTATAGGTCCACTTGAATACATTAATTTTAAATACTGAAATACAAGAGTTTATAAATAAAAACTTAAACTCAGATATTTCATCATTATTATTAAAAGGCACTAATTTCTCTTCGGTTGAAACCAAAGCTATTATTGAACAAATTGAAGCTAAAAAACGTTGCGAAAAGAAGTTGTCAACTTGGTTTCATTGTAAAAGCATATACTATCCTAACAAATTAAATATTGAGCAAACATCTTCTGAAATTTCAGCTAAATACAAATCTGAATTAATTCAAGGCGATTCTATAATAGACTTAACAGGAGGTTTTGGAGTCGATTGTTTTTTCTTTTCAAAACGCTTTAAAACAGTAGAACATTGCGAAATCAATGAAAGCCTTTCTAATATTGTTAATCATAATTACAAACAGTTAGAAGTTAAAAATATTACAACCATTCATGCTGATGGTATTGCGTATTTAAAAACCACTAGCAAGAATTTTGATTGGATTTATATTGATCCATCTAGACGACATGACAGCAAAGGAAAAGTGTTCTTTTTAAATGATTGCTTGCCTAATGTTCCGCAACATTTAGAATTACTTTTTATGCACTCTAAAAACATCTTAATTAAAACATCTCCCCTACTCGATTTATCGGTTGGCATTAATGAATTAAAACATGTTAAAACCATTCATATTGTTGCTATAAACAATGACGTAAAAGAATTACTTTGGATTTTAGAAGATGGCTTTGAAGGAGAAATTTCGATTGAAACTGTAAACATTAAAAAAGATAAAAATGATCTTTTTAATTTTTCGTTAGAAAATGAAAAATTAATAGACTCTGAATACAATAAACCACTAGCCTATTTATACGAACCTAATAGCGCTATTTTAAAAGCTGGTGGGTTTCATTCTATATCAAATAAGTTAAACCTTTTTAAACTTCATAAGCATTCTCATTTATATACTAGTGAAATAGAAATAAATTTCCCTGGAAGAGCTTTTAAAATTGAAAACATTATAGATTACAATAAAAAAGCACTTAAAAAACTTAACATAACCAAAGCGAACATTACAACAAGAAACTTCCCTGAAACAGTTCAAGAAATTCGTAAAAAATTCAATATTAAAGATGGTGGTGATTCTTTTATATTTTTTACCACCAATGTTGATAATGAAAAGATTGTTATTGTTACTTCAAAATTTTAACCTTATAAAAACAAAAAAGCCTCACTATAAATAGTGAAGCTTTAAGTGAGCCCTGAAGGATTCGAACCTTCGACCGCCTCCTTAGAAGGGAGGTGCTCTATCCAGCTGAGCTAAGAGCCCGTAGTTTTTATGTTTCTACGAAAACAGTGTCGGGGTGGCAGGATTCGAACCTGCGACCTCCGCGTCCCAAACGCGGCGCGATAACCGGGCTACGCTACACCCCGAATTGGTTATCTTATTTTTTTGCGGAGAGACAGGGATTCGAACCCTGGGTAAGTGTTTCCACCTACGACGATTTAGCAAACCGCTCCTTTCGGCCACTCAGGCACCTCTCCGTTAATTTTTAATGAACTATGCACTTTGTCTCAAATGCGGATGCAAATGTAACTTTTACTCCTGTATGACACAAACATTTTTTTTACTTTTTTTACTTTTTTTTCACTATTCCGGATATTCTATCCGTAAGTGATAGATATTAGCCAACTTATGTTTTAAAACTTTTTTTATAGACTGAATTTCTTTAAAAGTTATGTTAGCATTTAAAAACTGACCTTCTTCTATTTGCTTATCAATAATACTTTCTACAAAGGCATCAATTTTAGTAGATGTTGGTTCTTTTAAACTTTTTGAAGCTGCTTCAATACTATCACACATCATTAAAATAGCAGTTTCTTTGCTAAATGGTTTTGGACCTGGATAGCAAAAATCTAGTTTATCAACATCTTCAAAATCCTTTTTCTCTTGCATATAAAAATAATAAACCACACTTGTACCATGATGGGTTCGAATAAAGTCTACAACTCGGTCTGGTAAATTATTCTTTTTTGCTATTTCTATACCATCAATAACATGATCAGTAATAATTCTAGCGCTTTCTTTTGAAGATAACTCATCGTGTGGATTTATTCCTGTTGATTGATTTTCTGTAAAATACGTTGGGCTTTTCATTTTACCAATATCATGATATAATGCTCCCACCCTAACTAACATAGCATTTGCTCCTATTTCATTAGCTGAGGCCTCTGCAAGATTAGCAACATTTAATGAATGATGAAATGTTCCTGGTGCTTTGTTTGAAAGTTCTTTTAATAACTTTGAATTAGTATCTGATAATTCTAACAAAGATACATCAGACACTAAGCCAAAAAGTTTTTCATAAATATAAATTAGTGGTTGTACAAACAAAGTTGCCAAACCACATAAAACAAACCAGATAAAAGTCTCCCACTTAATAGTATCAATGGTGCCTTCATGAATAACAAAAAATGCAAAATAAGCAACTATATATATTAAGGTTATTTGACCAACTGAAATAAACAAATTAGCACGCTTATAAAGCTCAGAAACTGTTAATATAGTTACAATACCTGCTATAATTTGAAGAAACATATATTCGTAACTATTAGGAACTATAAACCCTAATAAAAGCACTGTAATTACATGTGCAAACAATCCTAATCTAGCATCAAAAAAAGCTTTAAAAACTAAAGGTAAAATACAAATAGGAACGACATAAATATATTTTGCATTATAACTAATTACTAAAGTTGTAATTAATATCATTAAAAATATATTAAAGAATATAAAAATAACTTTTGTATTATTTTCAAATACTGAAATTCTATATTTTCGTAAAAAAAGCAACAACATTAATAGAGCTAATGCAACCAATAATGTATATGCAAATAGCACCCATATATAATTAGATTTACTCCAAACTTGTGATTCATATTCGGACTTAAGCGAATTTAATTTTTGAAACTTATCTCCTTCTACAACTTCTCCCTTAGAAATTATTAAAGTTCCTTTTTCTATACTTCCTCTTGCAAAAGAAATCTTATCTAGCTCTTCTTTTAAAACACGTTCTGTAAATGATTTATCATATATTAAATTAGGCTCTATTAAATCAAAAAACAAAGAAACGAAATCAGTACTTAATTTTTCTTCATTATTAGCTGCTAATACTTTATCAATTGTTTCTTTAACAGCATCCTGTTTTATTAAATTTAAAAATATAGCTTTTTGTTTTTCAACTCTACCTTTTAAAAGAACAACAGAACTTTCATCAGAGAAATCATAATTTTCATTTAAAATACCATAAGCATATAATTCATCAATGATATTTTCTCCTAAACTATATATTGTGGGTAATTCTTTTTTAAATAGTGAATCATGAAACACCTTATTAAAGTCACTTTTATATATCTGTCTAACCTTTTCAACAATAGACTCATCTACATTAAAATATAAAACCGAATTATCTGTAATCGCATTTTTCTCAAAAGTTATTTCCTCTTCCGTTTTTTTTATTGCAAAATCAAAAGGAGCATATAAGTTTTCAGACTGCCAAGGCTTTCCTTTTTCAAAATTATACTTGAACTTTCCACTTTTTGGAAATAAATACACTATTAAAATAGTGGTGCTCACAAACAAAAGTCCTTTATAAATTAAGGAATGGTTTCTATATAGGCTATTTATAAAGTCTTTCATCTATCTGTTTTATTTCATCAGTAGTAACACAATCACTTATAATACTAATTTCAAATGTAATAAAATTATAAGCTATAACCATTTTTTATAATACGTGAATCTTTCAAATTTCTACCAAAAAATCATTATTTTCGCCTACAACTAAGCTAATTAATTTAATTATGAATAAAGAAGTTGTTATCGTAGCCGCAGCAAGAACACCTATAGGTAGTTTTATGGGTGGTTTATCTACTATTTCGGCACCAAAACTTGGAGCAGCAGCCATAAAAGGTGCATTAAACAAAATAAATTTAAACCCTGAATTAGTTGAAGAAGTAATTATGGGTAATGTAGTTCAAGCAGGAACAGGACAAGCTCCTGCAAGACAAGCAGCTATTTTTTCAGGTATACCTAATACTGTTCCTTGTACAACCATCAATAAAGTTTGTGCATCTGGTATGAAAGCTGTTATGCAAGCGGCTCAAGCAATTGCTTTGGGGGATGCTAATATTATTGTTGCTGGAGGCATGGAAAATATGAGTTTAATTCCTCATTACTTGTATGCTAGAACAGGTACAAAATTTGGCTCAACATCGCTTATAGATGGTATGCAAAAAGATGGATTAGTTGATGCTTACGACGAAAACGCTATGGGTATTTGTGCTGATGCTTGCGCTAAAAAATATAAATTTTCTAGACAAGAGCAAGATGCTTTCGCTATACAATCATACACGAGATCTGCTGCTGCATGGGAAGCTGGTAAATTTGATAATGAAATAATACCTGTTGAAGTTCCTCAAAGACGCGGAGAACCTATCATAGTTTCAAAAGACGAAGAATTTAGTAATGTAAGAATAGATAAAATACCACAACTTCGCCCTGCTTTTACTAAAGACGGCACAGTAACTGCTGCTAACGCTTCAACAATTAATGATGGTGCTGGCGTTATGATTTTAATGAGTAAAGAAAAAGCAGATGAGCTGGGGTTAAAAATTTTAGCTACTATAAAAAGTTATGCAGATGCTGCTCATGAACCAGAATGGTTTACAACAGCTCCTGCAAAAGCTTTACCTAAAGCTTTAAATAAAGCAGGATTAAACATAAAAGATGTTGATTTTTTCGAATTAAACGAAGCATTTTCAATAGTTGGTTTAGCTAACATGAAAATTCTTGGACTTAACGACACTAATGTAAATGTAAATGGAGGAGCTGTATCATTAGGGCATCCTTTGGGCTGTTCTGGTGTTAGAATTTTAATCACTTTATTAAATGTTTTAGAACAAAATAACAGTAAAATTGGTGCAGCAGCTATTTGTAATGGTGGCGGTGGTGCATCTGCAATTGTTATTGAACGTAATTAAGCTTATTAATTAATGCAGTACGGAATTTGTAATTTAAGCATTGTTCCTCTTAGAGAAGAAGCCTCAGATACTAGTGAACTTGTATCTCAAGTGCTTTATGGAGATATTTTCAAAATTTTAGAACAACGTAAAAGTTGGAGCAAAATAAGACTTGCTTTTGATTCTTATGAAGGCTGGATTGATAATAAGCAATACATAGAAATTACGGAAGATCAATATAAATTACTAAACAAAGAAACCCCAAAAATATGTATTGATTTAGTTGAATTTATTCAAGACAATAATCAGCAATTACATACTATAGTATTAGGCTCTTCACTAAATGGATTATCTGTTTTAAATCATTCCCACGATGGTAATATAGTTGAAGGTAAGACTCCAAAAGAAAACTTAATACAAACTGCTTTTTTATATTTAAACACTCCTTATTTATGGGGAGGAAAAACCCCTTTTGGCATTGATTGCTCAGGCTTTACACAAATGGTTTATAAACTTAATGGCTACAAACTATTACGTGATGCTTCACAACAAGCCTCTCAAGGAGAAGCTTTAAGTTTTATTGAAGAAAGCGAACCTGGTGATTTAGCTTTTTTTGATAATAATGAAGGTGTTATAACTCATGTTGGTATTATAATGAAAGATAACTACATTATACACGCTCATGGTAAAGTGAGAGTTGATAGATTAGATCATTCAGGTATTTACAATGTAGATAAAAAAATACACACACATAAATTACGTGTAATTAAAAAAGTGATATAAAAAAAGCCGCAAATTGCGGCTTTTTTTATATCACTAAATAAGAGAGAAATTAGTTTGCTTCTAAAGCATCTACTGTTTCTTTAATACTCTTATATTTATCTGTTTCTCCTAAAATACTATAGATATTCATTAATGTTTTAGCTGCATTAATATTCTTAGCATCAATTTCTAAAGCTTTTGATAAATAAGGAATAGCTTCTCTATAAAGGTTTTGACGCTCTTCTCTTAATTCATCATATCGTTTATCATCTGCTTTAGAAGTTCCTAACCCATTCATCTCTTCAATAAGAGGCTGCTCTCTAGATAATACTAAAGCTGAAAGGTTTATATATGCATTAATATAGCTTGGATCTATTTCAATAGTCTTTTGATAATAGCCTCTAGCTTCTTCATTTTCTCCAGCTTCAGCCGATACAACACCTAAGTTATACTGAAGTTCAGCATTTTCAGGATCCATTTGTGTAGCAGTTTTTATAAGAGCTTTAAACTGATCCATATTACCCATTTTGTAATGAACATTAGCTTCACTAAGAATTAGATTAATATCGTCAGGACTCTCTGCTCTCGCTGCTTTCATTGCTACAATAGCTTTTTCATCCTCACCTTGGCTAACATAAATAAGTGCTATGTTTTTAACAATTTCAGCTTTTCTTGATTCTGTTTCACGTTCTCCTGGATTAATATGACTTTTAGCTTTAACATAAAGATCTCTTGTACCTTCTTCTAAAACTTCTTCCTCTCCAGTTTCCTTGTTGGTAGCAAAAAATTCTTTTTTGATACCTGTATAACCTAAATCCTTAAGTTCTTCATATAAACCTATAGCTCTGTCATATTCCTGAACATTAACAGCTGTAGCTGCTGCATAATAAAGAAATAGCGTGTCTTTTTCACTTAATCTATATGATTTTTCGAAATACTTAGATGCATCTGAAAACTCCTTTTTCTCATATGATGCGTTTCCTTTAGTTAACATTCCATTTACCATCTCTTGCTTTAAAGCAGCAATTTCAGTGCCATATGCCCCTTCTGCTTTTTCTAAACTTTCTAAAGCATTATCAACATCATCCATTGATCCAGCTCCGCCTGCATAAAGAGCTTGCCCTAATAAATAGTAATATTTTGTTTTACTCTTTTCGTCCATTGCAGACATTAAACCTTCAGCTTGTTTTAAAGCTGCTTTAGCTTCTGCAAAGTTGTTACCTTTAATAGCCTTTTCTACCGCTTTCAATTCTTTTTTTTGGGCAAATGAAAATGCACCAATAGAAAGTGCTAAAGCTATAATAATTTGTTTTTTCATTTTAATAATATTTAATTTAATTTTCAGTGTTAATATCTTCTTCTTGATTATTATCAAGAGTTGTGCCACCTTCTACAGCATCAGTATTATCAACAGGTTCAACGCCTTCTTCATCATGCATTACTTTTGCAACTGCTGCAATAGAATCACTTCCTTTAAGGTTAATTAATTTAACACCTTGCGTTGCTCTTCCCATAACTCTCAAATCTTGAACAGCCATACGGATAGCAATACCAGATTTATTAATAATCATTAAGTCATCTTCGTCTGTAACGTTTTTAATAGACACTAGATTACCTGTTTTTTCTGTAATTGAGATAGTTTTAACCCCTTTACCACCACGGTTGGTAATTCTATAATCTTCTAAACTAGATCGTTTACCATAACCATTTTCAGATACTACAAGAACATTACTATCCATATCATCAACAGCAATCATCCCAATAACTTCATCCGTTTTTTCATCTTGCAAACGAATACCTCTTACTCCAGAAGCACTACGTCCCATAGGTCGTGTTTTAGCTTCTTCAAAACGAATGGCTTTACCAGATTTTAATGCTAACATTACTTGACTTTCTCCTGTCGTTAATTTAGCTTCTAATAAAACATCATCATCTTTAATAGTGATAGCATTAATACCGTTTGTTCTTGGACGAGAATATTGCTCAAGCGATGTTTTCTTAACCTGACCTTTTTTAGTAGCCATAATTACATAATGACTATTAATATACGCTTCATCTTTTAAATCTTGCGTACAAATGAAAGCCATCACTTTATCGTCTTGCTCTATATTTATAAGGTTTTGAATAGCTCTACCTTTAGATGTTTTGCTACCTTCTGGAATTTCGTAAACACGCATCCAGAAACATTTTCCTTTTTGAGTGAAGAATAACATATATTGATGGTTGGTACCAACAAATAAATGTTCTAAGAAATCTTCATTACGAGTTGTTGATGCTTTTTGACCAACACCTCCTCTATTTTGTGTTTTATATTCAGTAAGTGAAGTACGTTTAATATATCCTGCATGCGAAATAGTAATCACTACTTTTTCATCAGGAATCATATCTTCAATACTTAAATCACCACCTGCATATTCAATAACTGAACGACGCTCGTCACCATATTTATCTCTTACAACTTCTAATTCGCCTTTAATAATATCCATACGACGCTCTTTCCTGTCTAGAATATCTTTTAAATCGATAATAGTTTTCATGATCTCGTCATACTCAGCACGCAATTTGTCTTGCTCTAGTCCTGTTAATTGACGAAGACGCATTTCAACAATGGCCTTAGCTTGAATTTCTGATAATTTAAAACGTTCTATCAAATTAGCACGTGCTTCATCTGCATTTGAAGACGCTCTAATTATTTTAATAACTTCATCTATATTATCTGAAGCAATGATTAATCCTTCTAAAATATGTGCGCGTTCTTCTGCTTTACGTAACTCATAAGTTGTTCTTCTTACAACAACCTCATGTCTATGCTCAACAAAATAATGTATTAATTCTTTTAAGTTCAACAACTGAGGTTTCCCATTAACTAATGCTATGTTATTTACACTAAATGAGGATTGTAACGCTGTATACTTGTATAATTTATTCAATACAATATTTGGAATAGCATCACGTTTTAAAACGTACACAATACGCATTCCGTTTCTATCAGATTCATCACGAATAGTAGAAATACCTTCTAACTTTTTATCGTTTACCAAGTCAGCAGTTTTCTTAATCATATCTGCTTTATTCACTTGGTAAGGAATCTCATCTACAATGATACACTCACGACCATTAACTTCTTCAATATTAGCTTTCGCTCGCATAACAATACGCCCTCTACCCGTATGAAAAGCTTCTTTTACACCATCGTAACCGTAAATTGTTCCTCCTGTTGGAAAATCTGGTGCTTTAACATGAGTAATTAACTCATCTATTTCAATATCGTTATTTTCTATATAAGCAATCGTTCCATTTACAACTTCTGTTAAGTTATGAGGAGGCATATTAGTTGCCATACCTACAGCAATACCTGATGCTCCATTAACTAAAAGCCCTGGGATACGTGTTGGTAAAACGGTTGGTTCTTGTAGCGTATCATCAAAATTTAATTTATGATCTACTGTCTCCTTGTCAATATCTGCCAACATGTCTTCAGATATTTTTTTCATACGCGCTTCTGTATAACGCATTGCTGCTGGACTATCACCGTCAATAGAACCAAAATTCCCTTGTCCATCAACCAGCATATAACGTAAACTCCATTCTTGAGCCATACGCACCATTGCATCGTATACAGATGTATCACCATGAGGATGATACTTACCTAAAACTTCACCAACTATTCTTGCGGACTTTTTATGTGCCGAATTTGCTCTAATACCTAGTTCATGCATACCATAAAGCACACGTCTATGAACAGGCTTTAAACCATCTCTTACATCTGGTAAAGCACGTGACACAATAACTGACATTGAATAATCAATGTAAGCCGATTTCATCTCATCTTCAATATTAATAGGGATCAATTTTTCTCCTTCTGCCATATATAATTTAATTAAGTTTTTATCAATATTTCAAAACATGCTAATATACTAATTCCATCAGTCAGAAAAGATGATATATATCTGTTTTTTGAGACTTTTTATTAACAATTTAGACCTACATTTTCGTTAATAAGTATGCCTAGTTAAATTTTGATTTTTTAAAGTTTTTTTCGTCAATTAGCAACTTTCACATTAATTTAAGGTATAGTTTTTGCCTTAAGTAAAATGTTTTAGTATTTTTAATGCAGAAAGGAACCCTATTATGGATGATAATTTTTCCCCAAGAGTAAAAGATGTAATTGCATTTAGCAAAGAAGAGGCTTTACGTTTAGGTCATGATTTTATTGGCACCGAGCACTTAATGCTAGGATTATTACGTGATGGAGATGGCAAAGCCATTAGCATATTAAATGCTTTAGATATTGATTTAAATCATTTAAGACGAAAAGTAGAAATACTAAGTCCTGCCAACCCTAATATAACAGTAGCATCTAATCAAAAAAAGAATCTACATCTTACCAGACAAGCAGAACGCGCTCTAAAAACCACATTTTTAGAAGCAAAATTATTTCAAAGCACCTCAATAAATACAGCGCATTTACTGCTTTGTATTTTAAGAAATGAAAACGACCCCACTACCAAGCTTTTAAATAAGCTTAAAGTTGACTATGATAATGTTAAAGAACAATTTAAATTTATGATTACAAACGACAATAATTATATAGAACCAAAATCTGAATCTTTTCAAGATGACGATACTACACCCGAAGGAGATGCTTCAAAAGACAACATTTTTAATACGCCAGCTGGAAAAACAAATAAAAAGTCTAAAACCCCTGTTTTAGATAATTTTGGACGCGATTTAACTGCTATGGCCGAAGAAGGCAAATTAGACCCTGTAGTTGGACGTGAAAAAGAAATACAACGT
The DNA here is from genome assembly GCF_044386045.1 of Thalassobellus sediminis. Lineage (NCBI taxonomy): Bacteria > Pseudomonadati > Bacteroidota > Flavobacteriia > Flavobacteriales > Flavobacteriaceae > Thalassobellus > Thalassobellus sediminis. The sequence goes on along the minus strand of NZ_JBISCD010000036.1, from coordinate 101,647 downwards.
GTATCTCAAGTTTTAAGTAGAAGAAAGAAAAACAATCCGCTACTCATTGGTGAACCTGGAGTTGGTAAATCTGCTATTGCAGAAGGTTTAGCGCTCAGAATTGTAAAAAGAAAAGTATCTCGTATTCTATTTAACAAACGTGTTGTTACTTTAGACCTTGCTAGTTTAGTTGCTGGTACAAAATATCGTGGACAGTTTGAAGAACGCATGAAAGCTGTTATGAATGAGCTTGAAAAAAATGATGATGTTATTCTTTTTATTGATGAAATTCACACCATAGTTGGTGCAGGTGGTGCTACAGGAAGTTTAGATGCTTCAAATATGTTTAAACCAGCCTTAGCAAGAGGAGAAATACAATGTATTGGTGCTACAACTTTAGATGAATACAGGCAGTATATTGAAAAAGATGGTGCTTTAGAACGTCGTTTTCAAAAAGTAATAGTAGAACCTACTACGGTAGAAGAAACTATTGAAATTCTTAACAATATTAAAGGCAAATACGAAGAACACCATAATGTTGATTACACACCTGAAGCTATTGAAGCTTGTGTAAAATTAACCAATCGTTATATGACTGAACGATTCTTACCAGACAAAGCTATTGATGCTTTAGACGAAGCTGGATCGCGTGTTCATATAACTAATATTGATGTTCCTAAACAAATACTAGAATTAGAAAAACAACTAGAAACGGTTAAAGAAACTAAAAATTCGGTTGTTAAAAAGCAGAAATACGAAGAAGCGGCAAAGCTTAGAGATGATGAAAAACGCATTGAAAAAGAACTTGTAGCTGCTCAAGAAAAATGGGAAGAAGACACCAAACAACATCGTGAAGTCGTAACCGAAGACAATGTTGCCGATGTGGTTTCTATGATGACTGGTGTACCTGTAAACAGAATTGCTCAAACCGAAATTAATAAACTTGCAGAATTACCAAACCTTATAAAAGGGAAAGTAATTGGTCAAGACCAAGCTGTTGCAAAGGTTGTTAAAGCCATTCAGCGAAACCGTGCTGGACTTAAAGATCCTAATAAGCCAATTGGGTCATTTATCTTTTTAGGACAAACAGGGGTTGGTAAAACGCAGTTAGCCAAAGTATTATCTCGTGAGTTGTTTGATAGCGAAGAATCACTTGTACGTATAGACATGAGTGAATACATGGAAAAATTTGCTATTTCTAGATTAGTTGGAGCGCCTCCAGGATACGTTGGTTACGAAGAAGGTGGTCAACTTACAGAAAAAGTAAGACGCAAACCTTACGCTGTTATTCTTTTAGATGAAATTGAAAAAGCGCATCCAGATGTTTTCAACATGCTTTTACAAGTACTCGACGATGGTTATTTAACAGATAGTTTAGGTAGAAAAATTGATTTTAGAAACACCATTATTATTATGACTTCTAATATTGGAGCTCGTAAAATTAAAGATTTTGGTACAGGTATTGGTTTTGGAACAGCCTCTCAAAAAGCTCAAGAAGATGCTAACACTAGGAGTATTATTGAAAATGCTCTAAAAAAATCGTTTGCTCCTGAATTCTTAAATAGAATTGATGACGTTGTAGTATTTAATGCTTTAGAAAAAGAAGATATTAATAAGATTATTGATATTGAATTAGAAAAGCTACTTGCGCGTATTAAACTTTTAGGTTATAACTTAACAATTACTGAAAGTGCTAAAGATTATATTGCCGATAAAGGTTTCGATAAGCAGTATGGAGCACGCCCATTGAAGCGAGCTATCCAAAAATATGTTGAAGATGCTTTAGCTGAAGAAATTGTAGCTTCAAATTTAGAAGAAGGTGATAATATAAAAATTGATTTAGATAAAGAATCTGAAGAGTTAAAGATTTCTATTGAAAAAGCTGAAAAGCCTGCTGAGTCATAATTAATCTTCATTTTTAATCATATTAAAATCCTACAATCTTTTAGAGCGTAGGATTTTTTTTTGAAAAACTGTAACAAATAAAAAATATAACACTCTTTACTATAACAATTTGATCATATTTGACACCAACCAATTTAAATACTGAACAACTGATTGACTTATGTAAGTCTGGAAACCAATCTGCGCAATTGGAAATTTACAACAGATATTACAAAGCCATGTATAACACTTCTTTTAGAATTGTGAAAAACAATTTTGAAGCAGAAGATATTATGCAAGACTCATTTTTGTTAGCATTTACAAAATTAGATAATCTAAAAGATGCTAAGATTTTTGGTCCTTGGTTAAAGCGAATTGTTATAAACAACAGCATTTATCACTATAAAAAGAATAACAAAAAACAAGAAACTTCTTTAGATGATATGCTGTATAAAATTGAAGATGATTCTGATGGAATTGATAGTGATTATGAGTTTACAAACACAAAGGCGCAGCAAGTATTAAACACCATGAAAACACTTAAAGACAACTACAGAATTGCTTTAACATTAAACCTTATTGAAGGATATGATTACGAGGAAATTAGTGAGATTATGAATATTTCTAACGCTAATTGCAGAACAACAATCTCTAGAGCTAAAGATAGTTTAAGGCAGAAATTATTAGCAACTGTTGAGATTTAAAATTAAGACTATGAGTAAAGATAATTTAGACAATCTATTTAATAGGCTAGAGCATGATTTTGATTTGGAAACCCCTGAAACAAATCATACACAACGCTTTTTAGATAAGTTAAATAACAAAGCAGAGCCTAAGTTAACTATTAACAAAAGAAGTCGACAATTGTGGAAACCTTTTATGGGTATAGCTGCTTCTATAGCGCTTTTAGTATCGATTTTCATTGTTACTCAGCAACAACCGGAAACAAGAGATTTAGCTAGTGTATCTCCTAAAATGGCACAAACTGAAGATTTTTTCATCGTTTCAATTAACGATGAATTAAACAAACTTCAAGAAGTATCTTCTCCTGAAACTAAGAAAATAATAGAAGATGCCTTAGATAGAATTAAAAACTTAGAAAAAGATTACGAAAATTTAAAATACGACTTAAATGAAAGTGGCAATGATAACCAAGTGATATACGCTATGATTTCTAATTTCCAAAATAGAATAGACATCTTACAAAACACTTTAGAACAAATTAACATCATCAAACAATTAAAAAATCAGTCAAATGAGAACAGTACTACCATATAGAATTTTATTAGCATTCATCATGCTTCCCCTATTCGTTTTAGCTTCAGAAAAAACGGATGGTAAATACACGAAAAAGAAAGTTATTAATAAAACGTATTCCGTTTCGGCGAATGCTACATTAAAAGTAAATAACAGCTATGGAAACATTGATGTTATTACATGGAATGAAAACCGCATTGTTTTTGAAGTAACCATTACCACTTCTGGAAATGACGAAGAAAAAGTACAAAAAAAATTAGATAATATTGGAGTCGATTTTGAAGGATCATCAAACTTTGTATCTGCAAAAACAATATTCAGTAAATCAAAATCAAGTTCATGGTGGAACTGGGGTAACAACAACAATGTTAATATGAAAATTAACTATGTAATTAAAATTCCAATAACAAACCATGTAGATTTAAATAACGATTACGGTTCTATTAATTTAGATAAACTTGAAGGTGTTGCAAAAATAAACTGTGATTACGGAAAAATTACGACCAAAGAATTAATGGCAGATAACAATGATATCAATTTTGATTATACAAAAGGTTGTTATTTTGAATACATAAAAAGTGGAAAAATTAATGCCGATTATAGTGATTTTACAGTTTCTAAATCACAAAAAATAAATATTAATGCTGATTATACAAATTCTAAAATTGAAGTTGCAGAAGTTGTTAATTATAACTGTGATTATGGCAGTATAAAAATAGAAAAGGCAAATAATGTAACTGGCAATGGCGATTATCTGACTACCTATATAGGTGATGTTTATAAAAACGTTTCGCTTAAGTCTGATTATGGCTCTATAAAAATAAACAGATTGACTAAAAATGCTGAAAACATAACAATTAAAGGCGATTATGTTGGTATAAAAATCGGCTATGATGCAACTCATAATTTCACTTTCGATATTAATTTAGATTATGCGTCTTTAAGAGATAGTGATGGATTAGTTTTTACTAAGAAAGTTGTAGAATCTACTTCAAAACACTATATCGGATATCACGGAGATACTAATTCTAAAAACACTGTTAATATAGTATCTGATTACGGAAGTGTATCTCTTGTAAAAAAATAATTTATAATCATCAAAAATCAATCAAATGAAACATTCAATCAAAAAACGAACAGTATTATTTTTAACAACCATCCTTTTAGCAACAACATCTTACGCACAGTGGGGAAATTCTATTAAAGGAAATGGCAACATGAAGACCATTAAGAGAAGTACAAGCGAATATGACGGCATAAAATGCTCAGGTTCTTTTGATTTCGTTCTTGTTAGCGGAACAGAAGGAAATATAACCATTGAAGGTGAAGAAAATTTATTAGAATATATTGTTACTGAAATTAAAAACAATAACCTAATAGTAAAAGTAAAGAATGGCAAAAACATAAAGTCAAGCAAAAATAAAACTATAAAAATAACCATTCCTTTTAAAGATATAAATAAAGTCTCTTTAGCTGGGTCTGGCGATTTATGGAACAAAACCCCTATAAATTCAACCGACTTAAATGTTTCATTAGCTGGCTCTGGAGACATTGTTTTAAACATAGAAGCATCTTCAATTAAAGCCTCTATAGCTGGCTCGGGAGATATTAAACTTAAAGGAAATACAAATAATTTAAAAGCTAGCATTTCTGGTTCTGGAGATTTCCACGGACTAGAGTTACAATCAAGCAATACTGAAGTTTCTGTAACTGGCTCTGGAGATGCAAAAGTAGTAAGTACTGATAATTTAAAAGCTAGAGTTGCTGGTTCAGGAGATATTGTATATAAAGGAAACCCTGAAAGAGAAGATACAAAAGTTGCTGGTTCAGGAAGTATTTCTACTTATTAGAATTTATTTAAATTTATAATAAAAAGAGGCTGTGTTAAAATGTTTTAACACAGCCTCTTTTATATTTTTAGAATCACATTCCATTAACTTCTTTTGGCACCCTAAATAACAAAACAATACCTGCTAAAAAGAATACAAACAAAAACAAAATACCGTTTCGCATACTACCGGTAATTTGATCTATAAACGCAAAAATCACCATTCCTATTACAATTCCTATTTTCTCTGCAACATCATAAAAACTAAAATAAGATGTGGTATCATCGGTTTCTGGTAAAAACTTAGAATACGTAGAACGTGCTAAAGATTGAATACCTCCCATTACAAAACCAACCATACTTGCCGCTATATAAAACTGCATAGGTGTTTTCATAAAATAAGCATAAAAGCATAAAGCCATCCAAATAAAATTAATAATGATGAGCGTTTTAATATTACCCCATTTTTTTGAAGCCATTGATGTTAAAATCGCTCCTAAAACTGCTAGTATTTGTATAACCAAAATACTACCAATTAAACCCATTGTTTTGGCATTACCATCTCCCCAAGCTATTTCTTCTTCTCCAAAATAAACCGCGACTAACATAATGGTTTGTACCGCCATACTAAAAACAAAAAACGCATATAAATAACGCTTTAAACGCAAATTTTGCTTAAGCTCCACCCATACCAATCTTAACTCTTTAAGACCATTAAAAACTACATCTTTAGTAACTTTATGACCAGAAGAACTGCCTTTTGGTAAATAATAAAATGAATATTGACTAAATAATGCCCACCAAATACCAACAGTTATAAATGATATTTTCATAGCTTCAAAAGAAGCTGCGTCTTTTGCAGTAGTCATTGCTGTTTGAATCTCTGCTTCAGTCCCACTTTTACTTATAGCTTCAGATATACTAATATCGAAACCAAACCATTGAGGAAACATAACCATTAATAAATTTAATATCAATAGAATGACACTTCCTATGTAACCCATGGAAAACCCTTTCGCACTAATACTATCCTGCTGTTCTTCAAAAGCAATATCTGGTAAATAAGAATTATAAAACACTAAACTCCCCCAATACCCAATTAAACCCATAAAATAGAATAACAAGCTTAAATGTATTTTTTCTGGAGTAATATCGAACCAATACAAACCAATACACCCTGCGCTTCCTACATAACAAAAGAATTTCATGAAATTCTTTTTGTTACCAACATAATCGGCAATACCTGAAAGAATTGGAGATGTAAAAGCAACTACCAAAAAAGTAAAAGCTGTAACAAACGTTATTAAAGCTGTACTTTTAAAATCCATACCAAAAGCATGAACGGTTTTAATTTCTGAGAGAAATAATGCAGAATAAAATATAGGAAATATAGACGACGCTATTGTTAGGGTATAAACTGAATTTGCCCAATCGTAAAACGCCCAAGCATTAAGAAGCTTTTTACTTCCTTTTTCTAGTTGATTCATATAATATGTTTAGCCATAGTTAATAAGCTTTTTCACATAATTTATGAGATTCCAAACTACATTGGAATTATTAAAATAAGAAATGGTGATTTCTTTTTTCAACAAAAAAGCTGCCCTTTTATGAGCAGCTTCTAAAGTAAACAAATATTTTTATTTAAGTGATAATATATTATTACTTAAAAGATGTAACACCAAATTTAGCAGCTTCAGCTCTTGCTTTTGGAGCTAAAGCTGTAAGGTTAGCAATTCTTGATTCGTTTGATGGATGCGTACTTAACATTTCTGGTGGCGCTTGCCCTCCACTGTTAGCACTCATACGTTTCCATAGTTCGGCAGCTTCTTCTGGGGTATAACCAGCAATAGCCATTAAATACAAGCCAATTTTATCGGCTTCGGTTTCATGACTTCTACTAAATGGCAACATTCCTAAAACGTTAGAACCTACACCATAATATTGATTAAATAAACCTCTAGAATGTTCATCTTTAATAGCAATATTTCCTGCTACTGCTAATCCTTGCTGCACCATACCTGCACTCATACGTTGTTGTCCGTGGTTTGCAAGTGCATGAGACACCTCATGCCCCATTATTGCAGCTAAACCAGCTTCCGTTTTTGCTATTGGTAAAATCCCTGTATATACAACAATCTTACCTCCTGGCATACACCAAGCATTTACTGTTTTATCATCGACTAAATTATACTCCCACTTATAATCTTTTAAATAGCCCTGATGACCATTAGCGTTTAACCAACGCTCTGCAGCTACAGCTATTTTTTGTCCTACTCTAGTAACCATAGCAGATTCTGATGTGCCAGTAACAACTTTATTGTCAGTTAAAAACTGGTCATACTGTGCAAATGCTGTTGGAAACAACTGAGAATTAGGCACAAGGGCCATTGTTTTTTTTCCTGTAAATGGATTTTCGGCACAAGCAAAAAATAATGCTACAGTTCCAAGGAGGATAAATATGCTTTTAATTTTCATGGTTAATGGTTTATTTAAGTTATAAAAATACAATAATTGTCTTTTAAATATTTTTTAGACACCGATTTTTTTTATTGGTCACTTAACACCAGAAATTATTTTCGATTAAAACGTTAAGTTTCGTATACATTCTCGACAAAACATAAAAACCTATATAAATGAAAAAATTAATAATTTTAATAGTATCCTTTTTTGTTTTAAGCTGTAATAGTTCTGCTCAAAAACCTAACAAAACAAAAACCAAGACATATAAAATCACTAAAACGGATAGCGAATGGAAAGCACAATTATCAGACATGGAATATCATGTACTAAGAAAAGCGGGTACAGAACGAGCTTTTTCGAGTCCATTTAACAAAAACTACAAAGCAGGTGTTTATGTTTGTAAAGCTTGTGAAACACCATTATTTAAAAGCGAGCACAAATTTGATTCTGGTAGTGGTTGGCCTAGTTTTGATAGAGAAATTAAAGGTAACGTTGCTTTTTCTACCGACAACAAATTAGGCTATACAAGAACTGAAGAACACTGTGCTACTTGTGGCGGCCATTTAGGACATGTTTTTAATGATGGCCCAAGAATAACGACTGGAAAGCGCCATTGTATAAATGGTGTTTCACTAAAATTTATTCCTGAAAAATAAAAATTATATTTGTTGAATGGAAAGCTATTTAGAAAGTATTATTAAGCAATTTGAATATTATAAAAGCTTAGGCGACAAAACTTTTGCTCAACTTTCGTTTGAACAAATGGAATGGCAAAGTGATGAAGACTCAAACAGTATATCAATAATCGTTAAGCATATTGTTGGTAATATGCTTAGCAGATGGACTAACTTTTTAGATGAAGACGGCGAAAAAACATGGAGAAACCGTGATGCTGAATTTATAAGCAGTTATAATAGCTTAGAAGAAATTATTGCGTCTTGGGAAAGTGCTTGGGCTTGTTTATTTAAAGCTATTACACCTTTAGAAACTACCGATTTAGAACGTATTGTTTATATTAGAAATGAAGGACATACAGTTACTGAAGCCATTAACAGACAATTGACTCATTACCCATATCATATTGGACAAATGGTATTTTTAGGAAAGCTTTTAAAAGGTAAAGAATGGCAATCATTATCAATACCAAAAGGAGGTTCTTCAAAATATAATGCTGAGAAATTTAGTAAAGATAAAGAAAGACGTCATTTTACTGATGATTTAAAAAAAAAGCACCTTTAAATAAAGGCGCTTTTTTTATTTCACTAATTTAACTTTATTAATCTAAAACCTTAGAACTAAAATACCCCATTGAACTTTCAATAACACCTTCTTTATTAAAATCATGCGAATACATCGCTGGCATTTGAATTTTTTTCTTATCTGATTTTCTTACTAATCTAAAGTTCCACCATGACTGAACAGTCATACCATCTCCAATTTCATAATGAAGTAAATCTGGATAACCTATAACATCTATACTTTCAATTTCAAAATTATCATAAAATTTTTTATGTCTTGCTTTCACCTCTTCCAATGTTTCTGATTCTCCCCAAGGCATTTCTAATGAATTAAATCTTGCTTCTTCATCAAAATAACTATACGCTTTTTCTAAATCCATATTTTCAAAAGCTGCCATCATTCGTCTAACCTTATTAATGTAGTCATGTTGATTATATAGTATTCCATTGGTTCTAGGAGAGAAACTTTCTCTAATTTCTTTTCCAACAGGATAGTTATAATAAATTTCAAGATCAATTTTATTATCTTTATTTAAACGGTACAAACTATGTGTTGGCATTTCAATTTTTACTCCAGTATCATTATGCACACCTTTTAGGTAATTCCAAGTCTGAACCCAAATTTTACCATCTTTATACACAATAGCATCAGGAAAAGCTTCTCCATGCCTAACTAAACTTACATAAGACAACCACTCTTTTTTATTTTTTGTCCACTTTAAAAAAGACTCTTTATCATTTCCCTTTGCATTCTTATTTCTAGTTGTACCACTAACAGATTTAAAATCATCAGATAAAAAAGAAGCTACTTTTTCAACGTTTCCTTCTACATCTGCTTGCTGCATAGCTTCAACAACATCAATTGCTGGATGCTCAATGTAAACTGTTCCGTTTTTTTTCTTTTGAGAATACATGACACCAACAAAAAGCATCATGACAATAATGACATGTTTTTTCATTTTTAATTAAATTTTGATTAGTTAATCTTATAAATTTAATTAAAATAATTGATAATCAACTGGTTATTACTTTATTTGTTTGACTAATAAATAGACATGATTCATATTATAATTTAAGATTCTTCTTAAATGGTCTAATAATTAATCGCGCCTCTCTATCGAAACGAATATAATTATACACCCAGTTTATAAAAACTACCATGCGATTTCTAAAACCTATTAAGAAAAAGAGATGCACAAACATCCAAACATACCAAGCAAATACGCCTTGAAATTTAAACTTTTTTAAATCTACAACCGCTTTGTTTCTACCAATGGTTGCCATAGCCCCTTTATCTTTATATGTAAAAGGCTCCATAGGTTTCTGCTCTATTAATTTTAAAATATTATCGCCTAATTGATCGCCTTGTTGTATGGCAGGTTGCGCCATCATGGGGAATCCGTTAGGAAATTCATCACTAACCATAGAAGCTATATCTCCAATTGCAAAAATGTGATTATAACCTTTAACCTGATTAAATTCGTTTACTATAAGTCTATTACCTCGTGTTATAAATTCTTCTGAATCTAGTCCTTTTATGGTAGCGCCTTTTACACCTGCAGCCCAAACCAATGTAGCTGTTTCAAAAGTTAAATCGGTATTTGTGGTAACCGTTTTTCCATCATAATTAGTAACACGTACGTTTTTCCAAATATGAACGCCAAGTTTTTCTAAAAAATCTTCTGCTTTTGCTGAAGCATTAGTACTCATTCCTTTTAAAATACAATCGCCTGATTGTACAATATGTATTTGAGCTAAACGGGTATCTAAATCGGGATAATCTTTTGGTAAAATACCTTTTTTTATTTCGGCCAATGCACCGGCAAGTTCAACACCTGTTGGCCCACCTCCTACTATTACAAAATTCATTAAAGCATTACGCTCGTTTAAATCGGATGTTAATAAGGCATCTTCAAAGTTTTCAAGAATTAAACTCCGTAAATTGAGCGACTGTGGTATGGATTTCATGGCCATACTGTGCTTTTCTATTTCAGAATTACCAAAATAATTTGTTTTAGAACCGGAAGCAACAACCAAATAATCGAATTTTAAATCGCCAATATCGGTATTAACAACCTTATTTTCTATATCAATTTCATTTACTTCTGCTAAGCGAAAATGAAAATTAGGAAAATCTTTAAGAATTTTTCTAATAGGATAAGCAATAGAATCTGGCTCTAAACCACCTGTAGAAACCTGATAAAGAAGCGGTTGAAATGTGTGGTAATTATTTTTATCTAACAAAACAACTTGAACTTCTTGCTTCGATAATTTTTTAGCTAAAGCTACTCCTGCGAAACCACCACCAATAATAACGATTCTAGGAAAACTTGTTCTTGATATATTCATATAATGAAATTGCAAAACAAAGGTAATAAAAGATATAAATTTATAGGTTTCTAAAATTTATTATTCAAAATCGATTTCGTAAATTCGTAGCCTAAAAAATTACACATGAGTAAATACGATATAATTGTTCTTGGAAGTGGTCCTGGTGGATATGTTACAGCTATTAGAGCATCACAATTAGGTTTTAAAACTGCTATTGTTGAAAAAGAAAGCCTTGGTGGGGTTTGCTTAAATTGGGGTTGCATCCCTACAAAAGCCTTATTAAAGTCTGCTCAAGTTTTTGAATATCTAAAACATGCAGGTGATTATGGTTTATCTGTTAAAGATTTTGATAAAGATTTTGACGCCGTTGTAAAACGTAGCCGTGGTGTTGCCGATGGCATGAGCAAGGGTATTGAATTTTTAATGAAGAAAAACAAAATTGACGTTATTTCTGGTTATGGAAAACTAAAACCAGGCAAAAAAATTGACGTTGATGGCACAGAATATAGTGCAAACAACATTATAATTGCTACTGGAGCACGTTCTCGCGAATTACCAAATTTACCTCAAGATGGTAAAAAAGTAATTGGCTATAGAGAAGCGATGACTTTACCAAAACAACCAAAGAAAATGATTGTGGTTGGTTCTGGAGCTATTGGTGTTGAGTTTGCATATTTCTACAATTCAATGGGAACTGAAGTTACTATTGTTGAATATTTACCAAATGTTGTACCTGTTGAAGACGTAGATGTTTCTAAACAATTAGAGCGTTCTTTTAAAAAGAGTGGTATAAAAATAATGACTTCTGCCGAAGTAACATCGGTTGATACTTCTGGTAAAGGCGTTAAAGCAACTGTAAAAACAAGTAAAGGTGAAGAAGTTTTAGAAGCTGACATTATACTTTCTGCTGTTGGTATTAAAACAAACATTGAAAATATTGGTTTAGAAGATGTTGGAATTGTTGTTGATAGAGATAAAATTTTAGTTAACGATTTTTACCAAACAAACATTCCTGGATACTTTGCTATTGGAGATGTTACTCCTGGTCAAGCATTAGCACACGTTGCTTCCGCGGAAGGAATACTTTGTGTTGAAAAACTTGCAGGACAACATGTTGAAGCTTTAGATTACGGAAACATTCCTGGTTGCACATATTGCTCTCCAGAAATTGCTTCTGTTGGTTTAACTGAAAAGCAAGCTAAAGATAAAGGTATTGATATTAAAGTTGGTAAATTTCCTTTCTCTGCTTCTGGTAAAGCGAGTGCAGGCGGAAATAAAGATGGTTTTGTAAAAGTTATTTTTGATGCTAAATACGGCGAATGGTTAGGTTGCCATATGATTGGCGCTGGTGTAACCGATATGATTGCTGAAGCTGTTTTAGGTAGAAAACTTGAAACTACAGGTCATGAAGTATTAAAAACAGTGCATCCACACCCAACAATGAGTGAAGCGGTTATGGAAGCTGTTGCTGATGCTTATGATGAAGTGATACATTTATAATAAGATCCACCTTGACTCCCCAAAGGAGACGCGGTTGGATATTAAAACTATAAAAAATGCGATTCAAATTTTGAATCGCATTTTTTATAGTTTTAATATTTAGGATTGTTTAAAAAAAACTCTGAATAGCTAACTCATAACTCTGTAAGCCAAAACCTAATATAACGCCTCTAGCATTAGGAGATATAAATGACTGATGCCTAAACTCTTCTCTATTATAGGTATTAGAAATATGTACTTCTACAACAGGCGTTTCAATTGCTTTTACAGCATCTCCTATTCCTACTGATGTATGTGTATAAGCCGCAGCATTTAAAATAACACCATCATAACTAAAACCTACTTCATGTAGCTTATTAATAAGTTCTCCTTCTATATTAGATTGAAAATAATCTATATCTGCATTTGGATACTTACCAACTACTTCCTCTAAAAACTCAGTAAAAGATAAACTTCCGTAAATATTTGGCTCTCTTTTACCTAAAAGATTAAGATTTGGACCGTTAATGATTATTAATTTTTTCATAAGGTAAATATATTAAAAATACTTTATCTGCTTTTTAAAATATCAATTTGTGTAGATTCTCCTTTTTTTAAATTTGATAAAGCTTTTATATAATTATTATTGTCATCTATTTCTACAACTATGGTATTAGGAGCTATTGAACCTTCATTATTCGCCTTAATCACAACGGATGTTTTTTCATCAATTAAATCAATAGAAATTGTTTTTTTGTTAATATCTGCTTCATATTCATTTACTAATACCTTACCGTTAGCAGAAATCGTAATTTTATCTCCATCTTCTTTACCACCATCATAAATAATTAAATTAATTTTATTAGCTTTTGAAAAAACACTTAAAGTCTGATTTTTTCTTAAAATATTCATATTTAAAGAATCCATCATTTTTATCAAATTTACCTTTTGCTTAATACTATCAGGTATTTTTTTTGAATTACTAATCTTTTTAACAACCTTTTCTAGACGTTTTTCTACTTTTTCTATAGCATTCAACATGATTTCACCATTAATACATTTTGTATTATCTGAAAATAGTCCGATAAAATTGGTTTTAACATTTTTAGTTTTACCAAAAACAAAGTTTTTCACAGTTACGTTTAAAAAACAAAAATCATCTTGAGAAATTGGAGATTTGGTATAAACAATACCTGTTTCTCTAAAACTTAACTCTTTCTTTTTAACATCATATTCACCAATAATATTAGACTTAGTTTCATGCTCTCCTCGTAAATCTGTAACAGAATAACCACTAACTCTATCTGCTTGTTCTTTAAAAAAAATTTTATATGATACTACTGTTGAGTCATTTAACTTAACACCTCCAACAAACTCATATTTTTCTTGAGACAAACAATAATTAAAGAAAGAAAAAGAAAACAAAAAAAGTAAGTAATATCTTGACATTATTAAGTTATTTTGTATAAATTAGTCCAACAAACATAAACCATTTAAACATGAAAATTAAATTATTACTTTCTTTTCTAGTAGTCTTTTTAACGTATTCTACTAGTTATGCATCTTTTCCTGTAAAAAGATCTATTACAACAACTACTAACACTGAAGTATCTGTTAGTGAAAACGAAACTCTAGAAGTCTTAACTCCTGTAACTACGGTTAAGGCAAAAGATAAATGGGTAGGTGTTGCTTTATGGTTCTTTTTAGGTTGGCCTTTTGCTGCTCATAGATGGTATTACAACAAACCTGTTTGGGCCAATATCTTATTTATAATTACAATAGGTGGATTAGGTATCTGGGCCATTATTGATTTAATCAATATGTTAACAGATAAATGGGATTAATTTATTGAACATAAATATTCTAAAAAAACTACCTTAGGGTAGTTTTTTTTATGCTTATTTTTACCAATCATGAAATGGCAGCAAGCTCTTAAAGATTATCAATTATATTTAAAGATAGAACGCGGACTATCTAAAAACTCTATTGATAATTACACCCTAGATGTACAAAAGTTGATTTCTTATTTAGAAACGAACAACATGAGTATATCTCCAATTTCAATTACACCAGAAATTATTCAGCAATTTATTTATGATGTCGCAAAAAATGTAAATGCACGTTCTCAATCTCGTTTAATTTCCGGATTACGCAGCTTTTTTAGCTATCTAGTTTTCGAAGATTATCGACCTTCAAATCCTTTAGAATTAATTGAATCGCCCAAAATAGGCAGAAAACTTCCTGACACCTTATCAGAAGAAGAAATTGACAGCCTAATTAATGCTATCGATTTAAGTAAACCAGAAGGCGAACGCAATCGTGCGATGTTAGAAACCTTATATGGTTGTGGTTTACGTGTTAGCGAATTGATTAATTTAAAATTATCTGATTTATTTTTTGATGAAGGTTTTATTAAAGTTACCGGCAAAGGAGACAAACAACGCTTTGTACCTATTGTGGGCATTACTCAAAAGTTTATAAATATTTACAGAACCAATATTCGTAACCACATAAATATTCAAACTGGTTTTGAAGATACTTTATTTTTAAACCGCCGAGGTAAACAATTAACAAGAGCCATGATTTTTACTATTATTAAACAACTAGCAGAAAAAGTTGGACTAAAAAAAAGTATTTCTCCACACACATTTAGACATTCGTTTGCAACACATTTATTGCAAAACGATGCCGATTTACGCTCTATACAACTCATGCTTGGTCATGAAAGTATAACCACTACTGAAATATATGTGCATCTAGATAAAAGTCATTTAACCAAAGTGGTTGAGAAGTTTCATCCTAGGAAATAAGTTAGAAGTTACAATAAAACTAAAAAATCCAGCTGACGCTGGATTTTTTAGTTTTAACACTTAATGTTTCTCTTAATGAGATTCCTGCCTTCGCAGGAATTTTACTTAGCAATATTTACCGCTCTAGTTTCTCTAATAACAGTTACTTTAACTTGTCCTGGATAAGTCATATCCGTTTGTACCTTTTGAGAAATACTAAATGATAAATCGGCAGCTTTTTGATCATCTACTTTTTCACTTTCTACAATAACGCGAAGTTCTCTACCCGCTTGAATAGCATAAGCTTTTTTAACGCCTGTAAATCCAAAAGCAATATCTTCTAAATCCTTTAAACGTTGTATGTAACTATCTAAAACTTGACGACGAGCTCCTGGACGAGCTCCTGAAATAGCATCACAAACTTGAATAATTGGTGCTATTAATGATTTCATTTCTACTTCATCATGGTGAGCTCCAATAGCATTACAAACATCAGCTTTTTCATTATATTTTTCTGCCCATTGCATTCCTAAAATAGCATGAGGAGTTTCCATATCTGCTTCTGCATCTGGCACTTTACCTATATCATGCAATAATCCTGCACGTTTTGCTAATTTTGGATTTAAACCTAATTCAGCCGCCATAACACCACAAAGTTTAGCTACTTCACGCGAGTGCTGCAACAAATTTTGCCCATAAGAAGAACGATACTTCATACGCCCAACCATCTTAATAAGTTCTGGATGTAAATTATGAATTCCTAAATCTATAACGGTACGTTTACCAACTTCAATAATCTCCTGTTCTATTTGTTTTTGAGTCTTTTTAACAACTTCCTCAATTCTTGCTGGGTGAATTCTACCATCAGTTACTAATTTGTGTAATGACAAACGAGCAATTTCTCTTCGCACAGAATCAAAACAAGACAAGATAATAGCCTCAGGTGTATCATCAACAATAATCTCAACACCAGTAGCAGCTTCAATAGCACGAATATTTCGTCCTTCACGACCAATAATACGTCCTTTTACATCATCAGATTCTATATTAAAAACAGACACACAGTTATCTACCGCCTCTTCTGTTCCTATACGCTGAATGGTGTTAATAATAATCTTCTTAGCATCTTGCTCTGCTGTCAATTTAGCTTCCTCTAATGAACTTTGAACAAATGCCATGGCATCATTTTTAGCTTCACCCTTTAAAGATTCTACTAATTGCTCTTTCGCTTCTTCTGCAGAAAGACTAGAAATAACTTCTAATTGCTGTACTTGATTTTTATGAAGTTTATCTATTTCTTCTTGCTTCTTTTCAAGTACATCTATTCTATGATCATAGTCCTTAATCTTACTATCTAAACTTTGATTAAGTTTAGATGTTTTTGATAATTCACTAGAAACTTGTGACTCTTTATCACGAGTACGTTTTTCTGCTTCAGCCATTTTTTTGTCACGAGAAAGAATTACTTTTTCATGTTCTGACTTAAGCTCTAAAAATTTTTCTTTAGCTTGAAGTATCTTATCTTTTTTAATTGATTCGCCTTCGCTATTTGCTTCTTTAAGTATTAAAGCGGCATTTTTCTTTGCTTCTTTTACAAGTTTTGAAGCATTATTCTTTTCAAGAGTTTTTGCTATAATAAAGCCAATAATTAGCCCTAAAGCAACACCTCCTAATGCAAATATAATTGAGTTATCCATCGTATTTTATTAATTGTATATATAAAAAAAGCCTACACCAGCTTAAAGTTTTGTATAAACTCCTTAAAAACAAGTTTAGGGCTAACAAGCTGATCAAGGATCTGCTCAAGGCAGCGTGCTTTTACAACTTAAACTCACCCTTTTTAAAGAATTAACGTTGAGTTTATCAAAAAAAATAACCAATGTAGGCAGTAACTTTTAGTTTATTTAAAGAACGTTTTAAGAGACTAAATAAGAATGCAACAAATCATTTAAAGCATTGAGCTTTTCTTCAACATGTTCATTTACATTTGCTTTATCTATAGACTTCTGTTCTACTTGAGATGCAAATTGTAAAGCACACATGGCTAAAACATCTTGTTTATCTCGAACAGAATAACTTTGCTCAAATTGTTTTATCATAGCTTCAATGTTTTTAGCCGCTTTACGAAGTCCTTCCTCTTGACTCGCTTCAATAGTTAAAGGATATACCCTATTACCTATTGACAACTTTATTTTAAGCTTTTCTGACATTGAATTTATGTTGCCTTATTCAGAAAGTTGACCAATACAATGATCTATATCTCTAATTAATGCGTTTATTTTAAGCTTAGTATCTCTTTTATTATCGTCACTACCTAGTATTGAATTTGCGATTTTAAGAGCTTCATACTTTTCTTCCCAAGTTGCTATATGCAATTTTTGGTTATAAATTTCTTTTTTTGAAACTTCTAATTCTTCAGTTAATTTTAAATTAGCTTGCTTTAAAAGCTCTAGTTTCTGTAATACTTTGCTAATTTTGTTTTCTAAAGAATCTACAATATCTTCAATATTACTCATTTACAAATTTCAATACTTATATCACAAAGTTAACATACCTAATGATAAATTACAATTGTTTTTTCATAAAATTTCAAATTAGAGTATTATTACTCATACTCAATACAATGGCTTCATTTTTGTTTTATTCTTTGCGTTCTCATATCTAATTAATATTTTAGCACCAATACTTACCTATGCGATTCAGTCTTTTTATTTTTTTAATTTTCACAGCCCTTTCTAGTGCTCAAAACAATTATCCACAAGATTATTTTAGCAACCCTTTAGAAATACCTCTCATACTTTCTGGTACTTTTGCAGAGTTACGTTCTAACCATTTTCATTCTGGATTAGATATAAAAACACAGCAACGTGTTGGTTTAAAAGTAAAAGCTATTGCAAACGGTTATGTTAGCCGCATAAAAGTGTCTCATTATGGATACGGAAAAGCTTTATACATAACACACCCAAATGGCTATACGAGTGTTTATGGTCATTTACAAAAATTTGCACCAGAAATTGAAGCTTATATTAAGAAGCATCAATATGAAAAGGAATCTTATCAAATAGAATTATTTCCTTCTGCAGAAACCTTACCCGTATCAAAAGACAGTTTAGTTGCTTATAGTGGAAATTCGGGTGGGTCTGGTGGTCCTCATTTGCATTTTGAAATTAGAGATAAGGCTGAACGACCTATGAACCCAATGCTTTTTGGAATTGATATAAAAGATGATATTGCTCCTGTAATTAAATCAATTTACGCCTACCCTCTTGACGATAATGCGTTTATAAACAAATCGAACACCAAACAAAAGCTAAACTTAATCCCATTACAAAATGGCGATTATGTAATAAAAAACATAGAAGCTTATGGAAACATTGGCTTTGGTATTGAAACAATTGACAGACAAAATTTAGCTGCAAATTCAAATGGTGTTTACAATATTCAAACCTTTGTAAACGGTAATAGAAATTTTGAAATTGACTTTAAAAAATTCTCTTTTGCTGAAACGAGACATCTTAATCAATTAATTGATTATGAAATTTACACAACTAAAAAACGTCGCATTCAAAAATTATTCAAAAAAAACAATCCTTTAAGTTTACTAAAACCTGTTATAAATAATGGAGTCTTAAATATTGAAGACAGCACCTATTCGGTTTATAAAATTAAAGTAGCCGATTATAAAAATAATGCATCATGGGTAACCATAAATATTAAAGGCTCAAAAAACAGTATTACAGAAACTACAGCAAAAAAAATAACACCTTATTTTATTAAAACCGATCAAGCAGTTAATTTAAAAGAAGAAAATATTGCTGTTGATTTTTACAAAGACACATTTTATGATGATTTCTATTTAGATTTTGATGTAAAAAACGACACCCTAACGCTTCACAAAAACACGATTGCTGCAAAAAAAAGTTTCAATATAACTTTTGACATTAGCAAATACAATGAAGAAGACAAACAAAAACTATACATTGCGCGTTTGGTAGGTTACAAAAAGTACCCAACTTATTCTACTACTAAAAGAAAAGAAAACCTCTTAACTACTAACACAAAAATACTTGGCACATACACACTTGCTAGAGACACTATAAAACCTACTATTACTCCTATTAATTTTAAAAACGGCCAATGGCTTAGTAAGTATCGTTATTTAAAAATTAAAATTAACGATACAGGCTCAGGCATCTCTAATTACAGAGCAACTGTTAATGGAAAATGGATCTTAATGGAGTACGATTATAAAACAAAAACACTCACTCACGATTTTAATGATAACGTTATAACCGATACCAAAAATAATTTAAAAGTAATTCTAACTGATAATGTTGGAAATAATTCTACTTTTGAAGCGTTATTTTACAGAAAATAAACCAACAAACCAATTGAAAGCAAAATTCTCACTCTTCGCTATATTATTTTTATCAATATTTTATATTGGTTATGCGCAAACAGGCACTATTCAAGGTGTTATTTTAGATGTCGATAATTTCCCCATTTCTAATGTAAGTATCAAAACTGGAACAGATGGAACAGTAACCAATATTAATGGTTTTTATACCATTGACATTCCTGCTAATCAAGATATAACTGTTGAATTTACACATATAGCATTTAAAAAAATTATTAGTCCTTTTCGTTTAAAAAATGGAGAAACAATAGAGTTTAACCCAGTTATGAGCACCTCTGTTGAACAAATAAACACAGTTATAATTTCGGGAAAAAGAAGAAAAGACGTTGAAGGTATTATTACAATTAAACCTGAAACTATACGTAAAATACCAGGAGCAAATGCAGGTGTAGAAAATCTTCTATTATCACTTCCTGGTGTTAGTAATAATAATGAATTAAGCACACAATATAATGTTCGAGGTGGAAACTATGATGAAAACCTCGTATACGTTAACGATATAGAAGTATACCGCCCTTTTTTAGTACGTTCTGGACAGCAAGAAGGATTAAGTTTTGTAAACACTGATTTGGTACAAAATGTCGATTTTTCAGCAGGAGGATTTCAAGCTAAATATGGAGACAAATTATCTTCAGTTTTAGACATTACATATAAAACACCTTATCAATTTGAAGTTAATGCCGATTTAAGCTTATTGGGAGGTAGTCTTTCTGTTGAAAACATAAGTGAAGATTCAAAATTTTCAGCAATCGTAGGTGCTCGCTATCGCGATAATAGCTTACTAGTTAACGCCAAAGAAACGGAGACCAATTTCAACCCTTCATTTGCAGATATTCAAGGGTATTTTACTTATAAATTTTCTAATAAATTTCATTTAAGTTTTTTAGGAAATGCATCTTTAAATAAATACAACTACCAACCACAAACAAGACAAACTAATTTCGGAACTCTGGCAGAACCAATAGCATTACTCATATTCTACGAAGGTCAAGAAAAAGATCAATACCAAACGCTTTTTGGTGCTTTTAAAGGTACTTATTTTGCTAATGAGAATTTATCTCTTGATTTAATCACATCAACTTATCACACAACAGAAGAAGAGTATTTTGATATTTTAGCACAATACAGACTTGGAGAAGTAAACACCAATATTGGTGAAGAAGACTTAGGGGAAGTTGAATTTAGTGAAGGTATTGGAAGCCAATTAAATCATGGTCGCAATGACTTAGACGCGCTTATAACTAACATTGAACATAAAGGCCATTTAAAGATTGATAAAAATCGTATTGAATGGTCTCTTAAATACACTAATGAAGATATACGCGATCGCTTAGTTGAATGGGAACAAATTGATTCGGCGGGATTTTCAATAAGGCCTCCAAAAACAGTTTTAAGAAATGAACAACCTTATATACCTTTTAGCGGCCCATTAGAAGCGTTTAACAATGTTCGCACTACAAACAATACACAAATAAATAGAATACAAGCTTATGCGCAATGGAGTAAGCGCTCAACAATAGGAACCAGTGATGTTTGGTATAACGC
This sequence comes from Thalassobellus sediminis, assembly GCF_044386045.1. Taxonomy (NCBI): domain Bacteria; kingdom Pseudomonadati; phylum Bacteroidota; class Flavobacteriia; order Flavobacteriales; family Flavobacteriaceae; genus Thalassobellus; species Thalassobellus sediminis. The sequence continues at coordinate 80,440 of NZ_JBISCD010000036.1, read as the reverse complement.
AGGTGTTAGAGTTCATAACTGGTCGGTTAGTGGCGATGAGATTGCGTCATCAAACCAAACCGTTTTTAGTCCGCGTGCACAATTCACAATAAAACCTTATTGGGAAAAAGACATGTTATTTAGAATTTCAACTGGTTTATATTACCAACCTCCTTTTTATAGAGAATTACGTGATGCTAATGGCGTTGTACAACCCAATGTAAAAGCACAAAAATCATTTCATATAGTATTAGGAAACGATTATAGTTTTAAAATGTGGGATAGACCTTTTAAACTAACAACTGAGCTTTATTATAAAGGACTAACCGATGTAAACCCATATACACTTGAAAATGTACGAATTAGATACAGTGCTAATAACAACGCAAAAGCACGTGCCTATGGCTTAGATATGAGATTGAATGGTGAATTTGTTCCAGGCACAGAATCATGGTTTAGTTTTGGATACTTAAAAAACGAAGAAAACATTGATAATAGAGGTTATATTGCACGACCAACAGATCAACGTTTAAAATTTGCCGCCTTATTTCAAGATTATGTGCCAAATGTACCAAATATGAAAATGTATTTAAATTTGGTTTATAACACAGGTTTACCTGGAGGCTCTCCTAGTTATGTAGATCCTTACGATTATCAAAACAGACTCCCAGATTATAAAAGAGCCGATTTAGGGTTACAGTTTGTAATTGTAGATGACAAAAAACAATTTAAAAGCGGTTGGAAAAAACCTTTTAAAGCCTTGTCATTTGGTTTTGAGATATTCAACATGTTTGATGCACAAAACTCTATTACAAATACATGGGTAAGAGATGTGTATAGCAAGCGTCAATACGCCATTCCTAATTACTTAACACCGCGGGTTTTTAACGTAAGAACTACTATGAAGTTTTAATTACATTACTAAATAAACTCCTTCAAAACATCAACAACGTAATCTACTTCTTCTTTAGTATTATAAATACTAAAAGAAAAACGAAAAGAAGGTTTAAGCAAGTCTTCATCTGTTAAAATTTCAGTCAAAACATGAGAGTTTTGAGAGCTTCCACTTTGGCAAGCACTTCCTTTTGAACAAGCAATTCCTTTTAAATCTAACTGAAATAATAACATCGCCGATTTTTCAGGAGGCACAGGCAAACATACATTTACCAAGGCATAACTACTCTTTTCTAAATTATGTGACTGTCCATTAAAAGTTACTTCAGGAATATACTTAGTAACAGAATCTATAAAATATTGTTTTAGTTCTTTAACGTATGCAGCTTCTGTTTCAAAATTATCATTAGCCATTTTTAAAGCCGTTTCAAGTCCCACAATATTATGTACACTTTCGGTCCCTGCTCGAAGTCCACGCTCCTGATCGCCTCCAAAAACAAGGGGTTTTAAACCAGTATTTTTTCTAACAAAAGCAAACCCAACACCTTTTGGCCCATGAAATTTATGTGCAGCAGCCGCTAAAAAATCAACTTGAATATCTTGCAAATCTATTTTATAATGCCCTACAGATTGCACAGCATCAGTATGATACAAAGCATCATTCGCTTTACATAAATCGGCAACACGTTTTATGTCTAGTATATTACCTATTTCATTATTTATATGCATCAAGCTAACTAGTGTTTTCTCTTCAGCTTGCAATAAAGTTTCTAAATGCAAAAAATCTACATCTCCATTCTTTTCTATATTTACATAACTAACAGTAATTCCATATTCTTTTTGCAATTGCTCTACAGTGTGTAAAACAGCATGATGTTCAATTTTTGAAGTTATAATGTGTTTAATATTTAAATCTCTAACAGCACTATTTAATATTAAATTATCAGCTTCTGTACCACCTGCTGTAAACACAATTTCACCTGCAGAAACATTTAAACTACTCGCAATAATCTTTCTTGATTTCTCAATTAAAACTTTTGATGACCTACCAAAACTATGTGAAGACGAAGCGTTTCCGTAATTACTTCTCATAACTTTCGTCATCGCATTAATCACCTCATCTCGTATTTGAGTGGTAGCAGCATTATCAAAATATATTGGATTCATCTATTTCTTTTAAACCACAAAAATACTTGAAATAAAATTATTATTAATATCCTACGTTATAAATAACAATTCCTTTATTTTTGCCTAAAACCCAAATACAAATGCGTAAGTTATTTTATATTCTTCTTCCTTTAAGTTTACTAACTTTATACACCTGTGATGATGGCGATATTATTACAGTTGAATTTGATTTTGACAAAACTCTAGAGCTATGTCGTGAAGCAAATATTGACAAATTTGTTACTGGAGACAATTATGTTTTGTCTGATGTTCGTAAAGATCCATATGAATCATTGATTCTTTTATTTCCGTATTCAACAACCAATGAAGCCATATTTAACCCAACAGAAGCTAATACAGAAAGAACTTTAACTATTAACGGCACCAGTATTGTTTTTAATTACAGAACTTATGATGGTGACCCTAGCGATTTAATTTGCCAAGACATCCCTGGTTCTGCCACTAATATCCTAAGTGATTTTAGCGCTGCTTCTGGTGCCAAAGTAAGTTTTTTATCAACTTTTACTGATGATGATGGTGATGGTATTTCTAATGAACTAGAAAACCAAGACCCTAATGGTGATGGTAATTTTACAGATGCTCAAGACACAGACGAAGATGGAATTCCTGACTATATTGATGAAGATGATGATAATGACAATGTAAAAACATCATTAGAAAAACCAGATATAGATGGTGATGGAAACATTAGCGATGCTTTAGATACAGATGAAGATGGTATTCCTAATTATTTAGATAATGATGATGATGGTGATGGTGTACTAACCATAAATGAAGATGAAAATAGCGACTCTAACCTTCTTAATGATACTGATGAAACTATAGTAGAAAGACAAATTCCAAGATATCTGGAAGAAAACGCTAAAGATTCGTTCTCTTCTGGCGCATTACTTACTAACTCTTATAAAAGAACTATAACTGTTTCTATAAAATTATTAGATTTTGATTTAGGGACAATACAAAGTGATGAACTTGATTTTGGTATTTACACAAGAACTATAACTAAATAGACTTCTAATTAGAGTTTTGATAAATATAAACTTCGGTAGCTCCTAAACCATATTTTTGGTAATTAGCATCATAGAATTTTACGTTGCTATAGCGTCCAAATAAATATTCTAATTCTATTTTTAGAACCCCTTCACCTACTCCGTGAATAAAAACAATTTTTTGAATACGCTTTGATATAGCCCAATCTAGTTTATGTCTAGCTGTATCTAATTGAAGGGTTAACATATCATGATTAGACATACTTCGTGACGATTTTACTAACTGATTAATATGCAAATCCACTTCCATAGTTGGTTCATATCTGTCTTTAGCTTTTACACGCTTTTGTTGTTTCCTTGCTGGCAGTTCTTTTTCTGAAATAACAGAATTTGGTATCCTAGCTTTGTTTAACATACTTTTAGAAGCATTTTTTATAAGCTCTTCACTTTTGAAGTCTAACAAAAAACCATCCTCAGTTTCTATAGAAATTGAAGTTCCAACAATGCCTTTAACAACACCAGACATGTTTTCGTCTAAAACCATTACATGATCGCCTATTTTAAAAGTCATAACTAATTATTTGTTTCCTCATCAAAATTATCTTCATCAGTATTTTTACTAGGAATCGTTTTTGATATTCTATAAACTCCAATCATAAGTAAAACAATACCTCCTATTAAAATGTATTGGTTTTGCTCTAAACCAGTCTTAGCATACATTGCTACAAATCCTCCAATAATGATTAGTAAGTAGTTTAAATATTTCATTTGTTATTCTTAAAAATTAAGACGGCTAAATTACACTAAAAAAACCAAATCAAATTAACAATAAAGAAAGATGAACATGATTCAAAATAAAAATCAATAGTAGGTTTTAGCTTATGTTTATTTTTTTAAATTTGCTAAAACAAACATCAATTACTTTTGCAATCTCCAGAAGAATACATGCTACCATGCTTAAATAAGAAGCTTTTTGGAATAGAATGCTTGGGGTGTGGTATACAACGATCAGCACTTTTGGTTTTTAAAGGAGAGTTTGTTGAGGCATTTTATATGTACCCTGCTATTTACACACTAATCCCTTTGTTTTTAATAATAATTATTAATCTATTTTATAAATTTAAATTTTCAAATAAAATTATAAGTTCATTAGCAATTATTTCTATTGCTACCATAATAGTTAGTTTTATATTGAAAAAAATTAATTAAATATACAACCATGAAAAAACAACTTAACCCAACTATTGTATACGTCTTATCTATTTTAGGTTTTATTTGCTGCTGCCTAGGTGGAGCCATACTATCTGTTCCAGCATATATAATTGCACATAATAAAGTTAAAGATGCTCAATTAAACCCTGATGACTATGAAGGAGACATTCAAGCAATGAAAACAGCAAAAATAGTCGCCTTGATATCAGCTGTTATTAGTGTTCTTGTATTACTAAGAATTATTTATGTTTTAGCTACTGGCGATTGGGAAGAATTTCAAAGTGTTATTGAACAAGCAATTGAAGAAGCACAACAAAACCAGTAAATTATTAAATATATAAAAAGAGGCTATCTTAATTTTTAAAATAGCCTCTTTTTTATTTTCTACTACTAGTAGGTATTAAATTAAAATAATGCATTGCCAGCAATAGCTCCTACTAATATAAAAAAATAGATAGATATTATTACTATGGTAAAAATCCCCATAAACTTATAATGTGATTTTAAATTTAAAAAAGCATTTTTAAAGTCTTCATTATTAATAGATTTTAAAGCCTTTTTCATTTTAACAGAAAATTTAAACAAATATATAACTGGGAAAAAATAAATCAAAGCTAAAATAACATACACTAGACCTATTCCAGCGGAATACCCCAACCCATAAGCTGTATTTCCTCCAAATTGATTTAAACCTGTATAGAGACTAACACCAACACCTCCAATAATCATAAATGCTATACCCACAAAACCAAGAATAGATAAAAAATAAGCCCATTTTGCTATTTCTTTTAAAAACCCTTTAATTTCATCATTTACTTCTAATTCAAAACTTTCAAAAACCGACTTTCCTTCCATATAAAATTAATTTTTATCTATCAAATATCCATTTTTAGCTTTCAAATTGCTTCAATGTTTTTATAATAATGCTAACACAATCTAATAATTGTTCTTTAGTCATAACCAAAGGTGGCGCAAAACGTATAATATTACCATGAGTTGGTTTTGCTAACAAACCATTATCGCGTAATGCTAAACAGATATTCCAAGCTGTATCACTTTCTTCATCATCATTAATAACAATCGCATTAAGCAAACCTTTACCTCTAACCAATTTAGCAATGCTACTCGTTTCAATATATTTATTTAATTCACTTCTAAACAATTGCCCTAATGTTTCTGCATTTTCTGCAAGTTTCTCATCTCTTACAACTTCTAAAGCAGCAATAGCTACTGTAGCAGCTACAGGATTGCCCCCAAAAGTGCTACCATGATTTCCTGGTTTAATAACACCCATAATGCTATTGTTTGCTAAAACAGCAGACACAGGATACACACCGCCACTTATGGCTTTACCAAGTATTAAAACATCCGGTTTTACATCTGGTGTATTTGAGCAATTTTTGTTTTCACAATTACAATTACCACAAGTAGCCAATAAACGTCCAGTTCTAGCAATACCTGTTTGAACTTCATCTGCAATAAACAATACATTATACTGTTCGCAAAGTGCTTTTGCTTTTGCTAAATAATTATCGCTTGGCACATAAACACCTGCTTCTCCTTGTATTGGCTCCACTAAAAAACCTGCTACATTCGGATTATTTTTTAAAGTAGCTTCTAAAGCTTCTAAATTATCATATTCAATTTTAATAAACCCGTTTGTAAACGGTCCGAAATTTTCACGTGCAACAGGATCATTACTAAAAGAAATAATAGTTGTTGTACGTCCGTGAAAATTATTTTCGCAAACAATAATTTCAGCTTTATTTTCATCAATACCCTTTACTTCATAAGCCCATTTTCTACAAAGCTTTAAAGCGGTTTCAACTGCCTCTGCTCCCGTATTCATTGGTAATAGCTTATCAAACCCAAAAAAATCGCAAGCAAATTTTTCGTATCTACCAAGCACATCGTTATGAAATGCTCTAGAGGTTAACGTTAAAGTTTGCGCCTGTTGCGCCATAGCATTAACTATTTTTGGGTGACAATGCCCTTGATTTACTGCGGAATATGCCGAAAGGAAATCGTAATACTGTTTGCCATCTATATCCCAAACATACACACCTTCTCCCCTGTTTAAAACCACAGGAAGTGGGTGATAGTTGTGAGCTCCATACTTGTTTTCTAATTCAATTAATTGCTGAGAACCTAATTTTTTTAAAACAGCCATTTTAATTTGTGTTAAATTAATAAATAACCATTCCTTCTGTACCTTTATTCTTCCGAAGATTCGAAAAAGCAGCGTGGGAGAGAAATCATCCCTAGGACTCGCAAATTACTAAATATTAATTGCTTCAAAAAATGTTATTCAGACATTCTTCCTGAGAGTGATGATACTTGTAATTCTAATCGCTTAATCTCACGAATAACAGCATTCTTATGTATTTGCATCCACATATATATTTTAATCATACTCATGGTCAAAAAACATAATATCACCGCACCTACCCATAAAATTAAATCGTTAGTTTTTTCGACATCCATAGTTTGAATAATACAATAAATAAGTAATCCAAAAATAATTATGTTCATAATATTCATAATTATAGCTAACCATGTGTTTTTACCTTTAAAAATACCTGCTAACATTTGAAATAGGTTTTGCTCATCCAACTCGTCATAGAATTTAGCTTCTTCTTCTGTTAAGGTTTCTTTAATTAATTTGTCGATGTCTTCATTATTAGTTTTCATAATTTTTATTTTTTAATGTTTGTTTTAATTTTTCTCTAGCATGAAATAATCTCGATTTTGCTGTACCAACTGATATATTCAAAATATCACTTATCTCTTTTAATGAATAGTCTTGTAGATAAAACAACCTAATTACAACCTGTTGATGTTGTGGTAATTCTTTTATTGATTTTAAAAGTGTGTTTTTCAAGTTTTCAGTATCGTTTTCGTCTTCTATAACGAGTTCATTCTGTTCATATTTATAATCTTCAAGAGCTTTATTATTCCTTTTATTTGCATTTATAACATCTAGAGATTTGTTATAAACAATACGTAATGCCCAACTACCAAAACTATTAGGATTCTTTAACCTATCTATTTTATCAATTACAACATTCCAACTATCCTGTGCTATATCTTTTGCTAAATCAGCATCTTTAACTACCCAAAAAGCCTTGTTGCAGAATGACTTATGCCAGCGTTTAACTAATAGAGCCAAAGCTTTACCATTTCCAGACTGGTATTCAAGTATCAACTTACTATCTATTAGTTCTTCTTTTTTATTCATTGTAAAACTTTCGTTTTATACTTTAAAGACCGTAAGATTCTAAAAAGGTTCATTTTATTTTAGATTAAATTGAAATTCCTTTAAAGTTAATGGAAATAAAGTAATATTTATTTGTGGTTATTCATAAACTCATTTACACTTTTTATAATTGGCTGTAAAATGTACTTTTCTTCCCAAATTTCATCTTTCTCTATTGCTCCGTAACGAGGCTATGCAGCTCGAAAAAAACAAAATATAAAAAGAAAATAACTATTTTTCGCTTCAATCAAAAAAGTACAAATGAGTTCACTATTTTTGCAGCATGTCTAGAAGAAAAACAAGAAAACAAGTTTTTGAAAACGTAGAAGTCATTGATGCTGGCGCAAAAGGAAAAACCATAGCCAAAGCACCTGACGGAAAAGTGATTTTTTTACCAAATGCCGTACCTGGTGATATTGTTGATGTACAGACTTTTAAAAAGCGAAAAGCTTATTACGAAGGAAAAGCAACGATTTTTCATAAACTTTCTGATAAAAGAACCCAACCTGCTTGCGAGCATTTTGGAGTTTGTGGTGGTTGTAAATGGCAAGATATGGCATACGAACACCAGTTATTTTACAAGCAAAAAGAAGTTACCAATAACTTAATCCGTATTGGGCATATAGAACTTCCTGAAGTAACACCTATATTAGGCTCTGCTAATCAATATTTCTACAGAAATAAAATGGAATTCTCTTTTAGCGATAGCCGTTGGTTAACATTAGAAGAAATTCAATCTGATGAAGATCTAGGAGATAGAAATGCTTTAGGTTTTCATATTCCGGGTATGTGGGATAAAATTTTAGACATAAACAAATGCCATTTACAAGCAGATCCTTCAAACGCCATAAGAAATGCGGTTAAAAAATTTGCTATTGAAAATGACATAGAATTTTTCAATACGCGTAATCAAACCGGTTTATTACGTACCATGATGATTCGTACATCAAGTACTGGTGATATTATGGTGATGCTTCAGATGTTTCAAGAAGATAAAACGAAACGTGAATTATTATTAGATTTTATTGCTGAAACGTTTCCAGAAATAACATCCTTACAATACGTTATTAACGAAAAAGCAAACGATACCATTTACGATCAAGATGTTATTTGTTATAAAGGAAATGACCACATATTTGAAGACATGGAAGGCTTAAAATTTAAAATTAACGCCAAATCGTTTTATCAAACAAATTCCGATCAAGCTTTTGAGTTATATAAAATAACACGAGACTTTGCTGGTTTAAATGGAAACGAATTAGTTTACGACTTATATACAGGTACCGGTACTATTGCTCAATTTGTTGCAAAACAAGCTAATAAAGTAATTGGTGTGGAAGCAGTACCAGATGCTATTATAGCTGCCAAAGAAAATGCACAATTAAATAACATTAATAACGTTGAATTCTTTGTTGGCGATATGAAAAATGTATTTAATGCTGATTTTATAAACACACATGGCGAACCAGATGTTATTATTACCGATCCGCCACGTGATGGTATGCACAAAGATGTCGTACAACAAATATTAAATATAGCACCTAAAAAAGTAGTTTACGTAAGCTGTAATAGCGCTACGCAAGCCAGAGATTTAGCCTTAATGGATGCGCAGTATAAAGTAACAAAAACCCAAGCTGTTGATATGTTTCCACAAACATTCCATGTAGAAAATGTTGTACTTTTGGAAAAACGATAAAATTATTAATGAAAAAAATAAGCCTACTTGTTATCATTCTAATTGCAACAATAACCTACATAAGTTGCGAACGTGATGATATATGTCCTGAAAATACACCAACAACTCCAAATTTAATTGTTGATGTTTATAATTCAGAAAATATAGAAAACAAAAAAAACGCTACTAATCTGCTTATTATTGGAGTTGGTAATGACGATGCCTTAGGTATTTATACTGCAACAAGCACTATTGTATTACCATTAAACACTAATGAAGATACAACACAATACATACTACACAATAACTATGAAGTAAATAATAATGGAACACCTAATGATCCTAACGACGATTTTGCAGAGGGCAATCCAGATATTATAACCATAAATTACACAAGAGAAGATGTATATGTATCTCGTGCTTGTGGCTACAAAACCATTTTTAAAAATGTAACTTTTAATATTGAGCCAGATTCCGATAACTGGATACAGTCAAGTCAACCCACAAACGATAATCAACCTGTAGAAAATGAAGAAGAAGCACATTTTATTATATTTTATTAGTAACATCATACTAATACTTTTCATTTGTGCTCCTGTAAACGCACAAAATGATATTATTACTAGTACTGTAACCGATTCTATAAAGATTAAAGAAAAATATGGTCTTCGGGTAGGCGCAGATATCAGCAAACTTGCACGTACATTTCTTGATGATGACTATACAGGGTTTGAAGTTACAGCAGATTACAGATTAAAAAAACGGCTATATATTGCTGGAGAAATTGGCACTGAAGAGAAAAACACGAGTACTGACTACCTTGATATTACTAGTAAAGGAAGCTATATTAAAGCAGGTATTGACTACAACATGTATCAAAACTGGTTAGATATGGATAATATGATATTTGCAGGATTTCGTGTTGGAGCAAGTACTTTTAGTCAAAATCTTAATAGCTACAATATATATAATACTAACCAATACTGGGAGCCACAATTTTCTTCACCCGATTTAATAGAGTTTAAAGATTTAACAGCTGTTTGGGTAGAACTTATGTTAGGTATGAAAGCCGAATTATTTAATAATTTATTTATAGGTCTTAATGTGCAACTTAAAGTTTTAGCTAGTGAAACTGAACCAGATAACTTCCAAAACGTATACATTCCTGGATTCAACAAAACTTTTGATAGTGGCGGTATAGGCGTTGGTTACAGCTATACCATTTCGTATCGCATTCCGCTTTACAAAAAAGACAAATAACACCTCCTACCACCTGTTTTAAAGAAAGTAAAAACCAACATTAACATTTGAAACAATTATTATTGATGGCTTTTACCAACAATCAACATCATTCTACACGCCTATCTCAAATATTTTTAGTAACTTGCATTAGTAAATACTAACATTAATGGTATTTAAATATATTAATTATGGCAAATACTAACATTAACTGGACTTCAATGAGCGATAAATCTATCATTGAGACCATAGGTAGCTATATTAAGCAGCAACGCTTAAATCAAAATAAAACCCAGGCACAAACAGCAGAACACGCAGGTGTTAATCGCTGGACCATTAGTCAAATAGAAAACGGAGAAGCTATTTCATTAACATCTCTTGTACAAATACTTCGCGCACTCGATTTGCTTCATGTTTTTAATTCATTTAAAATAGAGACTCAAATAAGTCCGTTAGAGTTAGCTAAACTAGAAAAACAAAAACGCCAACGTGCTAGAAACAGTAATAATAACAATGAAACTGAATCGGAATGGTAAGTACAAACACAGCTTTTGTTAAAATATGGGATCAAATAGTTGGTGCCGTTTCTTGGGATGATGCCACAGGAATTGCTAGTTTTGAATACGATCCTAAATTTAAAGCCACAGGTATCGATTTAGCACCTATTAAAATCCCTGTTCAATCTGGAACACAAATATTTTCTTTTCCTGAATTGCGCATGCTAAGAAATGGCGATTACGACACATTTAAAGGCTTACCAGGTTTATTAGCCGATGTATTACCAGACAAATACGGAAATCAACTTATAAATAGCTGGTTAGCGCAACAAGGACGTGCAGAAAACAGCATGAACCCTATTGAGCAATTATGCTTTATAGGTACCAGAGGTATGGGAGCTTTAGAATTTGAACCCACGCAACTAAAGCCTAACAAACGCACTTTTGAAGTAGAAATACACAGTTTGGTTGATATTGCACAACGCATGCTAAATAAGCGAGAGGATTTTGAAACCAATTTAAACCAAGACGAGCAACAAGCCATGCTCGACATACTAAAAATAGGAACATCTGCAGGTGGTGCGCGACCAAAAGCGATTATAGCTTACAATAAAAAAACTGGACAAATACGCTCCGGACAAACCAAATCGCCAAAAGGTTTCGAGCAATATCTTATAAAATTAGATGGTGTTAGCGAAGCACAATTTGGAGAAAGCAAAGGCTACGGCAGAATTGAAATGGCCTATTACAATATGGCAAGAGACTGCGGTATTGACATGATGGAATCTATTCTATTAGAAGAAAACGGACGCGCTCACTTTATGACCAAACGTTTTGATAGAGAAGGTGGCAACATTAAACACCACATACAAACCTTTTGCGCCATGCAACATTTCGATTTTAACGAGATGCAAAGTTTTAGTTACGAGCAACTCTTTCAAACCATGCGTATACTTCGCTTGCCTTATCCACAGGCAGAACAAATGTTTCGCAGAATGGCATTTAACGTTATTGCAAAAAATTGTGACGACCACACCAAAAATTTCGCTTTCAGACTAAAACAAGGGCAACCATGGGAGCTAGCCCCCGCTTACGATATTTGCTACGCTTACAGACCTGGTAGCGTTTGGGTAAGTCAGCATGCCTTAAGTATCAATGGAAAACGGAAGGATTTTACACGCCATGATTTATTAACCGTAGCCAAAAGCATGAACATTAAAAAGGCAGACAATATCATTACAGAAATAAATCAAGTAGTTGCTGATTGGAACGCTTACGCGGAAGAAGTTTATGCTAAACCAGAACTACGAGATAATATTGCTAATAATTTATTATCACTTTAAATTACAGAACAACTTTAATTAACATCGATTTTTTCCTACGTATTCAAAAGTTTTTACTTATGTTTGAAGGAGACTTTTTTTTTAAAAACCTTCAACTTAGCAGCACATGAACAGAGAAGCACATTTAAAATTTTGTAAAAAATGTACTAAAAGAGAACTAGATATGAAAATAGGTCTCATTTGTAGTGAAACAGGGGAAATTGCCAATTTTGATACAGAATGTAAATCGTTTGAATTAGATAACGAAGTAATTGAAAAAATTGATGATACCGAAGTTGTTGAACACGGGCAGGTTTTACAAAACCTATCAGAACGAGACATCGATAAATTTAAAGCAGAGCAAGATTACCCAAAAGCACTCATAGCAGGCTTAATTGTAGGTATTGCAGGTGGTTTATTATGGGCAGCTATAACTGTTGCAACAGAATATCAAATAGGTTATATGGCCATTGCTATAGGTGCAGGTGTTGGCTTAACTATGCGTTATATTGGTAAAGGTATCGATCAAATATTTGGTATTACAGGTGCTGTTATTGCTATACTTAGTTGCTTATTAGGAAACTTTTTTAGCATGATTGGTTTTGCCGCTAACCAAGAAAGCTTAGGCTATATAGAAGTTTTAGGCTTAATAGATTACAGCTTAGTACCATCATTAATGGTAGAAACCTTTAGCCCTATGGATTTATTCTTTTACGCTATAGCTGCTTACGAAGGTTATAAATTTGCTTTTAGAGCTTTTACAGAAAAAGATCTTTATAATTTAGAAAGTAATAAGTCTTAACTTAATATATTTTACTGTATAAAAGATTTAAAAAAAACTTAAATAAAATAGCATGGGAAACAATTACGCACGATTATCAACCAGAGTTAAAGCGGCTGTTATTGATTCCATTGTATTAATTACTTTAATGTATTCAGCAACCGAAATTTTTAATGCATTCGAAACAGTTTCAAATACGGTTAGAATATCGGTTTTTATATTTTTATTTTTACTATACGAACCTATATTGGTAAGTATATTTGGAGCAACCATTGGACATTTTTTTAATGACATTGTGGTTAAAAAAGAAAAAGATGAAACTAAGAATATCAATTTTCCAATAGCTATTGTACGTTTTATATTAAAAGCAGCATTAGGTTGGTTATCTTTACTAACCATTCACGGAGATAAAAAAGGACAAGCAATTCATGATAGTTTTGCTAAATCAATTGTGAAGCCTTTTAAAAAATAAACCTAGTAAATATGACAAAAAACGGCATGTTATTAGCGTTGTTAGACGAATACAAAAGGGCTACCATAGCACTTAAACAAATCTTAGCTACTCTTTCTCAGGAATCTTTTGAAAAAATAACAGATAAAGACACTAAAGATCCAGATTGCAAATCTGTACAAACTATAACCACCCACATTATTCAATCGGGTTACACCTATGCCAATTATATAAACGCAGCAAATAATAAAGCATGGTTTGAATACAGCGAAAACGTAGAAACACCAAACAAAGGAATTACAGAAATTGATAAGATGTTAGATTTTACCGAACAATCTTTTGAAAGCCTTTGGTATAAAACAAATAAAGACATCGAAAAACTAAAGTTTAACACCAGATGGAACGTCACTTATGATTTTGAACAATTAATGGAACATGCCATAGTTCATATTTTAAGACACAGAAGACAAATAGAAAATGCCATAAAGAACTAAGTTAAATGACTAGTTTTAAAAATTATATGCACATCTCAAAATAGCATATTATTATATCATGTTTTCTACCCCATTTTTTCTACAGGATAGACTAAAAACAACTTACTTAAAATTACGTACAAGTACTTATTGACAGGCATTTATTAAAAATATAACTTAGCCTATCGACAGATACACTTTTTTTAATCAATTTAATATCAAATTGTTAGACTCTAAAAACGAATTCACAAATAATACAAACACCATCCATTATTAAACCTAAAAACCAACCAAAATGAATAATCCTTTTCAAATTCAACCAGAACTCCGCTATGGAGCTCCCGTTTGCGATGAAATATTAACTGGTAGATATTTTACCATAGGATACTCATGGTATTTTAGACAAGCAAAATGGACGCTCGAAATAATTAATAGAAATCAGTACATATTGCAAGATGCAGACAGGATGAATAATTTCCGTGCAGATATAAGACTTCCAAAAAGGTTTAGAGCAGGTTTAAACGCTTATAAAGGCAGCGGATTCGACAGAGGGCATCTTGTAGCAAGTGCCAACCAAGACATACAAGAAATTCAAAATAGCGAAACCTTTTTGTTATCTAATATGTCGCCTCAAAAACCCCATTTTAACAGACGTATGTGGCGTAAACTAGAACAAGCCATACGCACCCTTAACAACAAAGACGATATTTTAGAAACCTATGTACTAACCGCACCCATATTCTATTTTCAGAAAAAGGTTGAAACCATAGGAAATCCTACCGATAAATACGGAATAGACGTTCCTGTTCCGCATGCTTTTGTAAAAAGTGTACTTGCTGAAGATATTAAAGGCAGGTTATCGCTTTGGACTTTCGAAATGGAAAACAAGCGATTAAGTGGTAATATTGAAGACTATCTTGTTTGCACATACGATGTAGAACAAATTGTAGGTGGACGTTTTTGGGACAGAATAAGCGGCAATGATATTCACAAGCAAAAGAAAACACCAACTAAAATTTGGGAGTATTAAAAACTAGATATCATTGTAAGGCTTGAAACGGTCTTATGAAGCCTCTTCTAAAGTTAAGTATAACTCATAGTAAGAGATTGTTAAATAGACTTAAAAGATGAACTGTTGTTAATATACTTTTATCAACTTATTTATAATACCATAAAAAAATCTACTTTAGCTTATTTATGAAAATAAATCGATTTAAAGAATTAAAACCCAATTTCAAAATAGAATATCGTTATTATTAGAAAATATTCCAACATAAGATCTTCACTATCATGGCTCATTTATGAAGAACATGCTTTAAGTCTAAAACTTGCTGCTGACGATTCATTCGAAAAAGCAAAAGAAGTTATAAAAAATAAAGACGATAATGAACGAATTCACATTCTTGGATTAATTAGAGGAAGTATGCTTATGTACGCAGTAAGTTTAGAATTAATATTAAAAGCTAGAGCATTATTTGAAGAAAAAGACAATATTCTTAATGGGCAAATTACTTCTTTCAAGGAATTCATGAACAAATGGAAATCAAAAAAAACTGATGGTCATGGATACATGGAAATAGTTGATCACTATAAAATAGAGCTATCTAAAAAAGAAATTGAACTATTAAACAATTTTCAAAATTATACTAGTTGGGCTGGTCGCTTTCCTTTTCCAAAAAAGGAAGATGAAATAACGGATATGGAAAAAAACGGAAGAATTAGTGGACCTTTAAGTTCTAGACATAAAAAAGAGATTCAAGAATTTTTAAATAAGCAAATTGAAGCAATGAAAATATAACAAAGTAAACCCCATTATTTCTTAACCTCTACCACTAGTTTGCAACTAGTGGCGTTACCAAAGTCATTTCGACGCAAGGAGAAATCACATAAAGAAACTTAAGTACTTATATTAATGAGATTCCAGCATGCGCAGGGATTTTTAATTCAATTTCCAAACATAAAACAGTAACTTTACTCCCAAAACCAAACCATGGCAACCACTTTCGCTGCAATAGACTTTGAAACCGCAAAAGGACACAACATTTGTTCTGTTGGTATTGTTACGTTTAAAGATGGAGTTATTATTGAGGAGTTTCATGCTTTAATACAACCACCAAACAACGATTATAATTGGCACAACCAACAAGTGCATGGTATTACAGAAGACGACACGCGGTTTTCTCCTAAATTTAATGCTGTATATCCTGAGATTAAAAAACGTATTTCTGGTATTGTTACCGTGGCTCACAACGAATCGTTTGACAGATCCGTTTTACTAAAAACGATGAAAGATTATAACATTCCGCACACAGATTTAGTTATGGAAGACCGTTGGGAATGTACGCTTAAAATTTATCGCAAAAAAGGCTATAAGCCTGCTAAGTTAGATGCCTGTTGTAAAGTGCATAATATTGCTTTAAAACATCACGACGCCTTGTCTGATGCACGTGCTTGTGGTAAGTTGTTTTTAATTGCTCAGTGTGAGCGTTTACCTTTGTTTTAGAAGTAAAAGTCAATCCTATGTCATTTCCACGCTAGGAGAAATCGCATCACAGTAATCTTATCATCACGAAAAAAGGAATGTGATATCTCAGTCGTACCTCCTTCGACATGACTAACAATAACTATTTATACCTAAAAACTCAAATACTAACAATCATTATTTATTGATATACTGCACAAACGTGTTTAACTAAACACACTTTATGTTTGCGTTCCTTAGTCATTTCGACGGCAGGAGAAATCGCATCACAGTAATCTTATCATCACAAAAAAAGGAATGTGATATCTCAGTCGTACCTCCTTCGACATGACTAACAACAACTATTTATACCTAAAAACTCAAATACAAACAATCATTATTTATTGATATGCTGCACAAACGTGTTTAACTAAACTCACTTTATGTTTTGCGTTCCTAAGTCATTTCGACGACAGGAGAAATCGCATATAGACGCTAAAATGATGATGTGATTTCTCCTTTCGTCGAAATGACTAAATGTGTTTATTAAATTTTATAGTTGTATTTAAATACGAACTACTATCAAAAGATTCCTGCCTGCGCAGGAATTTAGTCTTTGTTCATGTATTTACCTTTCTTACTTCCTTCATACATAACGTATTTAACCAATCTTGATTCTAGTTTGGCGTTAAATAAATGTATTTTTCTTGATGGTCGTAAGCCTACATGTTTTAAGGCTTCTAAATTAGAAGTAATAAACCAAGCATCGGTACCTGGGTAACTTTGTTTAAGTGTATCGCCAATGTTTGCGTAAAACTCTTCCATATCGATATTTAAACGCTCACCGTATGGTGGGTTAAATACCATGTGTAGTTTTTCGTCGCCGCCTTTTTGGGTTTTAAAAAAGTCTTCGTGCTTAACTTCTATAAAATCTTCTAATTGGGCATTTTTTACGTTTTCTTTGGCTTTAGTTACAGCACTTGGTGCTTTATCATAACCCATTATTTTATGATGAAAATCGCGAGTTTTCTTTAATAAGGATTCTTCAATTTTTTCGAACAAATCTACATCCCAATCGCTCCAACGTTCAAAGGCAAATTCTTTACGCATGAGGTTTGGTGGTATGTTACAAGCTATCATAGCGGCTTCAATAAGCATGGTGCCCGATCCGCACATAGGATCCATAAAATCGGTTTGTCCGTCCCAACCCGACAACATAATAAGTCCTGCTGCCAATACCTCATTTATTGGTGCAATATTAGTGGCTGTTTTATAACCACGTTTATGAAGCGAATCTCCAGATGAATCTAGAGAAATGGTACATTGATGCCTATCTATATGTACATTTATTTTAAGATCTGGAAATTTTAAATCGACATTAGGGCGTTCGCCTGTTGTATCTCTAAACTTATCTACAATAGCATCTTTTGTTTTTTGTGCTATATATAGTGAGTGTGAAAACAAATCGGAATGAATGGTAGCATCTACAGCCAGCGTTCCTGTGGCTTTTAAATGCTTAGACCAATCCATGGCATAGATTTTATCATACAAATCTTTTTCGCTATTTACGGTAAAACTATGTATAGGTTTTAATATTTTAATAGCAGTACGTAGTGCTAAATTGGCTTTATACATAAACCCCTTATCGCCTGAAAATGAAACATTTCGCGTGCCTTTTTTTATATTTTGCGCACCTAGTTGAGTGAGTTCTTTTTCTAATAATTCTTCAAAGCCAAAAAGGGTTTTGGCTACCATTGTAAAATTTTCTTCCATTTTTCTTATCAAATACTTTGCAAAAATAACGTAATTTTGCGGCAAACGTTAAAGTTTATTGATAATTCGGGTTAAGGATTGATGCGGCATCCTTTTGCTTTTTTTTGCAAAAGATATAGCGGAAAGCCTGACCTTATGTTGCCTAAGCAACATGAGGGAACCCCAAAAACATATATGAGCAAAGACACTACAAAATGGTTTACCTCGTGGTTTGACACACCATTTTACCATATTTTATACAAGGATAGAGACGATACGGAGGCACATGCTTTTATGGATACGCTTACCGATTATTTAAATATTCCGGAGCGTGGTACTATTTTAGATTTGGCTTGTGGCAAAGGGCGACATGCTTTGTATTTAAACAAAATAGGCTACCATGTTACTGGTGTAGATTTAAGCGAAAACAGTATTAATTACGCCAAACAGTTTGAAAACCATTCGTTACATTTTGATGTGCACGACATGTGTAAACCTTATTCTAAACAGTTTGATGCTGTTTTTAATTTGTTTACGAGTTTTGGGTATTTTGATAAGGATGAGGACAACTTAAACACGATTAAGGCTATAAAAGCGAACCTTAACGAATTTGGTTTTGGGGTGATTGATTTTATGAATAGTGAATTTGTTATTGATAATCTAGTGCCCGAAGAGATTAAAACAGTTGATGGTATTACCTTTAATTTAAAACGCTTTGTGGAAGACGGTTATATTGTAAAAGACATTAACTTTACGGTTGATGGTACTTTATATAATTTTCAGGAACGTGTTCGGGCTTTTACTTTAGCGGATTTTGAAGCGCTTTTTGAAGCAGCTGGTGTATTTTTACTAGATGTTTTTGGCGATTATAAATTACGTAAGTTTAATGCTAAGACTTCCGACAGATTAGTCATGATTTTTAAATAGTCAATTTTTGACTGCAAATTATACTCACAGTTGTGAGCTTTATTTTTTTAAATGAATAACTACTTATTACCTTTTTACGCTGTTATTTTGGGTGTACTTATTGCAAGTTTTACCAAAAACAAAAAAACATGGAACACTAAGCTCCTACTATCTTTTAGTGGTGCTTTTTTATTGGCATTAACGCTTTTTGAGTTATTACCAGAAGTGTATGAGCATTTAGACACCAAACTTACTGGACTTTTTATTATGTGTGGTATTATGCTGCAAATAGTGTTAGAACTGTTTTCTAAAGGTGCCGAACACGGGCATGTACACGTACATAAGCACGACACGTCGTTCCCATGGTTGTTGTTTGTTAGTTTATGTATTCATAGTTTTTTAGAAGGGTTTTCTATACATGAACATAACGATATGGTTTATGGTGTTTTAATACATAAAATTCCTATTGCAACTATTATTAGCATGTTTTTATTTAAGTCTAATTACAGTAAAATTCAAATTGGATTGTTTCTGCTTGTTTTTGCAAGTATGACGCCTTTAGGCACCATGATTTCTCATACTTGGGAAGCGCTTTCTAATTACGGACACGCTATAAATGCGCTTGTTATTGGTATCTTTTTCCATATTTCGACAACCATTTTGTTTGAAAGTGGTGAAGGACATAAATTTAATTTATCGAAATTTATTTCCATTATTTTAGGGGTTGGTATTGCTTATTTGATATAACCTGTAATTCCTGCGAATGCAGGAATCTCATAAATTGAAACTGAATTAATGTAAAATAGATTCCAGCCTGCGCAGGAATGACAAGAATTGAAATTATAAAATTGAGGAGATTCCCTTCTTCAAGGGAATTTAAAAACAACTTTTTGATGTTTAGTAAAGAAGAATCACGCAAATTAAAACAAGAATTTTGGACGAGTTTTGGAAAATCATTTCCACGGAAATGGATTTTATACAACACCAAACTGAAAGGCTTTAGTTTTAAATTTCATTTTGATACCAAAAGTGCTTTAATTGCTTTAGACCTTGAAGACGATTTAGAAAACCGTATTAAATACTGGGAAAAACTAGTGGCTTTAAAATCTATCTTTATTGAAGAATACGTGCCTGATGCTATTTTTGAAGAAGAGTATTTTTTAGAAAATGAAAAAGAAATTTCTCGTATTTACTTGCCTTTAGAACAGAAAGTATCTATACATAACAAAAACACTTGGCGTGATGTTATGGAATTCTTTAACGAAAACATGAGCTTATTTGAAGCCTTTTTTGAGGAATATAAGGAGGTTATTGAAGGGTGAAATTGATTTTTGATTAACCAATTATGATTAGCGATTTTTGAATTACTGAAGACTGAGACTGTAAACTATATTTGTTTCTCCATCAAATAATCATCCATAACAAAGCCATTACCAATATCCTCTATTGTAGATGCTGTTTTTACAAATCCCATTTTCTCATAAGCTAGCATAGAATTGGTATTATACTTATTCACATTAAGTTTTATAACAGATATATTTTGAGCTTTAGCCATAGACTCTGTAAATAACATGGCTGCTTTTGCTATCTTTTTACCTCTATAAGTTTTTAAAACATATAATTTACTAATGTATAAATAATCAGATTTGTTTTCAATGGCTGTATAACCTACGGGTTTATCATTATAAGTTAAACAATAAAATTTTACACCTGCTTGTACACGTTCTTCAATGCTTTTTACAGAATTATACTTTTCTAGCATATACTCTATTTGTTCTAAACTGATGATTTTTATATAGTGCTCATGCCAAATAGTATGTGCTAATTTTGAAATACATTCGTAATCGGTTTTCGTAGTTGCTGGTTGAAGTTTAATCATACTAAATCACATAAAAGAATATCATAAAAAAATGAAACACCGCACCTGCTAAAACAAACAAATGCCAAATAACATGATTATACGGTATTTTTTGAATGGCATAAAAAATAATGCCGACTGTATATGCTAATCCGCCAGCAAAAAGAAACAAAATACCATCACTTCCAATAATATAAGATAAATTAGAAAAATCGAAAACAATAAGCCACCCCATTACTAAATACAGCAATGTTGAAAACAACTCAAAACGCCCCGTAAAAAATAGCTTTAAAACCACGCCAAAAGCTGCAATTCCCCAAACTATCCAAAAAAGCAACCATCCACTACTTTCACTAAGTGTAATTAATAAAACAGGTGTGTATGTACCAGCAATGAGCAAGTAAATACTAATATGATCTACAATTCTGAAGTAATGTTTCTTTTTTTCATTCTTTACAGAATGATATAAAGTAGAGGCTGAAAATAAAACTATAATAGAAATACCATAAACAATAACACTAAAAAGACTCCAAACAGTTTTATTACTGTCAAAACGAACAAGTAATACCAAAGCAACAATACCAAACAAAGTACCAAAAGCATGCGTGAGAGCATTTAGCCTTTCTTCGTATGCTGTTTGAATGTGCATAGTTTATGGTTCTTTAGATTGATGTAGCCATTTATCAGTTAAATCGTAAAAATTAAAAGGAATAGCAGATTTTTGATACTCTAAACGTCCACTTTGAAAATTACGTTGCAAAATATCTTCAATTAAATAATCTTCTTTTTCATTAAGAGGATCAAACTCTTTTTTCAAAGAAATATCGAACATACTTGCCGTTGTATTATACCAAAAGGCACGCCAACCACTTCGCAATTCTTTTACTAAATCGAATGCTGTTCTTCCGGTTTGCCTATGTATTAACTTAACCAATATTTGCCCTTCTGTTCTTGTGAATTTTTTAAGCTTTTCAGAAAACTCACCTTCAATATACTTTTGAAGCATTTTAGTATAACGCTTTTTATCACGCTTTTTAGTCATTGTTTCTAAACGAGCACTTAAAGAATCTAATCTATCAGCCGCCATTTTAGCATACGGATATACTTTTATAGTTTTTCTACGTAAAATTAAATACCTAATTCTGTCTTTTTTACTATCAAACTTCAGCTTATTTAAAAGCATGACCTCTTCTAGATTTATAGTTGTTCTAGGAACTGAATCGCCTTTAATAATAAGATACTTTGTTTCTGTTGAATCTTGCTCAGCATCAGCAACTTGAGCAAAAAGCAAAACAGGGAAAAATAATATTATAAGTTTTAAATATTTCATCTATAAAAACAACAAAGCTTTAATGCATCAAAATTACTAATTTCCACTGTTTAAAACATTTTTTTTGTATTTATATTATTATTTTAGTGCAAAACTTTTATACATGGCAAAGAAGAGCATTCTTAATAAAAAGTCGATTGACTTTCTTGAAAAATATTTAAATAACGCTTCACCAACTGGTTATGAGTGGGATGGTCAAAAACTATGGATGGATTACCTGAAACCTTATGTTGATGAATTCATTACCGATACTTACGGTTCGGCCGTAGGCGTTATAAACCCCAAAGCAAAATACAAAGTTGTTATTGAAGGACATGCCGATGAAATTTCGTGGTATGTTAATTATATAAGTGATAACGGACTTATTTACGTGATTAGAAATGGCGGTAGTGACCACCAGATAGCTCCAAGTAAAATTGTAAACATTCACACAAAAAATGGTTTTGTTAAAGGTGTATTTGGGTGGCCAGCTATACATACAAGAAGTAGAACAAACGAACAAGCACCAAAACCAGATAATATCACTATTGATGTTGGAGCAAAAGACAAAGAAGAGGTTGAAAAAATGGGCGTTCATGTAGGGTGTGTTATTACTTATCCAGACGAATTTCATATTTTAAATGGCAATAAGTTTGTTTGTCGTGCTTTAGATAACCGCATGGGTGGTTTTATGATTGCTGAAGTAGCTCGTTTACTTAAAGAAAACAAAAAAGAACTTCCTTTTGGCTTATACATTACCAACGCCGTACAAGAAGAAATAGGCTTACGTGGTGCCGAAATGATAACGCAAACCATTAAACCTAATGTTGCTATAGTAACCGATGTAACGCATGATACATCTACTCCAATGATTGAAAAGAAAGTACAAGGCGACTTGGAAATTGGAAAAGGTCCTGTTGTAGCATATGCTCCAGCTGTACAACAAAAATTACGTGATTTAATTACGGATACTGCGGAAGACAAGAAAATTCCTTTTCAACGCTCTGCCCTATCTCGTGCAACAGGCACCGATACAGACGCTTTTGCATATAGTAATGGTGGTGTTGCCTCTGCTTTAATTTCGTTACCGCTTCGTTATATGCATACTACAGTTGAAATGGTGCATAAAGATGACGTTGAGAACGTTATAAAATTAATTTACGAAACATTACTGAACATAAAAGATGGTGAATCTTTTAGTTATTTTGAATAATATTTTTATTGATTCCCGCTTTCGCGGGAATCTTTTTTAACAGTCATTTCATGGACGAATACATAGACATAGTAACTAAAGAAGGTGAGCCTACAGGGAAATCTGAACTTAAATCTATTATCCACCAAAAAGGATACTACCATAATACAGCACATATTTGGTTTTATACTACGAATGGAGAGGTATTATTATCCCAACGATCTGCAAAAAAAGCAATTTGCCCACTCATGTGGGATGTATCGGTTGCAGGACATATAGATGCTGGAGAAACTATAGAACAAGCTGCTGTTAGGGAAACTCAAGAAGAAATAGGCGTATCTATCTCTAAAACCGATTTAAAAAAAATAGGCGTGTTTGAATGTTTCAAATCTTATGGAGACAACATTCATGATAACGAATTTCATCATACCTTTTTAGCAGAACTTAAAGTTCCAATATCTAAATTAATACCACAGGAAGAAGAAGTTGAAGCTATAAAATTAGTTTCTATAGAAGATTTAAAACTCCTTTTTAAAACTATTGGCAATAACAATAATCACTTTGTAGAATCTAACAAACCGTATTACGAATTTGTTTTACAAGAAATTATAAACATTATAAACTAAATGAATTTATTATTAGTTGCTATTGCTCCTGTAGTGGTTGTTATTTTATATATCTATTATAAAGATAAATATGAAAAAGAACCGAAACGCCTTCTTCTTTATAATTTCTTATTAGGAGCTATAGTTAGCATTATTATAACCACCATATTCTATTATATTTTTGATATTGTTCTACCATTACCAAACTACGAAAGCATCTTTCAGCAGTTTATAAAAGCGTTTTTTGTTGTTGGTTTTTCCGAAGAATTTAGCAAATACATTATAGTTTACTATTTTGCGCAGCGCAATAAAGCATTTAACGAACCTTTTGATGGTATTGTTTACGCTGTTATGGTTTCTATGGGTTTTGCTGCAACAGAAAACATATCGTATGTATTACAAGGCGGTTATGAAACGGCTCTTTTAAGAGCATTTACAGCAGTTCCTGCACATGCTACTTTTGGGATACTTATGGGATATTATATGGGGAAAGCTAAATTTTCAAGCAATAAAACCATACTAAATATTAGCGGTTTACTTTTAGCAGTTTTATTTCATGGTGCTTACGACTTTTTCTTATTTATAAATTTTATACCTGGTATTTGGATTGGTGCATTTGTGTCACTATTTATTGGTATTATATTATCTAGAAAAGCTATTCAACGGCATCAAAATAATTCAAATTTTAAAATTTAAATATTTGCAATAAAAAAAGAGAGCCTATTAACAAGCTCCCTTTTAATTTAAATGACCTTAAAAAACTATTCTCTAAATTAACCTTGTTAAATAGTCTAATAAAATCTACAACCATAACTCTATTTTACTTTCTTTATTACAATACTAGATCGTAACTTTTTCCAACCCTATAGAAAGTAAAATAAGCAGGCTATCATGAGAGATTACAGTTGTTGAATAATAGCTTCACAAATTTGATAAATCACATTGATAAAAGCATCATCAACAACTACGCAATTATTACGCAAACCTTTAAAACAAAGAGATCGAAGTTATTTCTATTAAAAACATCAGAAATTAAAACACTTAGATGAATAA
Source organism: Thalassobellus sediminis (assembly GCF_044386045.1). NCBI lineage: Bacteria > Pseudomonadati > Bacteroidota > Flavobacteriia > Flavobacteriales > Flavobacteriaceae > Thalassobellus > Thalassobellus sediminis. The sequence continues at coordinate 55,348 of NZ_JBISCD010000036.1, read as the reverse complement.
ATTTATTATCTAATTAAAATGTGGCTTCAAGATGCTTTATCAAAGTTGTATTTTCAAGATTAATTTTTTTAGTAATACGGTAACGCTTACTTTCTATAGCTCTTACTGTAGTATTTAAAAAAACAGCTATTTCTTTATTCTTAAAACCTATATATAAATAATAACAAATAATAACTTCTGAATTATTTAATTGAGGATATAGCTCGTGGGATTTTTTAAAAAAATCTACATTTAAATCGTTAACTAACTCTATATGATTCTCTGATTTGTCTAAAAGTGTTGAAGAATTAAGGTGTAAATTTTTATAAAAATCTTTAATTCTGTTCCTCAAATCTGAAGGGTCATTAATAACTGATATCGTTTTAACTTCTTTTTTTAAATTTACTATGTAATCTTCTAAGCCTTGTACCTTTATTGTTAACTTTTCATTGTTAGACTTAAAGTAAGAAAGATTCCCCTTCTGACTTGAAAGGTCTTCAATTAAATTAAGTCTAGTTTTCTTGTAAAATAAAAAATACAAATACCCAATAAAAATTAATAAGAGAAATAAAACAACAATTAAAACGCGATGAAGAAACTTCTTTTCTTTAGCTTCATTTAACTCTAATTGAACTTTTGATAGTGACTCATTAATATCTACACTAGCATTAACAGTACTTCTGTATATTTTGTTTTGAAAAAGCAATAAAGAATCTATATAAGTCTTAGAAGTTTTAATATCTCCAGTAAAATTATAAGCTTCTGCAAAGATTTTATAATAATTTTCAATTACATCTCCTCCCATATGATCTAGAAGTTTAGAAGCTTCTTTCAAATAAAAAAATGTAGAATCCATCTCTTTATTTTCAAAAAACACATCTGCTTTCGTTATATAAATAGCTGCTTCAAAAGAAAAATAATTATGTGCCGTAAACGAATCATTATTCTTTAAAGCTTTAAACTCATTAAAATATTTGTTAGTGTTTTCTATATCTTCAAGATATATATAATCTGAAGTTAACATATAGGTAGCAAACAAATAATAATACTTGTCATCAAGATTTTTATATTTTTTTAAATTCTCTAAAATTAACTTATTACAAGCCATATGATTTGCATCCATAAACTCAGCGTAGGCATATGATTGTTCTACCTCAATTAAGCCATATTCATAATCACAAGATTCATAATATTTTTTTGCTTTATCTAAATATTTATATGCCGTGGAATCTTTTTTAACAAAGTACATATTACAAAACAACTCTAAACAAGCTTCCCCTGCTACTAAGCAGTTACCTTCTTCTTCAGCATATTTAAGCGCTAAAATATAATTTTGATGTAATTGGGTATATTCTTTAAAATCGTCGTTTACAAGAGCCTTAATTGAATAATAATCGGCTAATCGACCTTTAATATTTTCTTCTAAAGGATTTGGAATAGAATCTAGAAAAGCTAATGCTTTTTTAGAACTAGTATCAATATGAACATCTGCAGAATCAACAAAACGGTGAAAATTTTTATCGTTTTGACTGAAGCTAAAAAAACATAAAATTATTCCAAAGAAGCTTGAAAATAATATTTTGAGAGAATAAATATTTTTAGGCATAACTGTATTTCTACACTGTTATTTTAATAATCATACGAAAATACGTAAAATTAGGTTAAAATAACATACAAAATATTATAACTTATATAAGATTGAAAATTCTAAATTTGTTGTATTATGACCATTATTAGGGGTTTTAAACTGAAGATTTGATGTATGCCTAATAGAATATCTGAAATCGAGTTCTACTTTTCCAATTGTATATGTCAAACCTAAACCAAATATATCTGAAAACGCATACCCTGTTGCCAATCTCTCGGTTCCTTTATCAGAAATCATTGGTCCTACACTTCCAATAGCATAGCTATTTAAGTTTTTAAATAAATTATAACTTGCAATAAATCCAAAATTTAAAACATACTCTTTAATAGTTCTATTTTGTGTATGCAATGCTTGTTGCTCTAAATAATCATCTCCGTCAGTTGGCTTTATAAAAAATTTATTTAGTAATTGATGCTCAACAATATTATAACTTGGCTCAATACTAATTTCATAAGACCATCGCTTTTTTTCTAAAATCTTATAATGTATGACTGCTTTATAAAAAGTAACTTCATGTTTATAGTCTTTAGAATTAAAAGGAAACTTATTTTGAGAACCTATACCGTAAGAAACACCCAGTTTTAAATTTTCTTTTTTAATTTGAGCTACTATTATATTATTTATAATAAAAAATAATATAATTATAAAATAATGCTTAACTACTTTTATCATTTAAAACCCCTTAACCTTTTACAATTTCAGAACGATACATAAACGAATCTTGCCAACGCTCAAAACGAGCATCAAATTTATCAGAGAATACTAAATATTGACATTTATCAATACTTTCTGGTGTTCTTGTTACTTCACTTAAATTATTATTTCTAAATAAAAATTCGGCATCTTCTACAATAAACATTTGTAACTTATTAAGATTAATCCCGTTTAAAAAAAAGATTTTATTTAGACGCTTTGGAGTTGCAATAACAATATCGGTTCCAACATAAATTTCATCCTTTTGGTCATCTATACTTTTTTCTTCATAAGCACAATATACACGTAAATCGGTTCCTTTTTTAAATGCATTAAACTCTAATTCTAAATCTAGCGCTGCTTGTTTATCTTTTACAAAAATGAGTGCACGTGGTGCATCTTCAAAAGCATTTTTTAATTTTTGAATAACACTAATAACCAAACTAGTTGTTTTACCTGATTCTTTTGGAGCAATAACAAACAAGCTTGATCCTCCTTTAATTTTAGATAGTATTTTTTTTTGAAGTGGTAAAGGAGTTTCAAACCCCTTATGAGCAATAGTATCTTTAAGTGGTTCAATTAATTTCTTGAATGGCATAAATAGTGTTTGCTTTTTTTTCTTCAAATATAAGCTTTTCAAAATCTATAGTAGAAAATGTTGAAAACAAAAAAAGGTATTCATTTCTGAACACCTTTTACTGCTATTAATCAATATATAATTTAGAATTCTAAATCTGCTACTAAATCGAATTCATCGTAAATAGCTTTATCTTTTAAACCATCCATAAAACTAGCCGAACCATATTTTATATCATATATAGTTCTATCTACTTTTAAAGATGCTGTTGCTTTGTTTCCATAAATTGAAATTACAAAAGCAACAGGGTGAGTTTGCTCTTTTATTGTTAATTCTCCTGTAACATTATAAGCGTTTTTTCCAGAAGCTTCTACTTTAGTAAAAGTTAATGTTGCAGTTGGATGTTTTTCAACACCAAAGAAATCTGCAGATTTTAAATGTCCATCTAATTTCCCTTTATACTCTCCTTGTAAATCTGTTGTATTAATTGTTGCCATATCAATAACAAATTCACCTCCAACTAACTTACCTGCTTCAAATGATAAAGACCCAGATTTAATAGCAATAGTCCCTTCATGAGATCCTGTTACTTTATAACCTTTCCAAACAACTTTACTATTATCTGTTTTAATTTCCTTTTTATCTACTTGTATTTCTGTAAAAGAAAATGATACAAATACTATTATTGCTACTGCTGCTAAATTTTTAATTACTTTTTTCATTTTAAGTTTTTTTAATTTTATGATACAAATATCTGAAAGTAGTTTTAAAAAAAAGATAAGATAGATTAAGAAATAATATTAATCTAGTTTAACATCTATTTCTCTAAAAGAATCTGACTTTTTATTTTACTAAGAAATTCTTTAGTAATACCAAGGTATGAGGCTATCATATATTGAGGTATACGTTGTTCAATTTTAGGATACTGTTCTCTAAAGTATAGGTATTGTTCTTTTGCTGAAAGACTAAAACCTCTAACAATTCGTTTTTGTGATGCTATAAACCCGCGTTGAATAATTTGTCTAAAAAAACGTTCTAACTTAGGTATTTTTTCAAACAATTCTTCTCTAGTGCCATAAGGAAATAAAACTAAATCTGTATTTTCTATACATTGAATATTAAAATCGGCAGGTGTTTGAGTTATAAAACTAGCCATATCAGAAGTCCACCAATCTTCAATAGAAAACATTAAAATATGCTCTTGTCCTTCTTTATCAACATAAAACGTTTTAGTACACCCAGACAGCACAAAACTTTCGTACTTGCAAATATCGCCCTGTTGTAAAATATATTGTCCCTTTAAATACTTTCTAACAATAACTTTTGATTCTAAAAAATCTTCTTCTTCTTTAGTTAAATCAATGTAGCTACGAATATATTTTAAAAGCGGTTCAATGGTCATTTTACTAAAATAAATTTAGTATCAAATTTAGTAATAATAACATTGTATTATTAAATGATTATTGAGTTTTTACTCGATTAAATTCTTTTACTTTTGCCTTATGCAAAAAACAGAACATTTTAAGTTAGAATTTGTTGCTTTAATGGCTGCATTAATGTCAATTGTAGCGCTTTCTATTGATGCCTTATTACCTGCGCTACCAGAAATTGGAAAGTCTTTAAATGTTACAAATACAAGCGATAACCAACTGCTTATTACCATGATATTTTTAGGTTTAGGGTTTGGACAACTTATATTCGGTCCACTTTCTGATAGTTTTGGTAGAAAACCTATTGTATATTTTGGATTTATACTTTTTATAATAGCTAGTATTATTTGTATTGCGACTAATAATTTTGAATTAATGATTATTGGGCGCGTACTTCAAGGTGTTGGTTTATCATCTCCTAGAAGTTTAAGTCTATCAATGATTCGTGATTCTTATAGTGGTGATTATATGGCTAAAATAGTATCCTTTGTTGTTATGTTTTTTCTTTTAATTCCCATTATCGCTCCAACTTTAGGTACTTTTTTACTTCATTTTTTTAATTGGGAATCTATATTTTACTTCAATTTAATTTTTGGTATATTTATTATGCTTTGGTTCTGGAAACGACAACCAGAAACGTTACCAAAAGAAAAACGTATTAAGTTTACACCGCATCTTTTTATTGATGGTACAAAAGAGTTTTTTAAGTATCCTGCTGCTATTGCATTTACACTTGTATCTGGTTTTATTACAGGTTCTTTTATGGTTTATTTAAGCACCTCACAACAAATTTTTGAAGATCAATATAACTTAGCCGATATGTTTCCATACATTTTTGCTAGTCTAGCCATTTCTATAGGTTTGGCTACTTTTTTAAATAGCCAATTAGTTGTAAAATTTGGTATGATGCGTATTGCATACATGGCAAGTATAGCATATTCAGCTATTTCTATTTTATATGTTGTTTTATTTTGGTCTGGCAACAATCCTAGTATTTATATTTTAGTTGGCTTTTTTGCTTTACAATTTTTTGCGGTAGGATTTATTTTTGGAAATCTTAGAGCTTTAGCCATGCAACCTATAGGACACATTGCTGGTATTGGTGCTGCTATTAACGGATTTATTTCAACGGTTATGGCAGTTCCTATAGCAAACTTCATTGGTGGTTTTGTGAAAACTTCTGTATTACCTCTTTTTATTGGGTTTTCAATTTTTGGAATTTTATCTGTTTTGGTTTTTATTATTTTGAAGCAGAAAAACAAATTAGCTACTGTTTGATTTTCGCTTCTCTTTTTGCAAAACTTTATCTTTGTATAAAAGTTATTCAAAATTATTTTGTTAGATGAAGCCAAAATACTTTTGACTGCTTTTCTTTACAAAAAACCCCTTCTTGTCATTTAATATATTTTGCTTAACTTCGTTAATAGCTGATACTATTTGTAAAAAATCACATTAGTGTCATATACTAAATGACATTAGGTTATATTAACATATCACAAATCATTAAAGAAACCTCCTCAGAACATTACAAGGGGCTTTTTACTGTTTGTTGGATTAAAAATGAAATAGATTATATTGAAATAGATCATGTTTCATATAAAAATGTTTCTAATTGTATTTTTTTTCTTGATCCTAAACATCAATGGAAAATCTTAAAAAAGAACACCTCAACTTCTTCAGGTTATATTTTGCATATAACTGAAGAGGTCTTAAATAATCCTATCTTTTTAAACCTGCACATAAATAAAATAAGATTTTCCAATTCTGATGAAATTCCATTATTAAAATTAAGTCCAGGAATTGAAAAAAGAACACAAGCTATTTTAGAAATGATTGATGAGCTTTTAGGTTCTCAACTCCACCACAAAGAAGATGCTATAATATCGCTATTAAACACTTTTTTTGTTTACTGTGATGGACAATGTAACATAAAATCTATCGTTTCAAATAACAATTCCAAAACAAACATAGTCTATAACTATAAAAAACTAGTAGACAAGCATGTAATTGAACATCATGAAGTAGCAGAATACGCTAACCTTCTTAAAATATCTCCAAAATATTTAAATGAATGTGTTAAAGAAGTTTTACAAGTAAGTTCAAAAAGTATCATAATTGAACAATTGCTTATGAGGTCAAGGCATTCATTAAAATTTTCAAACAAAACCATAAAAGAAATCAGTTTTGAATTAGGTTTTTCATCTCCTGATTATTTTAGTTATTTTTTCAAAACTCATACAGGAATTACTCCATCTGTCTTGAGAAAAAGCTAATTTCTCCCAAAATCTATGAATTTACCGTGCTTTTCACATTGCTAATTTGCAATTAGAAATATAAATTGCAGAAAAATTTTAACCATGGACAGAAAAAAATTTATAAAAACTTCAGGTTTAGGATTAGGTGTCGCCTTAATTCCTGGATTAATTAAAGGTCAAACTATCTCCACAAAAAAAAAATATTCAATCAATTCTAAACCCAAATTAGTTAAAGATTCTGAAGGTAATATTCTCAATGTAATAGGAGACATTCAAACACATAAGCTAGTTGGTAGTGATACAGGAAACCAATTAGTTGAATGGGTTGATAATGTTGAACCAGGTACTGGAATACCTCCACATATTCACACAAAAGAAGATGAAATTTTTAGAGTTATTAAAGGTGAAATTGAAATAATGGTAGATGGTAAAACTACTGTTTTAAAACATGGCGACATTGCTTTTGCGCCAAAAAACATACCTCATTCATGGAAAGTTGTTGGAACAGAAAAAGCTAAAATGATTACCACTGCTTTTCCTGCCGGTATAGAACACATGTTTGACGAATTATCAAAACTTCCTGCTGGACCTCCAGATTTTGAAAAAGTAACAGAAATTTGTGGAAAACATGGTATTAGTTTTATATAAAACCTAATTAGGCTTTAAATCTTAGCCTGATAGGTATACAAATCAAAATACCTACCACCTGAAGCTATTAATTCGTCGTGTGTGCCACGTTCTACAATATGTCCAGCTTCTATTACTAAAATCTGATCTGCTTGTCTTATCGTACTTAAACGATGCGCAATTACAATAGTGGTTCTATCTTTAATTAATTCGGCTAAACTTTTCTGAATTAACGCCTCACTTTCGGTATCTAAACTAGAGGTTGCTTCATCTAAAATAATAATTTTAGGATTTGCCAAAATAGCACGCGCTATTGCTAATCGTTGACGCTGGCCTCCAGATAATTTCACGCCTCGTTCTCCTATCAACGTATCTAAACCTTCATCAAATCTATCGGTAAACTCATTTACATAAGCTGCTTTTACAGCGTTTTGTAATGCTTCTTCAGAAGCATTTGGTCTCGGGAACATAATGTTTTCTCTAATCGAGCCTTCAAATAAAAATTCATCTTGCAACACCACTCCCAAATATTGACGATAACTACTCAACTTAACCTTCGACAAATCTTGATTATCAATAGTTACTGTTCCTGATTTAGGCGATAAAAAAGTAGCCGATAAGCCCGCAATAGTCGATTTTCCAGAACCTGAACTTCCTACCAAAGCCGTAACCGATCCTGCTGGTGCTTTAAAATTTATGTTATGCAAAACGTCTTTACCTGCTTCATACGAAAACGACACATCATCAAACTCTAAATCTCCTTTAAAAGTTTCTAACTGAATATCTCTGTCTTCGGCATCTTCTTCAGCAGTCATATTCATAAGTTCCTCGGTTCTATCTAAACCTGCCAAAGCTTCGGTTAACTGACTTCCTATATTACTCATTTGAACAATTGGCGCTATCATAAAACCAAGTATTAAAGTAAAAAACAGAAACTCACCCGAGGTCATCTCTCCTAAAATCATATAATACCCACCAATGCCCATAATACCAGTAGTAGCAACTCCTATTAAAAAAGTAGACGAACTCGTCATAAAAGCTGTAGCAGTTAAACTCTTTTTTACATTCTGAAATAGTTTATCAACGCCTTTTTCAAATACATCATTTTCTTGTTGTTCGGCATTAAAAGCTTTTATAACACGTACACCTGCTAAGGTTTCGGTAAGACGCCCTTTAACTTCGGCGTTTATTTTTCCACGTTTTCTAAAAATTGGGCGAATGTATTTAAAGGCTCTCAACGCAATGTATCCGAAAATTGAAAGTGGTACAAACACAAAAAGAGTCATCCAAGGATTTAGTTTTATTAAAATAACTAAAGATATTATGGCTGTAAACGATCCGCCAACTAACTGTACTAAACCTGTACCTATTAGGTTTCTAACACCTTCTACATCGCTCATAATTCTAGAAACCAAAGCGCCCGACTTTGTATTATCGAAAAAACTAATGGGTAACGACAGTACTTTTTTCTGTACTTGCGCACGCAGTTCGCTAATTAAATATTGTGCTTGTACACTTAAAATACGAGTGAGTAAAAATGATGTTGTAGCTTGTACAGTAATAGCTGCTATTACAATACCAATTAAATAATAAAGCTGTGTATAATCTTTATTTGGTACAACTTCATCTAGTAAAACTTTACTTTGCCATGGTAAAATTAAGCCCGATAAACTTCTAATAACAATTAATAGTAAACCAATAAAAACTAACTTTCTCCTTGGCCAAATTATAGTTTTAAAAGCTTGCGCCATGGTTACTTTAGAAGCTGTTTTGGTTTTATTTTTAGATGATTCTTTTAAATGTTGCATTTAAATAATTTTAATAGAAGTAGTAGGCGAAATTAACTATTCTTTACAACGAATCATATAAATAAGGGTGTAATAATTAAAAGTATCTAGTTTTCAAAAGTTTATACGTTATATAAGTACATAAACCTATTGCTTTTTTAGTAAGAAAAATCTAACTTCGCTTATCGGTAAACAGATTCTAAAAATAACGCATAGATACAAAAAGGCATGAATCAAAATTTAAAAACTAACCTAATTGGAATAATCCTTATTTTCTTAACATTTAATCTTTATGGTCAAGACAAAATAATTACCGGTATAAATACAGGCTTAACATATTCTGATTTTAGAGGAAATAGGTTTTTTGAAAATTTCGACTCCGAATTAAACTATTTAATTGGGGTTTCAATTGACTTTAAAATTAGTGAAAAATTATTTTTGTCAACTGATTTAAATTATGAAAAAAAATCAGTCAAATTATTCTATCCAGAATCAAATGTTACGAATATTTTTGTTGGAACTCCTATTGGAGAAGCACCAAAACCTATACCTGATTTAAAATTTCAAACCAAATTTCAATACTTTTCTATTCCAATAATGGTAAAATATTTTTTTGGAAAGAACTTAGAGTTTTACGTAAATGGAGGTCCTTTCTTAAGTTATCTTTTAGATGTTAAAAATATTGATGACGGAAATGAAAGTGATTTAGATTTTAATGACAGTTTCAATAAAACTGATTTTGGTCTAACTTTTGGTTTTGGTTATAATTTTGAAATAGATGAAAACAATTCAATATCTATTGAATTAAGAGATAATTACGGCATTAATGACAATAGTAAATCTAATAATAGTAATTTTAGTTCTACAAAATCAAATTCAGTGAATCTAATACTAAATTGGGACTTTAAACTTTAAAACAAAATACCTTAAATAAAACTACTCCACGCGCTCAATCTTAGCGCCAATAGCACGTAAACGTTCATCAATATTTTCGTAACCACGATCTATTTGTTCAATATTCTGAATAGTAGATGTTCCTTTTGCAGAAAGTGCAGCAATAAGTAACGATACACCTGCACGAATATCTGGCGATGTCATGGTGGTTGCTTTTAAAGTCGATTTAAAATCATGCCCAATAACGGTAGCTCTATGCGGATCGCACAGTATAATTTTAGCGCCCATATCAATCAGTTTATCAACGAAAAACAAACGGCTTTCAAACATTTTTTGATGTACTAAAACACTACCTCTAGCCTGCGTTGCTACAACCAAAATAATACTTAATAAATCGGGAGTAAATCCTGGCCAAGGTGCATCAGAAATGGTTAAAATAGAACCATCAATAAAACTTTGTATTTCGTAACCATCAGTATGTGCTGGAATATGAATGTCGTCGCCTTGTTTTTCAACTGTAATACCTAATTTTCTAAATACGTTAGGTATAACGCCTAAATCATTCCAAGACACATTAGTAATGGTTAATTCACTTTTAGTCATGGCTGCTAAACCAATCCAACTCCCAATTTCAATCATATCTGGAAGCATGGTATGCTCTGTTCCTCCTAAACTTTCAACACCATCAATAATTAGCATATTAGAACCAACACCGCTAATTTTAGCGCCCATTCTATTCAACATTTTACATAATTGCTGTAAGTAAGGCTCGCAAGCTGCGTTATAAATAGTGGTTTGTCCTTTTGCTAAAACGGCTGCCATAACAATATTGGCAGTACCAGTAACCGATGCTTCTTCAAGAAGCATATAAGTTCCTGTTAAATATTCGGCTTCAACACCGTAAAACTGATCTTCTTTACTGTATCTAAACTTAGCGCCTAGTTTTATTAAACCTTCGAAGTGGGTATCTAAACGACGACGACCAATTTTATCGCCTCCTGGTTTCGGAATGTATCCTTTTCCAAAACGTGCTAGTAAAGGGCCTACAATCATAATAGAACCACGTAAACCGCGTCCGTCTATTTTAAATGCATCCGATTCTAAATACTCTAAATCAAGATCGTCTGCCTGAAATGTATACGTATTTCGAGATAACTTCTCAATTTTTACACCCAGTTTCTTTAATAAACTAATTAGTTTATTAACATCAACAATGTCTGGAATATTATTAATTGTAACCAGTTCTGGAGTTAGTAGAACTGCACATAAAATTTGTAAAGCTTCGTTTTTTGCACCTTGGGGCTGAATGCTCCCTTTTAATTGGTGACCACCTTCAATTTTAAATGTTCCCATGTAGATTTAGTAGCGTTTTCTTTGGCGATTATTAGAGTTGTTCTTTTTAGAATGTCCTCCTTTTTTATTTGAATTGTTGCTATATTTTGTTTTTGTACGAAGTAAACTACTAGACTCTGATAAAGCTTCTTCAGAATTTCTTAAATCTATTTTCCCTTTTGAAAGTTCAAATAAATGACCAAAAATAACCTCATCTTCAACAGTGTCTTTATTCCAATTTAAAAAACACTTTTTCATGTGATTTGCAATGGTATATGTTAAAGCTTCTTTAAGCTCGCCATCTTCCCATGTATTTGCAACATCAATCATGGTTTTTATATTGTTTCCGTAAAAACGGTATTTAGGAAAATTCTGTGGATACTCTAAAGGCTCTGGACGCTCTTCATAAATTTCCTTTGTAGGTATAGGATACGGTGAATCTACATCCAATTCAAAATTAGACATAATAAAAAGCTGATCCCAAAGTTTATGCTGAAAATCTGGAACGTCTCTTAAATGCGGTTGCATATTACCCATTACCGAAATAATAGCTTTAGCTAACTTTTCGCGTTCTTCCTTTGTTTCTCTGCTTTTAGCGTGATTAATCATTTTTTGCATGTGTCTTCCATATTCTGGAATGATTAAATGCTCACGCTCTGTGTTATATTCTAAATCGTCTATCAAAATTTATCGTGTAGAGTTAAATGTATGTGCATGTAGTTGTTATGCTTGCGCAAAATACAAAAAAAAACTAAAGACTTATAACGCCTTCAACCTTTTCTGTAACTTCCTTGTATTTATCTATTACCGCGTCTGGGTTTTTCATTAAAACATTAATAGATATACTCGTGTATTTTCCGTTTTTAGATTCCTTTTTTTGTATAACGGCTCCTATATTATTAAATAAGGCTTCAACTAATGCTATTTTTTCTTTGTCAGATTTCACAATAAATTTATACAAATACGCTGATGGCCAAAGGGCTGTATCGTATAATTGTGTTTTTAATTTTTTGTAAAATTCTTCCGAATTTGGAGGTGTACTCATTATGCTTTTTTATATGGTACAAATATACTATTTTCATTTATGTTGTTACTGTACTTTTTTTATTAGGGCACAATATTCACACAATATTAACTATTTGGTATAGATGTTTTCACTAGTATTTTTTTTATCGGTGTTAAATTCCGAATTTTACAGCTAAATTATACGCATTGAACAGCAAAAAGATTGTTATTACAGGAGGTCCAGGTACTGGAAAAACATCAATTATTAATGAATTGAAAAATCAAAATCATTATTGTTTTGATGAAGTTATAAGGGAATTAACTTTAGAAGCTAAAAATGATGTGGAAGCAGATTCACAAATTTCTAACCCCATTGCATTTGTAAACGATCCGTTAGATTTTAATACCAAACTATTAAATGGTAGGTTAAATCAATTTAAGCAGGCTCTTGATTTAAATGAATCGCTCGTTTTTTTTGATCGTGGAATTCCTGATGTTTTAGCTTACATGGATTTTTTTAATCAAGAATACAGTGAAGAATTCTTAAAAATATGTGATACTAATAGATATAATCATATTTTTTTACTACCGCCTTGGAAAGCTATTTATAAAACTGACAACGAACGGTTTGAAACTTTTGAAGAGGCTATTAAAATTCATGAAGCATTAAAACAAGTTTATAAAAAATTAGCTTATAATATTACTGAAGTTCCTTTTGGAACTATTGAAAAACGTATTGATTTCATATTAAACAATATTTAAAATATTTTTTTGGAGCACCCCATAAACATATTAGAACGCTACTGGAAATTCACAGCCTTTAGACCCAATCAAGAAGCTATTATTAACGCTGTTCTTGAAGGCGAAGATACCTTTGCTTTATTGCCTACTGGTGGCGGAAAATCGTTATGTTTTCAAATACCGGCTTTAGCAAAAAAAGGTATTTGTATTGTTGTTTCGCCTCTTATTGCTCTAATGAAAGACCAAGTAGAATCTCTTAATAACAAAGGGATTAAAGCTATGGCGCTTACTAGTGGTATTTCATACAGTCAATTAGACACGCTTTTAGATAATTGTATTTACGGAAATTATAAGTTTTTATACCTCTCGCCCGAACGTTTACAACAAGAGTTAGTACAGGAACGTATTAGGCAAATGAATGTAAATTTAATTGCTGTTGATGAAGCACATTGTATCTCTCAATGGGGAAGCGATTTTAGACCTGCTTACAAAAACATTGTTCTATTACGCCAATTACAACCTAGCGTTAATGTTATTGCATTAACAGCTTCGGCAAAACCAGAAGTTGTAGACGATATTGTAAAAGAACTCGATTTTATTAATCCAAAAATATTTAAACACTCCTTTTACAGACCCAATTTAGGCTATATGGTTTTTCATGAAGATGATAAACATTACCGATTGGAAACTATTTTAAAGAAATACAAAGCGTCTTCTATTGTTTATGTTAGAAACAGAAAATCTACCATAGAAATTAGTTCGTTTTTAGAGTCTAAAAACATATCTGCAACCTTTTATCATGGCGGACTCGCTAATAATGATAAAGATAGCAACATGGATGATTGGATACATAACAAAAAACAAGTTATGGTAGCCACCAATGCCTTTGGAATGGGCATTGACAAACCCGATGTTAAAACCGTAATTCATTTAAATTTACCAGAAAGTATTGAAAGTTACTTTCAAGAAGCGGGTCGCGTGGGGAGAAATGGAGACAAAGCCTTTGCCGTTATTTTAAAGAATAATAGTGATGAAGTTTTGGTTAAAAATCAATTTTTAAGTGTTTTACCCACTGTCGATTTTGTTAAACAAATATATAGAAAACTGTGTAACTATTTTCAAATTTCTTATGGTGAAGGCGAATATTTAACATTCGATTTTGATTTCAATTCCTTTTGTAAAACATACAAGTTCTCTAGTGTTTTATGTTATAATGCGTTACTATTACTAGACAGAAATAGTATTATCTCCCTATCTAAACAGTTTAAAAACAAAGTATCTGTACAATTTATTACATCAAATGCATCGCTTTTTAATTATCTAGACACACATCAAGATTACAATATTATTGTAAAATCTATACTTCGTATGTATGGTGGTATTTTTGATCATGAAACAAGCATTAACCTATTTAAAATAGTAGAAAAAGCATCTGTAAAAGAAAATATTATAATTAGCACCTTACAACAATTAGAAAAAGATGGTATTATAACCCTTCATTTATCTAAAACCGATGCACAAGTTACATTCATTCAGCCGCGTGAAGATGACAAAACCATCAACCGAATTGCATCAATTATAGAACAACAAAACCAACTAAAACAACAGCAAGTTAAAGCCATACTTAATTATGTTGAAAATGATTCGGTTTGTAAAAGCATGCAACTCCTCTCCTATTTTGGAGAAAAAGACATGAAACCCTGTGGTATTTGCTCGGTTTGTGTAAGTTCAAAAAAAAGTACTAAGCCTAAAAACATAAGTACGCTAAAAAATCGTATTATAGAATTATTAGAAAATGGCGATTTATCGTCTAGAGAAATCACCACTAAGCTAGATGCATCAAAAGAAGACATAAAAAAAGTTATAAAACTATTGTTAGAGCATAATATCATTTCTATAACAAAAACAAATACTTTTAAATTAAGTCATTTATAAAATATAATATCTGACAGAATAAAATAAACACAAAAAAATGAAAGATTTAAGAATTGTATTCATGGGTACGCCCGATTTTGCAGTTACTATATTAAAAGCACTCGTAGAAAATAAATATAATATTGTTGGTATTATTACAGCACCCGATAAACCTGCTGGTAGAGGTCGTAAACTAAACGAGAGTGCCGTTAAACAATATGCAAAAACTCAAAATCTAAATATATTACAACCTACAAATTTAAAGAACGAAGCTTTTTTAGAAGAATTAAAAGCACTTAATGCAAACCTTCAAATAGTTGTTGCCTTTAGAATGTTACCAAAAGTTGTTTGGCAAATGCCTGAATATGGAACATTCAATTTACATGCCTCCTTATTACCAAACTACCGTGGCGCTGCACCAATTAATTGGGCCATTATAAATGGTGAAACAAAAACAGGTGTTTCAACCTTCTTTATAGATGAAAAAATTGATACTGGTGAAATGATTTTACAAGAAGATATATTAATTGATTCTGAAGAAAACGCCGGAAGTCTGCATGACAAATTAATGCACCTAGGAAGTGAGCTTGTTTTAAAAACCTTAGCTTTAATTGAAAAAGGTACTTTAAAAACAACACCGCAAGAAGAAAATGCCGAAACAAGAACCGCCTATAAGCTTAATAAAGACAATTGTAAAATTAATTGGAACGACAACATAAACCATATATATAATATGATTCGTGGTTTAAGTCCATATCCTGCTGCTTGGTGCACCTTAATTAATGGAAATGATGAATTAGCTATTAAGATTTACGCCGCTAAAAAGGAGACTTTTAATCACTCATTAATTAATGGTAGTATTATTTCTACGAAGAAAGAATTAAAAGTAGCAGTAACAAATGGTTACATAATTATTGAAGAAATTAAGCTTCCAGGTAAAAAATTAATGGATATAAAATCGTTATTAAATGGGTATACATTTGAAGCAGATGCAAAAATGCTCTAAACCCTTATTAACAGTGATATCTTAAAAAATCCGACAAAATACACTGTCTTTATTAACAAAAGTATTAAGTTATCAACAATACTGGGTATTTCCCTTGCTATTACTTGCGTGGTAGCATAATCCGTATAAATTTGTAGTAGGATTTAACAAAAAGTTTAACCAATTTATTAATAATTAAATTTTACATTATGAACAAAACAGATTTAATCGATGCAATGGCAGAACACGCAGGAATTACTAAAGCTGCTGCAAAAAAAGCTTTAGAGTGTGCAATCATTGAAATTGAAGGAGCTTTACAAAAAGGTAACAGAGTTTCTTTAGTAGGATTTGGATCTTGGTCAGTTTCTAAAAGAGCTGCAAGAGAAGGAAGAAACCCTCAAACTGGTGCTACAATAAAAATTAAAGCTAAAAACGTTGTTAAGTTTAAAGCTGGATCTGATTTATCAAGTGCAGTAAACTAAGTTTTACTTCTTAATAATTCAAAAAAAGCCTTCAATTAATTGAAGGCTTTTTTATTTTATATTACTAAAACAGTTGCTTATTTAATAAATATATATTAGATTTAGTTGATAAATATTCAAATCTATGGTAACATCAAAACCTAAAAAAGGTGATTTACTTATTGCGGAACCTGCAATAATTGGCGATGTTTCTTTTAATCGCTCTATTGTATTATTAGCAGATCACACAGAACAAGGCTCTATAGGTTTTATATTAAATAAACCATTAGAATACACCATAAATGACTTGGTACCAGAAGTAGAAGCTACATTTAAAGTTTATAATGGTGGTCCTGTAGAACAAGATAACTTATATTTTATTCATAAAATACCACATTTAATACCTAATAGTATAGAAATTTCTTTAGGTATATTTTGGGGTGGTGATTTTAGTAAAGTTGCCGAACAAATAGCAAACAATACCATAAAAGAAAACGATATTCGTTTTTTCCTAGGTTATTCTGGTTGGGATACCAACCAATTAAAAGAAGAATTAAAAGCTAATTCTTGGGTAGTAGCTGAAAATATTTACAAAAAAAATATTATTGAAAAAAACTACGAAACCTTTTGGAAAGAAAAAATGTTAGAATTTGGTGGCGAATACAGTATTTGGTCTAATGCACCAGAAAATCCTAGTTTTAATTAATTCAATCTAATTTTTATATTCAATTTCTGTAATAAACTTTTAGCAAACTCATTAGTAAAAGTCTTTTTTCTATACTTTGTTACAGACTGAATACCAACAATAACATTAGTTATAAAAATTTCATCTGATTTTTGAATTTCAAAAGGAGAAATGGAATCTTCTACAAGTTCGTATTCTGGAATAGTTTTTATTATATCAATAAGTTGCTTTCTCATAACACCTTTTAAACAACCATCATTAATTGGTGGTGTTTTTATAGTATTTCCTTTTACTAAAAACACATTTCCGTTAAGCGCTTCAACAACTTTTTTATCTGTATTTAAAACAAAACAATTATGTAGGTTATTTTCATTCGCATAAATACTTCCAACAATATTTAAAGCTTTATTATTTGTTTTTAAAGTTGATAATAAACTTGGTGATATATAATAATCTTTAAACAAATCTACTTCGTAAAAATCTTCGTTAAGTATATATATATCATTATCATGGGATTTTGTTGTAATAAAAAAATTCACATTGTTTGTACTAGGCAAATACAAACCGCCTTCTTCTCTAAATACTGTTAATTTAATTCTTGAAGATGCTGTAGTTAATTCATTAGATTCTAATGTTTTTTTAATTTGATCTTCTAAAAACTCCATAGTAAAATCCATAGGAATTTCCATGCGCATAATTCGCATAGATGCCATTAATCTAAAATAATGATCTTCCCAAAACAACAAAGTACCATTTAATACTTTTATAGTTTCAAAAAGTGCATCACCGTATGCTAAGCCTCTATTTTGAATAGA
Organism: Thalassobellus sediminis; assembly: GCF_044386045.1. NCBI lineage: Bacteria > Pseudomonadati > Bacteroidota > Flavobacteriia > Flavobacteriales > Flavobacteriaceae > Thalassobellus > Thalassobellus sediminis. The sequence goes on along the minus strand of NZ_JBISCD010000036.1, from coordinate 37,520 downwards.
TAATAGTACATTATCTTCTAAGATATTTCCATTAAAATTTGTCATAAAAAAAACCCATTCTTATATTAATTAAGAATGGGCAAATATACTTTAAAAAATATTTATAAATTTAAGCTGAACCTAATACTTGCTTTAAACTGGAAATTTGATTTTCCCATAGCATTTTAGATTCATCAACTTCATCTTCTTCTGCAAAATCTGTAATCATTAAAGATACATCTTTAGTAATTTCATCTACTTGTATTCTAATTTCAAAATAACACTGTGAACCTTCCTCTTCATCATCAATCCATCTAAATTTAACACGCTCACCACTTTTTTTACTTAAAAGTTTAGCTTTTTCTTCACTATCATCCCAAATAAAAATAAACAACTCTCCTCTTGAATTTACATTATCTGAGAACCATTCTGATAAACCAGACGGAGTAGATATATATTGATATAACAGTTGAGGAGATGCGTGAATTGGGAATTCTATATCAAATTTAATTTTATCGTCCATATAGCACTTTAAGTTTATGTTGCCAATATATACATTAATTGATAAGTATAACAATAATTTTAATAATATTTTACCCAAGTAAAGTTTGTGTACAACAATAATGTTTTTATATTTGCAGCCTTAAATTATGGCGAGGTAGCTCAGCTGGTTAGAGCGTCGGATTCATAACCCGGAGGTCGCGGGATCGTGCCCCGCTCTCGCTACAAGGTAAACAAAGAAAAGCTGAAGATATATCTTCAGCTTTTCTTATTACAGGTACAACATAGGTAAAACAAATGAATCTTTTTTTAATGGACACCATGAATTAATACAATTAGCAATAAATATTATTAACCAGATATAATTATTGTATTAATTCATTTGAATAATAAAAATTAGCAGGCAAACCACCAGTATGCCAAAAAAGAACATTGGAACCTTTTTCTATCTTGCTTTTAATAATATAGTCAAGCATTCCATAAAAAGCTCTTCCAGAATATACTGGATCTAAAATAATTCCTTCATTTTGAGCTAACTCCTTAATTGCTTTTATTTCATTTTGAGCAACAACCCCATATCCTTTTGTATCATAGCCTCCAATTAGCGTAGCATCTTTAATAGAATATATTTTTATCCTATTTGGCGGACTTGATTCACGCTTTTCACTTGGGAATGAAGTGTTCCTTTCCAGTACCGATAGCTATCGAGACGGAAAGGGTTAACGGTATGAAAAATTAAAAATATGGATTATGTCCAAGAACTATTTTAATGAAGCTCTTTTTCTGGAAAGAAGTTTTTAAGGAATAGAAGGAAATGTGCTGAATTATTTCTAGAAACTATCCTAAAATTAGCTACATTTGAAAAGAAATAGGACAACATCATTGATAACAATATTTTGCGAATTTATATTAGACTTTTCATAATTAGATACAAATAAACCTGAAAATATAAAATATAAAGAGCTAAATCATAACTGGTATATTATGTACCTATAAAAAAGTATTCCAAAAATTTAATTACCACTTCCTAAACATAAAAGAATAAAAAAAAAATTGATAGTCAAACATTTATTGCCTATTTTTAAAAAAAAACAACAACATCATTGAATTTTAAACGACGATTTTTACCCTCAAAAACCTCTAAATGGAGAACTACTGCCGTTTTTTTTATTGCAGTAGTCATTGGTTTAGGCTTGTTTATGGCAAGAGAGTCTAGAATAACATCTTATATGTCTGATGATCCTCAAGCCTGTGTAAACTGTCATGTTATGACACCTGTTTATAATAGTTGGATGCATAGTTCACATCGCGAATGGGCTAAATGTAACGACTGCCATGTACCTCATAATAACATCTTCAATAAATATTACTTTAAAGCAAAAGATGGTTTATATCATGCCTCTGTTTTTACAGCTCGTGCAGAACCTGATGTTATAGAAATGAAAGAAGCTTCTCAAAAAGTAGTACAAAGCAACTGCATTCGTTGCCATGTACAACAAGTTACACAAGTAAAATATGATGGTTGGCTAGAAGGCCATAAAGAAAATAGAACAGGACGCCAATGTTGGAGTTGCCATAAGCAAGTACCTCATGGCAAAGTACATGGTTTAACCACTATAAAATTTAATGTTGCCCCATTGCCTACCGATGAAGAAGATGAACTTGTTATACCTTCTTGGATGCAAAAACAGATTAAAGATTAATAAAAATATATAGTATGAAAAACAAAGTATTATTTATCGTAACCATTATTGTCGTTTTTCTACTAGGGCTTTTGGCATCTAGTATTGTAAATAGAAAATCTGAAGCAAAGTATAGATACGTACCTCAGGTAAATATAGGAGAGAATGAACCTAGAAATGCGGTTTGGGGAGAGAATTTTCCATTAGAATATCAATCTTCATTACAAACTTTAGATACCACATTTGCTTCTTATCAAGGTGGTTCACGTATGCGAGATGTTCTTGAAGAAGATCCTCGTTTAGTAGTACTATTTGCTGGCTATGGTTTTTCAAAAGATTACAATCAAGGACGTGGACACTCCTATGCTATTGAAGATATACATAATTCATTACGAACTGGAGGACCAAAAGGCAAAGGTGATGGTCCTATGCCAGCAACCTGTTGGACATGTAAAAGTCCAGATGTGCCACGTTTAATGAATGAAATTGGTATTGCTGAATTTTATAGTGGAAAATGGGCAGACAAAGGTGAAGAAGTAGTAAATCCAATAGGATGCGCCGATTGTCATAATCCTGAAACTATGAAGCTTCGTATTACAAGACCTGCTTTAGTAGAGGCCTTTGATGCTATGGGAAAAGATATTAACAAGGCTACACATAATGAAATGCGTTCATTAGTTTGTGCACAATGCCATGTAGAGTATTATTTCAATAAAAATTTACCAGGAAAAGAAGGTGTACCTTATTTGGTGTTCCCTTGGAAAGATGGCATGACCGTTGAAGATATGGAAAAGTATTATGACAACTTAGAATTTAAAGATTGGACACACAAAATAAGTAAAGCACCTATGTTAAAAGCGCAGCATCCAGGATATGAAACATTTACTACTGGAGTTCACGCAGATAGAGGTGTATCGTGCGCCGATTGCCACATGCCTTACAAAAGTGAAGGCGGACAAAAATTTACAGACCATCACATTCAATCACCTTTAAACAATACATCTAATGCGTGCCAAGTATGCCATAGAGAAGAATCTGGCAAACTCATTGCCAATGTTTACGAGAGACAACGTAAAGCTACCGAAAATAGATTGAAATTAGAAGACCTTCTTGTAAAAGCGCATTTAGAAGCTAAAAAATGTTGGGATTTAGGAGCCACAGAAGAACAAATGAAGCCCATATTAACAAATATTCGTCACGGACAATGGCGTTGGGATTATTCTGCGGCAGCGCATGGCGCATCTTTTCATTCTCCTGTAGAAACTGCAAGAGTTATTGGTAGCGGATTAGTGATAGCGCAAGAAGCTCGTGTTAAACTAGCGCGTTTATTAGCCGATTTAGGGCATAATAAACCTATAGAAATGCCTGATATTTCTACTAAAGAAAAAGCACAGGAATTTATAGGTCTAGATATGGAAAAATTAAGAGCAGAAAAAGCAGAATTCAAAAAAACGCTATTACCAAAATGGCTTGAAGAAGCTAAAGCTCGTGAAGATAAGATGCCAATAAATGCAGTATCATCTGTAGAAAACTAATTTTATTTCTAGATTACAATATTAAAGATACCTTATTATACAAAAAGTAAGGTATCTTTTAATTTACATACCACCTAATTCATGAATAAATTATTACGCCTATTCTCCTCGCCTATTTTAGCAGTGCTATTCTTACTTACTTTTGCGGTGTCTATGGCTGTAGCCACCTTTATCGAAAACGACTTTGGTACGGCGACGGCATGGAAACTAATTTATGATGCTTGGTGGTTTGAACTCGTTATGTTAGGACTCGGTATTTGTTTCATAATGAATATTTATAAATACAAACTTTGGCGTTTAGAAAAATGGGCATTACTTATGTTTCATTTGGCTTTTATCATCATATTAATTGGCGCAAGCATTACACGCTATGCGTCTTATGGCGGAATTATGAGAATTCGCGAAGGTGCTTCTTCTAACATTATCGTATCTGATAACAACTATCTACATGTACACTTATCTAATGGCAAAACTGTAAAAACCATTAAAAAACAACTTAATTTTTCTCCATTAAGTAATAACGATTTTAGTATTGCTACAGAATTCAACACGACTCCTATTACCATTTCTTACAATGAATTTATTGCAGATGCTGTTCCAGAAATAAAGGACGATGCTGAAAATGGAAAAGCCATGATTCAAATGGTGGTTTCAGCAGGAAACGGAAGAGAAACTGTTTTTTTAGAAAAAGGCGAAGTTGAAGCTATTGGTGCTCATAAACATAAAGTAGGCTTTGAAGTTAATGAACCAGATGTCATCAATATTATTGAAAATGATGGTGTATTTAGCATTCTTTCTCCCAGAAATTTAAGTACGTTTGTTATGGCTACAGAAATAGCGGGAACCATTAAAAAAGATAGTTTACAAGCGATGTCGTTACGAACATTATATCGTGATGGTGATGCTTCATTTGTGCCGCTATCCTATCACCCAAAAGCTGAAATAGCGCTTGTAAGTGCTTCAGAAAAACCAAAAGATAATGATGAACAAAAGGATGATGCTTTAATTGTCAATATTAAAGTAAACGAAACTACTAAAGAAACAACATTACTGTATCGTGAAGGCTTTTTACCAACAACACATAACTTAAATATTGATACTATTAAAGTATCACTATCCTATGGAGCTGAAGCTATAACGACGCCTTTTTCAATTCATTTGGATGATTTTCAATTGGAACGCTACCCTGGTTCTACAAGTCCATCAGCATACGCAAGTGAGGTTAAAGTTATTGATAATAACACCGAAATACCTCATCGTATTTTCATGAATAATGTGTTAGATTATAATGGCTATCGCTTTTTTCAAGCCAGTTATGACACAGATGAACTAGGAACCGTATTAGCCGTTAATCATGATGTTATTGGTACAAATATTACTTATTTGGGCTATTTATTAATGATGATAGGTATGTTTTTTACACTCTTTGGAAAAGCATCTCGTTTCACATTAATCAATAAAAAATTAAAAAAGCTAAAACTAAAAAATGCTTTAATACTTCTACTTTTCCTGAGTCTTTCAAATACTTCTTTTGCTCAAGATAAAACCAACAAAACACCAAAAATTGATTTACAAACCATAGAACAACAGCGTATAGACAAACAACATGCTGAATTGTTTGGGCGTTTGATGGTTCAAGATTTAGACGGACGCATAAAACCTATGAACACTTTAGCTTCCGAGTTTTTAAGAAAACTATCGCGTAAGCCTTATTTTAAGTTTACACAAGATGGAGAAAGTATTCGTTTTAATGCAAATCAGGCATTTCTTGCTATGCAATCGGCATCAAATATTTGGCAATATATTCCACTTATAAAAGTAGACCCTAAAAAAGGAGGAGAACTCTTTAAAGATTTAAACATTAGTGAAGATGGTTTAGTGTCTTTTGTAGGTTTATTAGATGATAAAGGAAAGTACTTTTTTGGACAAGTTGTTGAACAAGCTAATAAAAAGAAACCTGCAGAAAGAAGCGAATTGGATAAAGAAGTTTTAAAAGTAGATGAACGTTTCAATATTCTTTATAACGTATTTTCTGGAAATTATTTAAAAGTATTCCCTAATAGCAATGATGAAAACAATAAATGGCACAGTCAAACACACCATTTTCAAGATTTCCCACCTGAAGATGCAACATTTGCTAAACAAATTATCCCAACTTATTATAAAGATGTTACCACTAAAAATTGGGTAGCAGCGAGCGAAAAACTAGAATATATAAAAACCTTTCAGGACGTTTTAGGTAAAGATATTATACCTAACCGTAAGCGTATTGAATCTGAATTATGGTACAATCAACTTAATTTGAATTTTTGGTTGTTTCAAGTATTTTTTACTTTGGGAGCTATTCTTTTAGTATTAGCCATAACTAAAATTTTTACTAGGAAAAAAGCAATTGAATTCCTTTGGAATATCTTCATTATTATAACCCTTATTAGTTTCCTTTTATTCACAGGAAATATAATCCTCCGGTGGTATATAGCACAACATGCACCTTGGAGTAACGGTTATGAAATGTTAGTATTTGTATCTTGGGTATTGCTGCTCTGTGGATTAATGACGTTTAGAAAATCTGATTTTGCATTACCACTCTCCACCTTATTTTCAGGAGCTTTATTATTTGTAAGTTATCTAGATTGGTTAAGCCCTGAGATAACCAATTTAATGCCTGTATTAAAATCGTTTTGGTTAAAAATTCATGTCGCCACTATTGTAAGCAGTTATGCGCCCTTAGCACTTTCTGCAATATTAGGACTTATGGCATTATTACTTATGATTTTTAAAACTGAAAAATCAAAGAAAGAAATTGATATTCGAATTAAAGAACTAACCTATATCAATGAAATTTCAATGACAATTGGTTTATTTGTACTAGCCGTTGGAACCTTTCTAGGTGGTATTTGGGCAAACGAATCTTGGGGGCGTTATTGGGCTTGGGACCCAAAAGAAACATGGGCTTTAATTAGCATTATAGCATATGCTATTGTTTTGCACCTTAGGCTTATCCCTAAGTTAAAAAGTTCCTTTATACTTAATACAGCTAGTGTTTTTGCATTTGGCTCAATTATAATGACATCCTTTGGTGTTAATTATTATTTATCTGGACTACATAGTTACGCTGCTGGAGACCCATTACCAATTCCAACATTTATCTATATACTAATTGTTATAATTATCATTGTATCCGTATTAGCTTATTATAGAAAAAGAGCTTTTTCTCTCAACTAATTAAGACTTATATCTTATAGATTTATCCCCTTTGTTTTAAAATTATAAATGGGATACTTGTACTTTCAATATAATTCGCTTTCAAGTTAGAGCACTTCACTTTAGATTTTAGTCACTTCACTTAAAAAGTCAAGATTTAGACTTTAATCGTGACATACATTTGTATAAGAATTAAAACATTAACGTCATGAAAAATTTAAAATCAATTCTAAAAAAATGGGGTTTTGTAAAACGGTTTTTACATCTAAAAAGCTCTGAAAATCACACCTCAGTAAGATTAAATTTAATCAACAGAGATACTAATGACATCCATATGTTTATATAAATATACTAGAAATCATGAAAACACTAAACAAAATACTAAGTATATTAATACTAATTATTATGTTTACAAGTTGCTCAACTGTCAAAGTTGTTAGTACTTGGAACAATTCAAAAGAACTCAATTTAAATGATAAACGCTTAATGGTAATCAGTAAAACAGACGACCGTGTAGTTAGAAGTCAGTTTGAGAATGACTTAGTAAATAAATTAAGAGAACATGGTCTTAATTCTATGGAAAGCTTAACCGTTTTTCCAAAAATTGACACCGAGGTAAAACTCAACGAAAATGAAGTTAAAAATATCGTTGAGGATTTAAAAAATAAAGGCATAGACATTATTATTCTTAACACTCTGAAAGAGACTCAAGAATATTCAAGAACAGAAACCATTGGTGGAGACTACTCAACACTTTATTTCCCAAGATATTTTAGAGGTCCTAATGGAACATTCTATCGTTATTACAGTAGTATTCATGTAAAATCTAAGCCTGAAAGCACCATTACCCATACTGGTAAAAAATACATTCTAGAAACTGTAATTTACGATTTAACAAAAACTGATAACGAACGATTGAGATCAGTTATAACGACAGAGATTGATAACCCCAAATCTTTAGGAACTATTTCTAAAGATTTTTCAAAACAAATAGTAAAAGAATTGATAAAATAATTTTCATGTATAGTTAGTTTGGTTGGTTAGTTTGACTGCCAGAGATTACTGAAATATATTTCACACCTCTCTGGCAGTTTTTAATTTCATAAATAATCAGCTAAAATTATACAATTTACTTACATTAATTTTAATTATATTAGCTATGTTCTTCATCAATAATACTATAACCATTTTGACAACCAAATTTATAAAGCAAAACGTTTTACTAGGTATAGCCTTTATTATATCAACACTTTTAACTTTGCCTAGAATTTTGATTATCTTTGATATTGTAGATGATTTATCCACAGCATTCACTACAGCTTCTGTAAAAGATATAATCTTTCGGTTTTTATGGTTTACCTTTTTTTCATGGTTGCTGCTAGAATTTAATGCCAATACTAAATACTTTTATTCAAAATTTCAAAGCTTTTTAAGAGGGTTAACAACTATAATTATAAATATTGCTTTATACTTAGCATTATTACATTTATTCTTCTTTTTGTATCCAATATTAGTAGGAGAGTCAATGGTTTCAGAAGAAGAAGGGTTAACATACTTCATCTATTTCGTTATAACAGTAATAATAATCTTTATAGCTAGAATTTTAAGATATCAATTGAGCTTAAAAGAAAAATTAATAGAGCAAGAAGCTTTAAAACAACAAAGCTTACAAAATGAATTGATGGCTTTAAAAAACCAAGTTAATCCTCATTTTCTATTCAACTCTCTAAATTCATTAAGTGCACTTGTTAAAGAAAATAAAGATGCTATAAATTTTATAAACAAACTCTCCTCCATGTATCGTTATATATTACAAAGTAGTGAACAAGATTTAGTATCTATAGAAGAAGAACTTGAGTTTTTAAGTAGTTATATACATTTAATAAAAACAAGATACCGCAATCGTTTTAAAATCACTTATAATATTCATGAAAAATGGATAAAAAAAGAAGTACCCGTCTTAGCACTTCAGTTATTAGTTGAAAATGCAATTAAACACAATGAAATATCAGAAGAAAATCCACTAGAAGTTAATATATATTCCGAAGATGAGTTTATAATTATTGAAAATGAAATAAGACCCAGAAAAAGTTTAGCTACTGGAACCGGTAATGGCTTATCAAACCTTAATAAGCGGTATTATGCTCTAAAAAAGAAGCACATATCAATAAGTAACAAAAACAACACATTTAAAGTCAAACTTTCTTTAAATTAATCATCATGAAAGTAGTTATTGTAGAAGATGAATTAGCAGCAAGTGAACAACTCACTTACTTAATAAATAATATAGATTCTAACATAGAGGTACTAACTGTTCTTGATTCTGTAAAATCGGCCATTGATTATTTTTCTAATCCAAGTGAAGCGGTTTTAGTTTTTATGGATATACATCTTTCTGATGGTATTTCATTTGAAATTTTTGAACAGGTAACTATCAATATTCCAATAATATTTACAACAGCTTATGACCAATATGCACTAAAAGCATTTAAGGTAAATAGCATTGATTATCTTTTAAAGCCAATTGATGAGGAAGAATTAAATAGCTCAATCAAAAAGTTTAAAACCAACTCAAAAATTGATACAATACCTTATAACAACATTCAACAATTAGTACAATTAATGCAATCTAAAAATCAAGTTTTCAGAACTACATTTTTAGTACATCAGAGAGATGAATTAATTCCTGTTAAAACAGAAGATATTGCTTATTTTTATATAGAAAACAGTATTGTAAAAGCTGTGACAGGTAAAAATCAAACTTACATAATAGATAAAAAACTAGAAGATATTGAAAACGAAATAGACCCGTATAATTTTCATAGGGCAAACAGGCAATTTATACTTAATAGAAATGCTATACAGAATATTAAATTCTACTTTAATGGAAAACTAATTATTAATGTAAATCCGCCATCTAAGGAGCGTATTACAATAAGCAAAGCAAAATCGTCAGAAATAAAAAATTGGATAAATAATTAGGCTCACGAAAAACATTTAATTATCAATGACTTAATTTGAAATCTAGACATAATAAAATATTACAAGATTATATCATAGGTTGGTTAATTGCAAGCCTCGTCTGGCAACTCCTTCGAGGATCTCAGGACGCAAACATCCCTTATATGGAGAATTCTTTCTCCAACATACTTTTTATATTCATTATAGCATGGATTACCCAAGGACTACTTTATGGCATACTCCATACTTTTCTTGAGAAATTAGTTAAAAAACGTATTTCATTATCTAAATTATTTGTATTTGCACTTATACTACAAATTATATCGGCTATTGGGTTTTATGTATTTATATTCTATTTGTTTCTTAAGATTGAAATATTTGTAGACGCTACTTTTAAAATATCCGAGTTTATTCAATTACCTGTCATTTGGGTAAGCTTTATCTATACTATATTAGTCAACTTTTTTATAAGTCTTTTTCTCAATATTAATTTAATGCTAGGTGAAGGCAACTTGATTAAATTCATTTCAGGAAAATTCTATACGCCAAAAGAAAAAGAGTTTATTTTTATGTTTTTAGATCTTAGAAGTTCTACCACAATTGCAGAAAAATTAGGACATATAAAATATAGCAGGCTCCTTCAAGACTGTTTTTTTGATTTGGCCATAGTTAATAAATATGAAGCTTCTATTCACCAATATGTGGGAGACGAAGCGGTATTAACTTGGCCGTATAAGGAAGGCCTTAAAAACGCTAAAAGCATACGCGCTTTTTATGCTTTTAAAGATCAAATTAAAAGTAGAAAAGATTATTATCTGAAAACTTATGGTTTAGCACCAGAATTTAAAGCAGGTATGAATTGTGGTATCGTAACTGTTGCAGAAGTTGGTGAACATAAACGTGAAATTGCTTATCATGGTGATACTATAAATACAGCTTCAAGAATCCAAGACCAATGTAATCGATTAGGGTTTGACCTACTTATTTCAGAAAAACTTTTAAAAGTCGTAGAAATTGACTTATGGACGGCAACTAAACTTGAAGGCAATGTGCTTCTAAAAGGTAAGCAGGGAACAGTAAATATCTATTCCGTAACACGCACTTAGGATACTCTCTAATCTAAGTAGCATTTTTGAAGTTATATCACTATAATTAGGGCATCAAAACAGCGCTGTTTTCTTCAATTCTTATCAGTTAACTAATACTAACATTTTAAGTTCACTTTCAATTAGAATCACTTCACTATTCTATTTGGTCACTTCACTTAGTTAACCTCAATTTCAACTTTCACTTAGACCTAAATTTGTACTATAAATAATAATTAAATACAAATAGATATGAAAACTCAAAGCACAACAATTAACAACGCTCAATTCAATAAAAATTTTTATAGACCTATAATAGGAGAAATACCAACATATACTATACTCGAAAAAGTTAAAATAGTTTTCAGAAATGCAATCAAAGGATTTATCAAAATACTAGAAGAATATGGAACCGCTGCAGGAATAGCTATGAGACAATAAAACTATAAATCATGACTATTCTATTTAAAATACCTAAAAAATTATAGTATTAGTGTCGGTATTAATTCAAATAGGAGTTTTTGGATACACTAAAACGAGAGAGAAAATAAAATCATTATTAACCATTAAGCACTTCAAATGAATCCATTAAAAATGTAAAGCACGGGTACATTTGAATAAAAATTAAAAACAAAATAAAATGAAAAATTTTAAGTATTTATTAATTACAATCGTTAGTCTTTCTATATCTGTATTATCATGTAGCAGCGACAACGATAACGACCACGACTACCACTTTGAGTTCTCAAGTGTTATAAGAGCAGAACTTCCTGAGGAATTTAATTACGGAAGCTCTTACCTAGTTAATGTAACTATATCTCTGCCCAATAGTTGCTATTTTTACTATGATCAATTTGATTACATTTATGATGGACCAACAAGGCTAATTTACCCCATAGTACATGTAGATGATGGTATTGGCTGTAATGAAGCTATTACCGAAACAACATTTTCAATACCAGTAAGAGCATTACAGAAAGAAACTTATGTTTTTAAATTTTATCAAGGTAAAGATTCTGATGGAAAAGATACATTCTTAACTATTGAAGTTCCAGTAAACAGCAGAAATCAAAAGAATATTGAAGATTTAAAAACAAATGATATTATATTTGATTAATCATAAAGAACTAGGTGAAATAAAGAAAGACATTTTTTAAGTATGAAAATGAATAGAATTATATTAATGATACTGGTAGTTACAATGAGTTCATGTGTATCATCAAAAAACTCTAGAGATACTAATCTATTCAATGTGACTTGGGAGCTTGAGTTTATATCTGGACCACGAATTGCTTTTTCTGGTTTATACCCTGATAAAAAACCAGTAATTACTTTTAATAAAACGACTAAAAAAGTAGAAGGTACAAATAGCTGCAACGGGTATTCGGCAGAGTATACTTTAGAAGGTGATGAAATTTCATTTGGCGAGCCGGGGCCAACAACAATGATGTTTTGCGGAAATGGAGAAAAAGTCTTTTTAAATACCATCAAAAAAATCAATAAATATATCATAGACGCTGACGGAAAATTGAATTTAATGATAGGTGATGTTATTATTATGCGTTTTAAAATTATTGAATAGTAGAACTCTTCGAGATTAAAAATAGATCTTAAAAAGAGGTGCGAAAATGTAAAACGCACCTCTTTTCATTTGAATAGACTTTAGTTTTAACTATTTTAGTCCAACTAACTTCTTTTTATAATTTATGCTTACACTTTTAATTATTTTAGGTATTACAATTGCACTCTTTATTTGGGGTAAATTCACTCCAGATATTGTGGCGCTAATGTCCATGCTAAGCTTGTTTTTATTTGGCATTCTAGATCTTTCTGAAACTCTTAGCGGGTTTAGCAACCCTACAGTCATAATGATTGCTTCTCTATTTATTATTGGTGAAGGTTTATCTCAAACAGGATGGACTGCATTAGCAGGTCAAAAATTTGTAAAATGGGCAGGAAAAAGTGTTCCAAAACTATTAGTATTAGTCACATTAGGTTCTGGTGTTTTATCTGGTTTTGTAAGTAATACCGGAACTGTTGCTACTTTATTACCTGTTACAGTATCTGCGGCATATAAAATGGGCACACTACCTTCAAAATTATTAATGCCAGTTGCTTTTGGGTCAAATACTGGCGGCTTATTAACATTAACAGGAACACCTCCAAATATTATTGCCAGTAATGCTTTAGTGGAAAATGGATTCCAATCCTTTTCATTTTTTGAGTTTGCATTAATTGGGTTGCCATTACTACTCGTTTCAATTTTATATTTCCGTTTTATTGGTTATAAATTATTGCCAAAAAACACTTCTGAAAATCAGCCAATAAATATAGATTCTGAAATGCATCAATGGATTGAAAATTATAGTATTGATGAAAATATTTACCGTCTAAGAATACGTTCAATGTCTCCTCTGTTAAATACTACTATTGGTGAATGGGATTTTGATAATAAATTCAATGTTTCAATAATTAGATTAAGAAGACGATTTCCAAATATTGTAAAAGGCGTAAAACAATATATTGAATTTCCAACACCTGATACCATTTTACAATACCATGACATTATTACTGTAAAAGGAAACACAGAAGATGTAGATAAAATGATTCTGAAGTTTAAACTTAATTTGATTCCTTTTAAAAATAATAATGATGAGCTAAAGGATGAGTTTATAAATCAAGAAGTAGGTATGGCAGAAATGATTGTGACACCCAAATCACTTTTTTTAGGACACAACATACCTATGGGATTGTATTTAGAACAAGCAGGCATTCAATTATTAGCTGCATCAAGAAATAACAAGCCTTTAAAAGATAAAAATGTAGCCGTAAAAGCTGGAGATGCATTTATTATTCGAGGTACTTGGGAGCGTATAGAACATTTAAAAAGCGTTTATAAAAATTTAGTGATTTCTGGAAACCCTGAAAGCATGTCTAAGGATGTAAATACGTTAACCTATAAATCGTACATTTCATTAGCAATGCTTTTACTAATGATTGCATTACTTGTATTTAAAGTTGTTCCTGGAGCCATTGCTGCCATGATTGCTGCGGGTATTATTTTATTAACGGGATGTGTGCCCATGGCAAAAGCATATAAAGGGATTAGTTGGATAAGTGTCGTAATGATTGCAGCAATGATTCCTATGGGTATTGCGCTTCAAAAAACGGGTGTTGCGGAACTTGCTGCCAATAGCTTGGTTACTAATTTAGGAAGTATACACCCTATTGTTTTATTAGGTGGTATATTTTTATTAACTACTGGTTTTAGTCAAGCCATTAATAATTCAGCAACTGCTGTTTTAATGGCACCAATAGCCATATTAGCCGCCACGTCTTTAAATATTTCACCTGAACCATTTATGATTGTTGTTGCCATTAGTGCATCTACCGCTTTTTTAACCCCCGTTGGCACAACAACCAATGCCATGGTTATGGCTGCGGGCGATTATAAATTTATGGATTATGTAAAAGTTGGTGCACCTTTATTATTACTATTTTTTATTTTATCTTTGATTTTAGTGCCTATGATTTGGCCTTTTTGATTTTTCAAAGAACATTCATTACTTGCTAAATATAAAATTATACCAATGAAAACTCCAACATATTTTTTTTTTGTACTCTTTATTTTAGTTTATAACATAGCATGGACTCAAGAAGGTATGCCTCTGAATAGTAATTATTTAATTGACAATGGTATTTCTCCTAAAGTACTTGATGCTGCTGCTAGTGAACTTCTTCAAGAAGGAAGTTTTATTCAAAATTTAAAGTTTAACATTAAAACCAAAAATTATAGCAAAGATTATAAAACACAAATTATTTACGACCCCTCATTTAAAGATGGTAAAGATTTACGTTTTGTTATTGAAAATAAAGCATTTACAAAAAAGGAAATTAATGAGTTAAAAAAAGCTATTGAGAAAAGTCATAAAATGAGTCGCTTATCTAGAAGTAATTTATATGATGAAGCATCTCTAAAATTATTAGAGGCATCAGACGGTAATCAAATTTTGACTTTTAAATATTCTAAAAATGATATTCAACCAGAACTCAATGATATAAAAAAATTAAGAGGTAAAATCTATATAAATCAAGGCGTGCTTGAGAAGGTAGTATTAACTAATGATAAAGTTTTATCAGAGAGAAAAGATAATTACATAAAAACAGTATACTATAAACAAATCGATGGACAAAAAGGGTATATAGTAACAGAGGTTAAAGAAACATATAATATTAAAGAGGTTGAATACAATATGCACTTTAAAACCTCTGAATATAAAGACTTAAGCAATAATACAATTAGTTGGTCTGGAAAATCAGAAATACCAGATTTTTTCAACCCAAGTACTCAAAAAGATACTGTAAATGTAACCTTAGGTTGGGTATTACCTATTTGGGGTAAACCAGCAACAAAATTAGGCTATGGACTTCCTAGACCAATTGGTTTAAATGCTATTGTGCACACACAAGAATCAACATTAGATTTTACAGGTTTGGGTATTAGCTTAAATGATGGTGAAATTAGCCCTTTAAATGATTTGTTTGATATTGAGGGCTCATTTTTAACTGAACGTACCACCACATACATGGTTAGAAGTGATGTTTGGATTTTTCCTTTTTTAAATGTTATGGGTTTTGTAGGCACTCTTGATAATAGTATCAATGGTAATTTAATCTTAGACCAAGAATTAAGAGAAACCTTGGTCAATCTTGCTCCTTTTCTTGGCTTAAATCCAGCAGATATACCTAGTCAAATCCCTTTAAATGTTAATGTAAATGCTAATTTATATGGTGCAGGAACAACTTTAGCTGGTGGTGTTGGAAATGTGTTTTTTAGTGCAAACTATCAATTCATATTCGCTGATGTTTCTGAAGCTAATACCACTACATTAGTGCATTCTTTGCTACCTTTAGCAGGATATAGATTACCTCATGACTTTAATATTATGGTTGGCGCATTAGGTCAATTTTATGATTCAGACATAAAAGGTTTTATTGAAACAGATACAGGAGATAAACTAAATTATAATGTGAGTTTTGAACCTATTATATGGAACGGCTTAGTTGGAGTTTACAAAGGTTTTGGAAAACATTGGGATTTATTATTTCAAGTGGGCTTTGGAGGTAGAGAAACAACTACGATACAATTGGGTTATCGCTTTTAAATTAAAAAAAAAATGAAAATAACTACTCTAATACTTTGTTTTGTATCCTCAGCAATTTTACATGCCCAAGATCTATCTTCTATTTATGAAAAGGTAAGTCCTGCCATTGTTGCTATTCACACTCAAGAAAGCAACATAATGACCTCTCAAAACAATGTTTCACAAATGGTTACAAACTCTGGATTAGGATCAGGATTTATGATATCTAATACATTAGTTGTAACAGCAGCTCATGTTGTAAAAGTACCTGATACTTTAGTTGTAGAGTTTACAGATGGAGAAACTATACCAGCCAAAGTTATTACTTCTTATGATAGTGCAGATATAGCGTTATTAGAATTATCAAGACAAAAAACAAATGCTACAGTTTTAAGGTTCGGCGATTCTGACCGAATGAAAATTGGACAACGCGTGTTCATCATTGGGGTACCTCTTGGTTTAGGTTTATCTCTATCTTCAGGTTATATTAGTGCTTTTAAAAAACAATTTTTAGGAAGAAATCCTTTTACTAACACAGAGTTTATTCAAACAGATGCCGCTATAAACCAAGGCAATTCTGGAGGTCCAATGTTTAACTTAGAAGGTGATGTTATAGGTATTGTAAGTCACATAAAATCATTATCTGGAGGCTCTGATGGTATTGGTTATGCCTCAACTTCAAACTTAGCGGCTAAGCTCCTTTTAAATAATAAAATGCCATGGTTTGGTGCTGAACTATATTCCCTATCTGAAAAAGAAGCTAAACTATTCAATCTACCTCAAACTAGTGGTTTGTTAGTACAGCGTATTGCCTCAACTTCTTTGTTTGATAAAATGGGAGTAAAAGAAGGGGATACTGAGATAACTGTTGGTAATAAAAAATTAATTTTAGGTGGCGACATTATATTAGCCTTTAATGATATAAAGTACGAAGTTACAGACTACACTTTATTGAAAATAGCTAATTTCGCAAATAGCTTAGAAAAGAAACCAAAATTTGAACTAACAGTTTTACGTGAAGGAAAAATTGTTACTTTAAAAAACAAATAAGAATTAATTTGAAAAAAGCAAGACGCAACATATTTATAATTTCTTTTATTTTTATAACCTGCAATATTTCTGCGCAGACTACTGATAGCTTAGAAACAGCCTTTAGAAAAGGTCGTTTTTTTACTGGTTTATCAGGCAGTATAAGTTCTACTACAACAGATGCTGGTAACTTAAATTCAAAAACCACCTCAAATAATTTTGGTATAAACATAAAAAGCGGAAAATTTTTCAAAAACCGCCTTTTAATTGGAGGTATATTTCAAGCCAATAAAATTAGTAATTCTGGAGTTTTCACAAAAACAACGGAAACACTATATATAGGTCCATTTTCTAATTATTATTTTATGGATAATAAAACGGGATCTTTATTTACTAGTTTATCATTAGGTTATGTTAGGTATAAAGACAAAACAGAGCTAGAGGGAATTGAGCCTTTAATAAATCAAACTACGCAGCAACTTTCTGAAGGTGGTGGTTTAGGAAGTATCATAAGCCTCGGGTATTCATATACCATAAACGATTTTATAGCTTTTGATTTAGGAGTTAATGTGAACTTATTTTGGGTAGACATAGAACAAAAATCACTACCAAACCAAACAATAACAAATACTAGTATTTCTTCAAATGATGTTTCTTTTTCTTTTGGGTTTAACGTTATATTGGATGATTTCTTTTTTTAAATGAAAAAAACAACCTTATATATCATTTTGATATTCTTTTCTTTTACTGCATTTGCTCAAAGAAAAGACGAAAACAATCTAGTTAAAATAGATTCTATTTCAACTACAAAAAACTATCAACTTATAGCAATCCCTATTGCGTTCTATACGCCTGAAACGGGTTTGGGTTTTGGAGGAGGTGGACAACTTTTCTTTTTAGATAAAAAAAACACATTTAAAAACAGATTATCCAACGTTCTTTTTAGCGGCATTTATACATTAAACAAACAGCTTATGTTTGAAATTACGCCTCAAATTTATTTCGGCTCAGGAAACTATTTTATTGATGCTCATTATTTATTAGAAGTGTATCCTAATTTATTTTGGGGCATTGGAAACAATACACCAGACGAAAACGAAGAAGTGTATAATCAAACAACTCATGCGCTTAATATTTCATTTTTAAAACGCCTACCTCCCGATCTTAATTTTGGATTTCAATTTGTATTTAAAAACCATGAGATAACAGAAATTGCTGAAGGGGGTATTTTAGACACACAAAATATAACAGGAAGCAAACGCACTGTTGTTGCTGGTTTAGGAGCTGTTTTTAATTATGACACTAGAGATAATACTGGCTCGCCAAACAAAGGATTTTACTATCAAGCAAAAGCACAATTTTCTAGCGAACTTTTTGGTGCAACTTCTGGTTTTAATAAATTTATTTTAGACTTAAGAGAGTATCAACCTTTAGGCAGTCGTAGTCTTTTAGCTTTTCAATTATATATAGAAAATAATTATGGTGATGTGCCTTTTCAAGCGTTAGCAAGTTATGGAGGGGGTAATAGGGCTAGGGGCTACTTTTTTGGTCGTTTCCTTGATAAACAAATGTATGTATCGCAAATAGAATATCGCTGGAGGTTTAAACCTAGATGGACCATTAATACATTTGGATTGTTTGGAGAAGTAGCCGAAAAACCTGAAGATTTTTTTAGCATTAACAACCTAAAACCGTCTTTTGGGTTTGGAACAAGATATAAAATATTTAAAGATAAAGATACATGGCTACGCTTTGATATCGGCTCTGGTATTGATGGTAATTCTGGTATTTATTTTGGTATAAATGAAGCTTTTTAAATAGAAACTTATAGTGCTTTTATATTACATCATAATATTTTTAATACCATTCTTATAATCTTCCAATGTCAAATTATTACTAGCATTAAACATATCTAGAGATTTACCAACAACATATTTAACATTACTTGGGTTAAACCCTATTGCTGTTGCCACTCTTTTTAACCATTTCTCTTTTGTAGTTTTTGATAAATTATCTTCATGTACAATTTGTGTAATTTTATATAAACTTTCTAAGCGCTGATTATACATGTAAGGCGCTTTTATTTCATATTCCATATACATATTGCCATCAATCAACTCAAAATACTCTGAGCTTGTAACACCTATTTTTTTACCAAAATGTTGTAAAAATGACTTTTCCTCATCTGTAGCATTATTATCTCTTAAAGTAATTTTCATAATAGATGCAAAAGCCTCAAAATAAATGCTTCTTGAATTACTCATATCTAAACTTATTTTTTTTGATTAAATAAACTTGTTTTTCGACTTACACTATATATTATTCTATTAAAAGTTTCAAGATGAATAACGTACTGCTCTGGTGTTAATAACACCTTCATCTTTTCATTCATTTTAAAATGTAAAGTATTAAATTTATCTAAAATTTCTGTTTGTGTATAGTTTTTATCTTTATCATCAAGTCTAGACATACTGTGAGTATAAAACAATAAGATATTGTAATATTCATCCCTTTCTTCTTCTGATAATTTCATCTTATCTACTTCTTCTGCATAGAATTCTTGCAAATTATCTTTTTCTTCTGGTGTATAAAGTTCAACTTTATTCTTTTCTCTTTCTTTCTGTTTTTCAGTTTTCTGTTGTGAAAACGCATTTAAAGTAACAAAAATTAAGCTAAGTGTTAAGATTGGTTTAAGTAGGCTCATAATAATCTATTTTCTAAATTGTTTTGAAATTAATGTTGTAAATTTATTTAATACTTGTTTTCCTGATGAAGGGTCAGTTATTTCAATTTCGAATACGCCTACTAATTGCTTTTTGTTTGCTAAAGTTAAATCATAAACAATAGCCTCAAGAATATAAGTAGTTGATGATAATCGTGTTGTTCCTGCATCTTGGCTATCATTATATACAGGCTTTAGCCCTCTGCTTATATATTCTATAGAATGCACATTATAATAATCTGTAAAACTAATACCATACATACCAACATTAGCTGTAGAAACAGGGCTAAAAGAAGTACTTTTAGGTTGAGATTCTTCTATGTTTGTATCTTTTAAAGCAGTTAACATAATTGCATTAATACCATTAGATTTAAAACTTTCAACTAAAGCTTCAATCTCTTCTTGTTTTCTATTTTTATTTTCTTTTAAAGCAGGAAACATTTCAAATGCAGATACGGCATCAACACCTTCTTCTTTTAAATTTGAAACCATCGCGTTTTCATAAGAAGTTCTTACATCCATATCATTGTCTCTTGCCACAACTAAAATTTTTCTAGTTTTTGTTGTATCGAAGTTTTCAGAATGCCATGAGTTTGCAAGCTTTACTGATGCACAATTAGTTACAAATAGCACTAAAACTAATAATAGAGTTACTTTTTTAATTTCTTTCAAATCTTTAAAATTATGGATTATTTTTTCGCAATATACATCAATTTCAAAATTTACTAATCGTTATAAAATACATTTTTACCAATCCTTAATAACTTATTTAGAGGACTGATTGATATACTTCCCAACTACAATAGCTGTAATGACTACTAAATAAATTTGCCCCATTAAACCAATTAAAATAGCTGCTTTATGCGCTAATGCACTTATGGGCAAAATATCTCCATATCCAATGGTTAATAACGTAATATAGCTGTAATACATTAAGTTTTCTGTAATAGAAATACCGTCAATTAAACCTAAAAACGAATTGGGGTATGCCATTTCAATACTTAAACAAATAAAGAAACCTATTAAACCTAGAGATATGTATCCGCTAACCAGTCCAAATATTACATTTTTATTTACTTTTTTTGCTTGCCAAACTTGCTTTATAATCTCTGATGTTACTACAACGTAAAACAAAAAATAAGTTCCCATTTTAATAAGCCCCACTAAAGCTTCATTAGTAGTTTCTATTAGATTAGAACCCAATAAAAACGTACTAATAGCGAGTAATAACACTAAAAACCACATGGTTTTTTTTTGCTTAAACAAGAGTACTATTCCTGCCAATAGATTCAATAAAAATATTACAGGAGATAAAAACGTTTCAAAAATAATTGATGGTACAATTAAAGAACCAAACAAAATTGCTACCTGACTAAAAAAAAATATCTCGAAACGATATGAATATAAACGCTTTAGCATTTTAATCTAAAAGGTCATCATTAAATTCATAACCCTTATAATCTACCTTATACATCACACTACAAAATGCTGGAATAAATAATAAGGTAATTATAGTACCAAACAATAGACCAACCATAATGGTTACTGCCATAGGCTCCCACATTTCACCACCTCCTAGATATAAAGGCACTAAACCTAACACAGTTGTAAAGGTTGCTAATAAAATGGGTCTAAAACGTTGTAAACATGCTGCTATTATAGCGTCTTGTGGCTTACGTTTTAATTCAGCTTCTTCAATCTCAATTCTATCCACGAGTACTATAGCATTATTGATAACAATACCTGCAAGAGAAATAACTCCTAAAAACGCCATAAAACCAAATGGCACTCCAAACAATAACAATCCTAAAACCATACCTATAACACCTAAAGGAATAGTGCAAACTATCATAACCATTTTTCTAAATGAGTTAAACTGTATTATTAATAGCATCACAATTATGAATGCAGAAAGTGGTAAATACTTTGCTACAGCTCCCATATTTTCTGCTGAACTTTTAGCATCACCTCCTAATTCATAAGTATAACCATTACCCCAAAACTCTTTCTGTTCATCTAACCAAGGAGTAATGGCTTGAGTGACTTCAGAAGCATTACCCGTTGTTGTTAATTCACTTGATACTTTAATTGTTCTAGTTAAATCAACACGTTTTATTTTTGAATATTGCCATTGAGGAATTATAGAGGCAACTTGAAGTAAAGGCACACTTTTTCCTGAACTTTGCGCATATATATTTAAGCTTTCTAATGACGATAAGGATTGTTGTTTACTTTGATTACTCTTCATTACAATAGGGATAGATTTATCACCTTCTCGATATTCCCCTGCTTGAAAACCATCTAAAACAGTTTGTAAAGAAGTAGCAATATCTTGATTGGTAACCCCCGCTGTTTGCGCTTTATTAGGGTCTATATCAATAACAAACTTTTTCCCTTTAGGACCCCAATCATCTTTAATGTTTTTTGTACCAGAAATGGTAAACAACTTCGCTTTAATGGCTTCGGAGATACTTGCTAATTTATCGGGATCATCTCCTGATACTTCAATTTCAACAGGTGTTCCTCCTCCACCTGAACCAAGCAAACCGACTTTAATATCGGCATTAGGAAAGTTTTCAAAACTGAAGGCATCCAATTTTTCAATCATGCTATTATTCACCAAAAAAGATGATGTATTAATTAAGATATGTGCATAATTTGAATTTGCTTCGTCCGCATTATACCCCAAATCGTAAGCTGAAGGGCCTTCACCAATGTAAGCTGACCAATCTACAATACCATCTGGTTTATCATCTGTTACTTTTAGCTCTTTCTGAATAAAATCTTCAAGCGCTAAAATCACAGATGTTGTATTCTCAATTTTAGTATTCTCTGGTAAATTGATATCAACCGTTATCATATTACGGTCACTATCTGGGAAAAACACAAAACCTAATAGTCCAAATCCGAAAATGGATAAAAAGAACATAAAAACAATAAGTACTAAAACCGATTTTTTCCAATTAAGAGCTAATAAAATTAAATTTTTATACTTGAGTTTTAAGCCATTAATGAGTCTATCTAAGAAACTTACTTTTCCAGCTTCTTTTGGTTTTACTTTTAAGAAGAAGACACAAAATAGTGTAATTATACTTAATGCGATAATCCATGACGATAAAAGCGCAATGGTAATTACCACGAAAATGGGTCCCATAATATCACCCATAACAGATTCTGCCATAAAGAATGCTAAAAAGGCAGCAGAAGTTGTTAATGTTGAAATTAACAATGGTGTAAATAGTTCTGAACACGAATCGATTGCAGCTTTCTTAACGGGAATACCTGCTTCCATTTTCACCATGACTGATTCTGCAACAACTATGGCATTATCTACCATCATTCCCAAAGCCATAATTAAAGCGGCTAACGAAATTTGATTCAGCCCCACATCGATTAACCCCATAACCATCAACGTTGTTATGGTAACTATTGGAATTAAACTTGCAATAACCAATCCTGTTCTTAGTCCTAAAAAGAAAAGCATAACTGCTAATACGATGGCAATAGCCTGTAATAGGTTGCCAATAAAATCACTAATCTTTAAATCGATGTATTTGTCAATTGATGCCAAACGAGATACTTCTAATCCAACTGGCAATTTATCTTGCCACTCCCCAAGTAACACATCAATTTCTTCGCCTAACTTAATGATATTGGCACCTTCTTTTAAAGACACATGCAATGAAATAGCATCATTTCCATTGATGCGTACTTTTTGTTTTGGTGGATTGATATACCCTTTTCTCACTGTAGTAATGTCTTCAAGAGCTATAACTTGTCCGTTTTCACCAACAGGGATTAACATCTCTTGTATGGACTTTAAATCATTGAAATTCCCTGTGGGCTCCAAAATAATACGTTCTGCTTCAACATTAATTGTTCCTCCAGAGCTAAGTATATTAGTGCTACCTATTATGTTTTTTAATCTGCTAGATGTTAGCCCATAGGTTTTCAATTTGGTGTTTTCAAATTCAACGAAAACACGTTCTTCCTGCGCACCATTCAATTCAACTTTTGCAGCATCTTCTAGTTTTATTAAATCATCTCTCAAATCATCTGCATAATCTTTCATTTCTACATAATCATAACCATCAGAAATTAAGCCAACAGCAATACCAAATACTTCACCAATGCCATCATCCCGCAATTGAGGATTCACATTACTTGGTAATCCCTGAATAGTACTTAACTTTCTACGAAGTCTATCCCAAACAGGCTGTAGTTCTTCTGGCTTAACTTCCATTTTAAGTTCTACCTGAACGACTGAAAGCCCTGTACGAGATGTACTTTTCACCACTTTTAATTCGGGTAATTCCTGTGCTACTTTTTCAATTTTATCACTAACTAATTCTTCAACACGTTCTGGACTTGCCCCAGGGAAAGATGAAACAATTGATGCTACTCGTATGGTGTAAGGAGGCATACTATCTCTTGACAATGAGGCATAAAATAACATACCCATCACCATAACTACAGCCAAAATACTTAATACAACACGATTACGGTTTATTGAAAATTCTGTAAGATTCATAAGGTTAGTTTTTAGTTATTATAATCTTACTTTTTGTCCATCTAATAAGGTCTGCAAGCCAGCAGTAGCTATTTTATCTCCAGCATTTAAACCTTTTTTTACTTCAAATCCAGATGGTGTTAATTCACCAATTTCAATTTGTTGTTTTTTTACAGTTCCCGTTATCCCATCGCTTGATTCTACTATAAACACAAAATTACCGTTACCATCTTCTCCTACAGACTTAACAGGGACAACCAATGTATCATTTGCAATACTTTCATCTTGCTTAAAATGAAAAATGACATTTGTAGCCATTCCTGATTTAATTTCTGGAATAGGATTAATTATAGCAACTGCCGTAATATATGTAGAAGAATTGGGATCTATACTTGGTGAGACTTCAAAAACCCTACCTTCAAAAACTTTATTATTGATAGCCGAAAACTCAATCTTGGTAGGCATATCTACTTTCACTTTATTAATGATTGCTTCTGGCAAACCAACCTCAACCTTCATACCTTTACCTGCATTTAATTCTGCAAATTGATGACCAGCAGAAACTTGCTCATTAACTGCACCATCTGTCCAAACGATTACACCATCTTTAGGAGCTTTTATAATACCATAACTTAATTGGGTAGCTTGTATGCTTTTATTTCGTTTTGCAGATTCAAATTGGTCTAAAGCAGATTGGTAAGAGTTTTTTGCTTGTTCATAATCACTTAATGAATTACTTCCTTTTTCATATAGCGACTTAATTCTATCTAAACTTGATTTAGCTGTATTCATAGCAGACTTTGCAGCATTTAAGGCTGAAACAGATTGCTCATAAGCTAAGTTAGCCTCAACATTATCCAATCTTGCAATAATATTTCCTTTTTTCACCTGTGCTCCTTTCCAATGATTTACTTTAGTGATAATTCCACCACTTCTAAAACTTAACCCTATGGCATTACTAGATTTTGCCGTTCCACTATATGTTCTTGTGCCTTGAACATTTGGAGTTCCAACAACTTCGTACTTAACTGGCCTCAATACTTCTTCTTTAACCTCTACTTTATCCTTACAGGAAGAAAAGTTTATAACTAAAGCTAAAATGGACAATTTGTATATGTTTAATTTCATAATGGTTAGTTTTTATTTAAAATATATTGGTTGGCTCTTTGAATAAACTCTTGATTATTATCTTCAGAATGAGTTAAAAAGAAGTAGCCTATCGCTCTTTCTAATTGCATAGACGTTATTAAGTAGTTGTAATTGGCTGTAGACCTTGCTAACTGAGCTTGTAAATAATTGGTCTGTGCATCAATTAACTGAATAATGGGAACTGCGCCTTGTTGATAAGCATTTTGCGTGAGGTCTAAACTTTCTTTTGCTGTTTCTTCCGATACTTTAGAAATTTCGATGTTTGCTATTTGATTAATCAAATCGAGCACCACATCATTCACATTTTTCTCAATGTTTAATTCAATATTTTGTCTTTCATAACCCAATTGTTCCTCTTGAATTAAAGCTGATTGTCTATTAATATTTCTTTGGTTCTGGTTGAATATTGGTAACGAAACATTTAATCCTACATTATAAGTGCCATCTGGTGCACTAGGAATTCCAGATGGTATAGTAGACCCTTTTCCAGATTGAGAAATTGCCAAATTGTACTGACCTTGTAAAGCAACTGTTGGGATAAAGCGACCATAATCATTTAAATCGTAAGTACGTTTTGTAACCTTTAAATTATAATCGATATTCTTTAACTCTGGAGCATTTTTTTTTGCTTCTTGCACCAAAAATTCAACTAAAGCTGGTTGTAATTTAGGGTCGTCTAGAATTTTGTAAAAGTCATCATATTTATAATTTTTAAAAACACCTTCGGAAAGTTTAGCATCCAAAATATCAATGTCTTTATTAATCGATACATTCATCAATTGATTAATAGTAAAAAATGCTTGTTGCAATTGATTTCTAGCTTCTATAAGGCTTTGCATATTTTGAGCTAATTGACTTCTAAAACGTAACACATCTGATTTTCCAGATTCACCTGCTTCAAAGTTTTGTTCTGCTATTTCTAAATTACGCTTAGTAACTTGTAAGTTTTGATTTTGAATACTTGTATTGGTCTTTAAAATCAAGGCATTAAAATAAGCTACGGTAGCATTCAATAAAGCATCAAGTTCGTTGGTATCATAAATGGCTTGTTCTGCTTTTTGTAATTCTTTCCTAATATCGATATTGGCAGAAGCACTTTCTGAATAGATTAATTGTTCTAAAACAACATTTCCAGATGTTGAGAACTCTGGATTTGCACCATTTGAAATTTCAGCAACTCTAGGGTCTAGATAAACCCCACTTACACCAGCAGACACATTTGGTAAATAACCACTTTTAGCTGTTTTAATATCCTGCCCACTTAGTTCTACACTTTTCTCACTAGACGATAAACTCAAATTCTTATCGAGAACACCATTCATAATATCCAATATAGACATCATGTTTTCAGTATTTGGTTCTAATTTACCTCCAATAAAATCGGCAGTTCCCAACATAGCATAACGCAAAGGAAAATCAATTCGTTTAGCTGTGTTGTAATTGATAGTCAGCTTATTTTTATACTCCAAAAGTAATGGTAGTTCTGAAGCGTTAGCACCATTGGCTATAGCTTCAATATTTAATGCAATACGTCTAAAAAACTGATTTAAATTTGTTTGGGGCTGATTAGTAGCCAAAACACCACGTTCAACATCCTTAACTCTGTTTGCTGAAAATGATGGTAATTTTTTAGAATTAATAACAGAAGTTAATTTGCCAAATTGAGCGTCGGTAAATTCAAAACCACCTGCAATATAGACTGCATCAAGACCATCCAAATCTAATGCTCTAATTCCATTTTTAGACAAAGGTATTAAACGGTACTTTTTCCCTTCCCTGTTGAAATATGGATTAAAAATCGTTTCTAGAGGTAGTGCATCAATAATATACTGATCTACTAAAACCCCAACATTCTTATAATCGTAAATTGTTTTAAAATCATCCAAATCTTTTTTGTAAGACAAAGGAGCTATAATGTATGTGATGTTATTTATTTCTGATGTTTTGCGTTCTGGAGGTAGATTTATAAAATCTGAATTAATCGAACCAAAAACAATCACTGGTTTAGTATAATTTTCCTGTTGGCTAAGAACTATATTATCCATAACCCCAAAAGCCAAAATAATATCTGCGTCTCCATCAATTAAAGACTGATAATTTTCTTTAGCTTTCTCTAAGCTAAAATTATTTGAAAGTACCTTTTTAAAATTTACTGTTTTACCCTCTCCTATAACGGCTCTGATTTCAGTTTTTAATTGTTCTAATAAAGGTTGTACTTCAGGCGTATCTTTATCTGTTAAAAGACCAATCTCTATAGTTTGAGAAAAACTTAATTGTATAATTAATACGAAGAAAAATACGAGGATCCTTTTCATAGGGTGGTTTAGTTTTTTATAAAAATAATACTTTTATATTATTCCACCACACTGTTTTTTTTATAAAAAATGAAAAGAGAGAAAACATTCTTAATTTCCACATATATAAGCATTAAAATAAGAAAATATTTTTCAAAAATGTAAAGCATTTTATTTACTAGTTATGGAAACTGGAATCGAACCAGTAACTTTCCGGTTATGAGCCCAATTATAAGGTAATCTCATGATAAGAGTAATTTACAAGTCCGGCTTCCTATTAATAGATTTATGAGCATTTTCTAACGAAACCCTTAAATTTTTACTTTTTTAAATGTTAAAATTTGAAAAAAAATATTATTAGGAATGGGATATACTCAGTATAAAATTTCAATTTAGAACTTGAAATTGAGAATAGTAACTTAAAAAAAACATAAATAACTATATTTCAACATATTAAAAACTAGGCACGTAATTCGGTTCGTATATAGCACAAAACAAACATAACTAACAATAAATGAATTATTTAAAAATTTATAGATAATTTCTCTTTCTCCACAACCGCTAAAACTCAAAAATTAATAACTTTTTCCAATGCATCATCTGTATCCTTATGCATAAAATTTGACTGATATAATATAGTGGTTGTTACGGAAGAATGCCTATATAGTTTTTGAAGCATTTGTATTGGAATTTTATCTCCAGAAATATTACCAAAACTATGACGCGCAATATGCATACTTATTTTTTTTTCAATACCAGCTTTTTCTGCTACAATCTCTAATCTCCTGTTAAAATTTCTTGTTACAGTTTTTATTCTTGTTCTTAATAGTTTATTATCATTAAAATCTATTCCTTCTAACTCTTTAAATAAAAAGACAGAGTCTTCATTTCTTTCTAACTTGCTTAGAATAATTAAAACTTTTTCTGGAACTTTCAGGGAAACCAATTTACTGTTTTTATTCATTCTATAATACAAACGATTATCCAAAAAGTCTTCCCATTTTAACTGAAGTACATCACTAATTCTAATACCAGCAAAATAAAAACTTAAAAGCCATGCAAATAGGGCATATTCTTGAGGTTTTGTTAAGTTTTCAATATTTTCTAAAATAGTTATTTCTTCTATATTTAGTCCTATTTTTTTTGTTTCGGGGAACTTTATCTGGTATTTTCCTTTGCCAAACGGGTATAACTTAATATCTGTAAAAGAATTTCGTATAGCCAAATTAAATATAGTTCTAATTGTAATCATATAATTTACTACAGTTCGTTTAGAAAGATTTCGTTCATTAATTAAATAACTCTCAAATTTTCTAAGTAGTTCTATACTCAGCTCATTGAACAAAAGTTTATCCTTTTTAAGAAATACTTGAAACACTTCTATTCTCTTATACTCAATATCCAATTGGTGAGATTTATTTCTATCTTCAATATTCTTTAAATATATAGATGCTACATTAAAAAAATCACTTGATTGAGTAGTAACTACTTTCTTTTTTATATTTTTTGAAGACTGATATTCATCTTTCACTTCTGCATCTAATAAACCACGGTTTACTTTTGAAAGTTTTTTAAATATTAATTGATTAATAATTAATGCGTCAGGGTGAGATTTTTTAACCTGCCCCTTAGTTTTATCCCATTGATTCCTACGAACGTATTGACCAGTATATAGAAAAGAAGTTTTTCTATCCTTTGTAATCCGTATTGCGATGGGAAATAATTTCTGTGAATTGGGTTTTGTTCTTATAACTGCTTTTACCGATGACATAGCTTTAGAATTTATACTATTTATTCTAAAGATACATATTTTAGGTACAACATAGGTACAACATTCGTTGATTTTATTTAATATCAAACAACATAAAAACGAACTAAACACTTGTAAATCAGCATATATTACTATTAAATAATACATTTTGATATAAAAAGATTAAAGTTCATAACCCGGAGGTCGCGGGATCGTGCCCCGCTCTCGCTACAAAAAACCCAAGATTTCATCTTGGGTTTTAAGTTAAAATCAAATAATTTCAGATTCAACTCTCCATTTTTAATATTTATTTTAAATTATTAAATCTCATAATGTTTATTATAAGTCAAATTAACGTTATAAAAACATATAGATTAAAAGCATTATATCATAATTACCTCTAGCTACCCAGCTCCTATTTCACACATTAAATAACTGACAAACAAATATTTAAATAGTATTTATCAACTATTATTTTAATTTGTTAATATTCTTTTAAAACTCTACCTTTATTTTATAACTAATAATAAATGATTATTAATATCTTGAAAGAGTAAATTTTAACCCTAAAAACAATTTAAAACCAGCCAAAAATGATTTTAAAATTACCAACCAACCCCATTACGAAATTAGTAATCGTAAATATTCTCCTTTTTTTTAGTTTCACTTCCTTTAGTCAAGGGACTATAGAAGTTACAGGAAATAGTAACTTAATTTCAAATAACTCTAATACTCCTACCATTTCCAACAATACAGATTTTGGTAATGTAGAAATTGGGAACAATAATAGTAATATTTTTGTACTTGATAATATCAAAAGTGGTGGCAACCCTAGGCTAAAGCTAAACAATATTTCAATTTCTATTTCTGGATCATCTGACTTCAGCCAAGTAAATACAAATCTCGGAGATTTAAAAGGGAACGATAATCCAATAAATCATTCTATTATCTTTACTCCAAGTTCTATTGGAATTAAGACTGCCACAGTCACCTTAACATTTTCCAATGGTACAAATTCACCATACACTTTCACCATTCAAGGTACAGGTACAGCCCCACAGCCAGAAATAAATATTAGAGGATTAGGAAACACTATTTCCGACGGAGACTCAACACCAAACACAATAGATAATACTCAATTTAGCACAGTTGCAACAAATACTACAACAAATCATAGTTTTACAATAGAAAATACCGGAAACGCTATTACAAACTTAATAATAAATAATGCTGGATCAGGTATATCCATTTCAGGTGGCTCTGGATATTTTACTATAAATTCTGAACCTATTCAAAATACTATTATTAACGGAGGTAGCAGCATACCTTTTTCAATTGATTATTCTCCTTTAACTGATGGCACCCATACTGCTACGGTTAGTATTGACAACAACGATAGTAATGAAAACCCTTATTCATTTACAATTCAAGGTAGTTCAGTAACTCCTGCTCCAGAAATTAATGTTCAAGGAAATAATTCGAGTATATCCAATGGCGATTTATATCCAAGTACATTTAATAATACAAATTTTGGTTCTGTTGATATTGGTAATACTTCTACAAAATTATATACTATTAATAACACTGGAATTTCTCCATTAAATATTTCAAGTATTTCTTTGTCTAATACTACAGATTTTCAATTTGTTGGCACTCCTTTTGACACTACAGTTAGTAGTGGTAGTAACACTCAGTTTAGTATACAATATACTGGGACTGCAGGTAAGCATTCTGCAACAGTAACAATAATAAGTAATGATGCTGATGAGGGTACTTATTCTTTTGTTATCAGAGGGTCTTCTAAAGCTACTGGAGATTCTAGCCTTTGGTCGGTTACTAACATAACTTCAAATTCAGAATTAAATAACCCTTACGAAATCACCTATGGTCCTGACAATCTTTTATGGATATCTGAACGTGTTGGTAAAAAAATTGTTACGGTTGACCCTGTTTCGGGAGGGTCTAAAACAACCATATTAGATTTATCGAGCGTTGTTTATCAAACTGCTGGACAAGATGGACTGATGGGTTTTGCTATTCATCCAGATTTATATACAGATATAAATACGCCTAATAACTTAGTTTATGTCGCATATACATATGATACTGGTGGTGGATTAAGAAATCTTCGCATTGCTAGCTATAGATACATTGCGGTTACAGGCATTATAGATAGTAGTACTGCAACCACAATTATTGATGGTATAGATGCTAGTAATGATCATAATTCTGGTAGAATGAAAATCGGCCCTGATTTAAAAATATATTATACTATTGGAGATCAAGGAGCCAACCAATTTGGTAATGCATGTAACCCTATCCAAGCTCAAGATTTACCTACTTCACCTTCTGATTATGATCCTTATAAAGGAAAAGTACTTCGTATAAACTTAGACGGAAGCATTCCTTCTGATAACCCTACTTTAAGTGGTGTAAAAAGTCATGTTTATACATATGGCCATAGAAACACTCAAGGAATTATTTTTGGTTCTAATGGTAAATTGTATGCCTCAGAACATGGCGCAAAAGTTGACGATGAATTGAACATTCTAACAGCTGGAAAAAACTATGGATGGCCGCATATTGCTGGGTACTATGACAATCTAGCTTACGGATATTGTAATTGGTCTAGCACTCCTGGAGGCTGTAGTACAAATGGATTCTCTGATCATAATTGCCCTTCAGGTGTTACATCTGTAACTGAATTTGATGCAATAAATACTTCTATTTTAACAAATTTTGAACCACCTATTGGAACTTATGATAGTACTACAAATTATAACCCTTCTGGTGATTGGCTAACATGGCCAACTGTAGCTCCTTCGAGTATTGATATTTATGAAGCTGGTTTAATTCCTAATTGGGGAGAGTCTTTATTAATTACTACACTTAAAGAAGGGACCATTTTTAGAGCTAAATTAAACACTAATGGTGATGCCTTAGTTGATATTACTTCAGATAATCAATTTGAAGAATTTCACTCTTCTAATGACAGATATAGAGATATTGCAATGGATCCTGATGGAATTACTTTTTATGCTATTACAGATTCTAGTGGAACAACTTCTGGGCCTTCTGGAAGTTCTAGTGTTACACTATCTAATCCAGGTGTGGTTATGAAATTTCAATATATTGGTGCACAAACTAGTCCTTTTACCACGTATTATACAGATGCCGATCAAGATGGATATGGAGACATAAACGATATAACTGGTACAGAATACACTTCTGATCCTGGAATAGGATTTAGTTTAACTAATAATGATTGTGATGACAATGAACCTCTAGCATACCCTGGTAACACAGAAATACTTTATGATGGTATTGATAATGATTGTGACCCACTAACTTTAGATACCCAAGATAATGATAATGACGGAGTAAATTCAGATACAGATTGTGATGACAACCAACCTTTAGCATACCCTGGTAACACAGAAATACTTTATGATGGTATTGATAATGATTGCGACCCGCTAACTTTAGACACTATTGATGCAGACAATGACGGAGTAAACTCTGATACAGATTGTGACGACAATCAACCCCTAGCTTATCCTGGTAACGCAGAAATACTTTATGATGGTATTGACAATGACTGTAATCCATTAACTTTAGATTATGAAGATACCGATGGTGATGGTGTAAGTGATGCTGAAGACCAATGTCCAGGTTTTGATGATGCGATAGATATAGATGCCGATGGGATTCCTGATGGATGTGATACATTAATAGACTCTGACAACGATGGTATCGCTGACTCTGTAGACCAATGTCCAGGGTTTGACGACACGACTGATACCGATTCCGATAGTATACCAGATGGATGTGATATATGCCAAGGGTTTGATGATAATGTAGATTTAGATAGTGATGGCATTCCAGATGGATGTGACACACTAATTGATTCTGACAATGATGGTGTTGCAGATTCTGAAGATTTATGCCCAGGTTTTGATGATACAATTGATGTCGATGCTGATAATATTCCTGACGGTTGCGACCCATTAATTGATTCTGATAATGATGGAGTTGCTGACTCTGAAGACCAATGTCCAGGTTTTGATGACAACCTTGATACAGACGGAAATGGTATACCTGATGGTTGTGATACTACTTGCGAAAATTTAATCACACCTTTTAACGATAACCCATTAACTCATTTTGGTTCTGGATCTAATACTACAATTTTAGACCTTCCGGGTATTAGTGAGGATATTTCATTTACTATTAGTGGTTTAAGTTCTGTTACTAATGGAAAACCAAGTGACAGATATATAGATCTTGTAACCGTTTCTTATATTGATGATAACGATACAATTCAACTTTATGGAGTATTTGATGGTTCAAATATTAGTAATGTAAATATTATTCAAACTGGTATAGTAAAGCGTATTATTGTTAGTCTAACTGATGGACTTGACGGAAACACAAATAATAATATGAGTATAAATTTAAGTGATGTACACTATTGCTCAACCAATGTAACTTCAAAAAATGCAACTAATAAAAAAGTATTAAATGATGATACAATTAACATAAAACCTATAAAAATTTATCCTAACCCTACATCTCAAAATTTATTTATAGAATGTAATTCTTTAAATGGTGAAAAGGCCACAATTTCACTTTATAATCTTGTAGGTCAATTGATTCGTAAAGTTGATTTAACCGGTAACTATAACAAATTACAAAAGATTGATGTAAAAGAACTTTCTGAAGGTATATATATGCTTAATATAATAGATAGCAAAGGAAGTATACTTAAGATAAATAGAATTGTTATAAAACATTAAGAATAACCTTAAAAAGATTCTTTAAGTTATTTAGAAGGTGTGTAAATATTAATATTTACACACCTTCTTTTATTAAAAATTTAAAATAATAACACAAAAAAACATCAATTAGACTTATTTTTCTTTCAAAATTCAAATATTGTAATTATATGATTTACAAATATTTAACAAAATAAAAAAGCATTTCATCGATTTTTTTAGCATTTCATGGATAATTAAAAAAATTTAGTCATACATTTACACCTAAATTGTTAATCAAATTTACTCTCAAATCAAACCTAGTCTCTCATGATAAACTTTACTTTTTTAAAAAAAGCAATAATAGGTGTAATAATATTATTGGTTTTCCCATATTCATATGCTCAAGAAATTGATATTATTGGAAATGGTACATCTATTGCAGATGGAGAAACC
Source organism: Thalassobellus sediminis (assembly GCF_044386045.1). Classification (NCBI taxonomy): domain Bacteria; kingdom Pseudomonadati; phylum Bacteroidota; class Flavobacteriia; order Flavobacteriales; family Flavobacteriaceae; genus Thalassobellus; species Thalassobellus sediminis. The sequence goes on along the minus strand of NZ_JBISCD010000036.1, from coordinate 2,765 downwards.
AATACTTCAACCATTGACTTTACAGATTTTGGTTCTGAAACTACAAGATCATTCACTATCGATAATAGTCAAGGAACTGGAAATACTACCCTAACAGTTTCTGCAATAGATTTGAATAATACAACTAATTTTAGTGTTAGTGTAAACCCTACTAATCCTAATCCTGTAGGAATTGCAAAAAATGGTCCAAATGCAAATTTCACTATAAGTCTACTCACCTCTGCTATAGGTGTATACACATCCAAAGTAACTATAACTAGTGACGCAACAAATGATGGTGGTGACGGACACACTTTTTATATTAGAGCATCAGTAGGTCCAGAAATCAATATTCAAGGTAATAGTATGGATATTTCAAATGGTAGTAACTCACCATCAGAATTAAACAATACAGACTTCGGCTCTATAGCTGCCAATACAATAGCAACCGAAATATTCTCCATCCAAAATCTTGGATCAGCGAACCTCATTCTAACTGATGGTTCTCCATTTATTTCAATAACAGGAGATGATGCCTCTGATTTTGAAGTAAATCAAATACCAATAAGCCCAATATCAGCCCAATCTTCTTCTGAATTTAGTATAGATTTTAACCCAACAACTTCTGGTGTTAAAAACGCGACACTAACCATTGCCAACAATGATAGCAATACAAGTTCTTATACATTTAATATCAGAGGAACCTCAGTAGCACCTTCACCAGAAATTCAAGTTCAGGGCAATGGACAAGATATTAATAATGGAGATTTATACCCTACTACTTCTAATGACACTAATTTTGGATCTGTAGACATTTCTAACACATCAACAAAAACTTATACAATTAGTAATACTGGAACAACCCCCTTAAGCATTTCAAATATATCTCTTTCAAATACTACAGACTTTGAAATTGTAACACCTTTTTATAGCTCACCTATTGATGTTGGAAATAGCACACAGTTTAGTATTAGATATACAGGAGCTTCAGGAAAACATTCCTCTACGGTAACAATAACAAATAACGATAGTGATGAAGGTTCTTTTGAATTTGTTATTCGTGGTTCAACAAGAGCTACATCAGATACCAGTCTTTGGTCTGTTACAAATATCACAGCAGATAGTGAGTTAAATTATCCTTATGAAATGACTTATGGTCCAGATGGTTTTTTATGGATAACCGAAAGAGTTGGTAAAAAAGTAGTTAAGGTTAGCCCTGCTGATGGTATAAACTCTAAAACTACTATGCTAGACCTCTCTGGCTTAGTGTATCAAACTGCTGGACAAGATGGACTTATGGGTATGGCTATTCATCCAGATTTATATACAGATATCAACACTTCTAATAATTTTGTTTATTTAGCATATACTTATGATTCAGGTGGAAGAAAACTGAGAATTGCAAGATATACGTACAATACAGGAACAGGTTTATTAAATAGTAGCAGTGCAACTACTATAATTGAAGGCATTGATGCAAGTAATGACCATAACTCAGGAAGACTGATTATAGGTCCAGATTTAAAACTCTATTACACCATTGGAGACCAAGGAGCAAACCAATTTGGTAACGCTTGCAACCCCATACAAGCTCAGGAATTACCATCATCTCCTTCAGATTATGACCCATACAAAGGAAAAATTCTTAGATTAAATTTAGATGGTACTATCCCTTCTGATAATCCTACCTTAAGTGGAGTTCAAAGTCACGTTTACACTTATGGACACAGAAATACGCAAGGAATCATTTTTGGATCTAATGGAAAATTATATGCTTCAGAACATGGAGCAAAAGTTGATGACGAATTAAATCTTATAACAGCTGGTAAAAATTATGGCTGGCCACATATTGCAGGTTACTATGATAATTTAGCATATAGTTATTGTAATTGGTCTATTACACCTGGAGGCTGTAGCACCAGTGGATTCAGCGACCATAACTGTCCTTCAGGAGTTTCTTCTGTACAAGAGTTTGACGCCGTAAATAATTCATTACTTTCAAATTTTCAACCTCCAATAGGAACTTATGATAGTACAACAAATTACGATCCATCAGGTGGCTGGTTAACATGGCCAACGGTAGCACCCTCAAGTATTGATATATATGAAGGTGGTATTATTCCTAATTGGGGACAATCACTTTTAATTTCAACACTTAAAGAAGGTACTATTTTTAGAGCAAAATTAAATACTTCAGGAGACGCTCTTGTAGATATAACAACTAATAATCAATTTGAAGAATTTCATTCTTCAAACGATCGATATAGAGATTTTGCAATGGATCCTGATGGCTTAACATTCTATGCTATAACTGATACTGGTGGTACAACTTCCGGGCCTTCTGGTAGTTCAAGTGTAAGTATTGATAATCCTGGTGTTATAATGAAATTTAAATATATTGGCCCAACCAGTACAACAACATACTACACAGATGCTGATGGAGATAACTATGGTGATACAAATGATACAACAGGAACTGAATTTTCTTCTAACCCAGGAGCTGGCTATAGTCTAAACAATACCGATTGTGATGATACGGATGATACCGTGAATACGCCACAACAATACTATGTCGATGCCGATGGTGATGGCTTTGGTTCTACAACTACTGCTATGCTATGTGAGGCTTCTGCTCCTAGCGGCTATAGTGATAACAATACCGATTGTGATGATACGGATGATACCGTGAATACGCCACAACAATACTATGTCGATGCCGATGGTGATGGCTTTGGTTCTACAACTACTGCTATGCTATGTGAGGCTTCTGCTCCTAGCGGCTATAG
>NZ_JBISCD010000035.1:0-118021 GCF_044386045.1 Thalassobellus sediminis | reverse complement strand
GCCGATGGTGATGGCTTTGGTTCTACAACTACTGCTATGCTATGTGAGGCTTCTGCTCCTAGCGGATATAGTGATAACAATACCGATTGTGATGATACGGATGATACCGTGAATGCGCCGCAACAATACTATGTCGATGCCGATGGTGATGGCTTTGGTTCTACAACTACTGCTATGCTATGCGAGGCTTCTGCTCCTAGCGGATATAGTGATAACAATACCGATTGTGATGATACGGATGATACTATTCACCCAGGTGCTAATGAAATAGTAGGAAATAATATAGATGACGATTGCAACCCAGCAACACCAGATCAATCACTAAGTACTGATGACTTCAAATTATCTAATATAATGATATCTCCTAACCCTTTCAATAATAAAATTAACATAAAACTTCCTATGAGTTTAAATAATATAGAGTTTGAAGTTAGGGTCTTTGATTTAAACGGCAGAATTGTATATTACAAAAACTATTTAAACAGAAATGGAATAATAAAAATATCCTCTGGATTAAATAATCTAGAACAAGCTCTTTATTTAGTTAAAATTACAAATAAACAAACGGGGCAAAGTGTACGTAAAAGATTAATCAAATATTAAATATAACTATATAACACATAAAGGGTTGTACATTTTACAACCCTTTATTATAAAAAATTGATTTCTACATAAAAAAAAACCAAAGTGTAACATTCTTATTTTCAATGTTTTACTTGATTTTTATGCATTTCATCGATTTTATTTGCATTTCATAGAGTATTAATTTAAATTTGGCCTTGAAATAATTAGTCCCAAACTAAATATAATCTCTTATGAAAAATGTTACTCTCATCATTTTTGCTTTTTTATTGTTTTTATGCTCAAATATTTTTGGTCAAGGAACATTAGATGTTACCGGTGCAGGAAACCCTGTTTCTACTGGATCAACAGATTCGCCAGCCGTGTTGAATGACACAGAATTTGGTAGCGTGTTAATAGGTACCAACAAAGCGAATACATTTATTATAGATAACACAGCAGGAGGAGGATCTCCAGGCAATAAGCTCAACAATATAGCAGTATCAATATCTGGGTCATCAGATTTTACTATGAGCGCGACTTCTTATCCAGACTTAAAAGGTAATGGTGGAACATATAATCATGTTATAACATTTACACCAAGTATTACTCCAGGAGTAAAAACGGCAACAGTTACTATCACGTTCACAAATGGCACTAATTCCCCTTATACGTTTACCGTAAGAGGAACTGGTGTAGCAGCAGAACCAGAAATTGATATAACTGGATTAGGCAACTCTATTATTGGAGACGGAAGCAATACACCAATTACAACAGATAACACAGATTTCGATAATATATATACAGGTATATCTAGTAGCAAAACCTTTACAATTGATAATACCTTAGGAACAGCAGATTTAGATATTACATCAATTGCATTGTCACATCCTGATTACTCGATATCAGGTATTACTTTACCAGCTACGATAAGTAGCGGTAACTCAACGACTTTTATTGTAACAATAAATACAGCCACTACAGGAACAAAAGCGTCTACAGTTACTGTTAATAATAATGATACTGATGAAGGAGCTTATGAGTTTAATATAACAGCAGAGGCTTTAGCACCCGCCCCTGAAATTGATGTTAGAGGTTTAGGTAATTCAATTATAGGTGATGGAACAAATACTCCTTTAATTGGAGATGATACAAACTTTGGCTCTATAAATGTTGGGGCAGGTAGTGTTACTCATACTTTCACTATTCATAATTTAGGACCTGCAGATTTAACATTAGATAATCCTTCTCCATATATAACAATAGGCGGAGCACATTCTGGAGATTTTACATTAGATATTACTGGTATCTCTACAACTATTGCTGGAAGTCCTACAGGAACTAATAGTACAACTTTTTCTATAACATTCGATCCTTCTGCTTTAGGCACAAGAACAGCAACCGTTTCTATTGCTAACAATGATAGTGATGAAGATCCCTATTTGTTTAATCTACAAGGTACTGGTGCTAATTCCACATTTACAGAAATATCAGTTTCTGTTAACTGGCCAAGTCGTTCTCGACATAATAAAGTAGAAATTTACTCTCCTTCTGATATATTACTTGCGACTATCGATAATGGTTATACAGGTGTTGGTAATCCATCATATTCAACCACCGTAAATTTAAGTTGTATAGAAGATTTAAGTGGTTATTACTACATTATGTACGATCTTAATGATGATGGCTGGGATGGATCTGATAATATAACAATAACAACACCACTGGGTGATATTGTTAATACATCTGATGGTGATAATGCATCCCTTGCTGGATACACTACTTATTTTGCTGTTTCTGGAGCTACTTGTGGTGCAGAAATAGATGTAAAAGGTAATTTAAAGTCTATTATTGGAGACGGTAGTAACTCACCAAGTATATTGGATCACACTTATTTTGGCGATGTCCAAATTGTATCAGAAACGGCGGTAAGAACATTTTATTTACAAAATATTGGTGGTTCAGATTTGAATGTATCTTCTATTGCATTAACAGGTTCTGGTAATTTTTCAATCCAAAGTGCCCCAACCACCCCATTAATTGTAGGAGTATTTGGATCTGAGGCCATTCAAATTGCTTATAGCACTACAACAGAGATTTTAGATACAGCCACTTTAACAATTTTATCAACCGGTGATTCGGGCGAGGAAACTTATACCATAAATATATCAGCACTTGGTGCAAGGATTTTTTATGATAGTGATGGTGATGGTATTTACGATGATGCGGATATAGATGATGATAATGATGGTATTACAGATACCGATGAAGAGAATGCTTGTCGTTTATCAAATACTGCATTAACAACTGATTATAAATTTTTAAACGAAACGTTTGGTACAGGAACCACGCGAAGTACAGCCATTAGTACACTTTATACAGCAACAACATCCTATTGCATTGAAGATGGAGACAGTGGAACCAGCTCACCCTGTGATACAAGTTTTGATTACACCGGTGTACAAGATGGAGAGTATACTATTGCAAGTTTTATTACAGATGGAAACGAATCAGATACTACAGGACCTACTGGACCAGATATAGCCGATTGGGCCTGGTATGCATGGGCTAACATTGAAGACCATACCCCTGGTGACACGGATGGTAGAATGGCGATTTTTAACGCAGCTTGGGCACCTGGAGTTTTTTATGAAACAGAAATTAAAGGAACACTTTCAAATGTTCCTGTTACTTATAGTTTTTGGGTAATTAATATTGATAATGATGATTCTCGATTTATTGCTGAAGAAGGACCAGGAAGTGTTCCTAGAATTCAACCAAATGTTACAGTAAATTTTTACACTTCAGATAGAAGTACCTTATTAGCAACATTTGATACGGGAGATATTACTAGATGTTCTGGTGCTATTAACGACCCTAATGATCCAGCATACAACCCTTCTGACCCAGCATTCAATTCTTGTACGACCTCTGAATGGAAACAATTTACACAAGATTTTACAACTACTGAAACTTCGTTTGTTGTACAGTTTGTAAACAATGCACCTGGTGGTGGAGGTAATGATTTAGCAATTGATGATATAGAAGTTAGACAAACCTTATGTGATTTAGATGGAGACGGTATTGCTAATGTTTTTGATTTAGATTCAGATAATGATGGTATACCAGATGTAGTAGAAGCAGGATATGCAAGTGCAAGTGAAGGTACAGCATCTTTAACAAATGTGGCTGCCTGGACAGACGGCGGTAACGGTATGTATGATCCTGCAGAAGGTATTTTGCCTTTAGATAGTGATGGTGATGGCATTCCTAACTATATTGATTTAGATAGTGATAACGATGGTATTTTTGACGTTGATGAATCTGGAGTAATAAACACGAATAACACATCTTTTCAAAATGGTGATGGAGACATAAATGGTGATGGTGTAGGCGATGGGATTGACTCTGAAACTTTTAGAATAAAAGATGCTAATGGTGATGGCACAACAGAAGGCTTTGGTGATGGTATCCTTGACATATATGATTATTTTGATTCAAATACAAATTATGCAGATTCATATGGAAATGATAGCCAAGGTTCTGGACCATTATATGTTTTAGATACTGACAACGATGGAATACCAAACTATATAGACTTGTACAACGATATTACTGGAATTTATGATATAGACACTGTGGAAATTTATGCGGTATTACCAAACACGAACGGTGTATTGGACGATACAACAGATACCGATGGTGATGGTATTGTAGATTCAAGAGATGGTAATGACACTGTTTTCGGTTCACCAAGAAATTTAGATGAAAGTTATAGTTTATATTTTGATGGTAGAAATGATTACATTGAAGACACCAATATTATATCATCTGGTAGTGCTACACTAATGGCTTTTGTAAAACCTGATGGTACAAATACAACAGGAGACAACCAAATTGCAGTTGGTCAAAGTGATTTTTATATTATCATTGATGATACTTCAAACATTGTTAGTGCTATTGTAGAAGGTACAACCTTAACTTCAACAACTTCTTTAACAGATGGTGTTTGGGCACATGTTGCCGTAACTACTAATTCGGGTGGAGACTCTGTATTATATATAAATGGTGTTCAAGAAGATATTGACACTTCTGGTTCTGGTGGTGTTAATAGTAGTTCATTATTTATGATAGGAAGAGCAACCACCAATAACAATTACTTTAAAGGAGAAATAGATGAAGTACGTGTTTTTGATGTAGGTTTATCTTCAAACGATCTAAAAAGAATGGTTTATCAAGAATTAGATGATGCCAATGGTTTCAATAGTGGAAAAATAATCCCTACAAATATTTCTGCCTCAATAGGAACTAACTTAGTGAAGTATTACAAAATGGATGGTTATGATGATGATATTCTAGATGACAAGAAAACAGCACCAAGAGATGTTACAGGCGCAAAAATGTATAATTTTAAAAACATCTATTTTCAAAGAGCTCCTCTACCTTATGAAACATCAGCTGATGGTGATTGGACAAATGCAGCTAACTGGTTATACGGAAGTGAATGGGATATTATGTCTAAACAAGACAATCCAGATGACGCTTCTATTGTTCATATTAAAAATAATATTAACTTAAATGGTTCATATAATACACAAGGTACTGTTGGCATCATAGTTGATTCTTCTCGTGAATTTACTATTGAAGCTGATAAAGGCTTGTATAATAGTTGGTATTTAAAACTAAATGGACTCTTAGATTTAGAAGGAGAATCTCAATTAGTACAAACGAACACAAGTGTTTTAGAATCAACTAGTTCAGGCTCTCTCGAAAGAGATCAACAAGGAACTTCTAATACTTACACATACAATTATTGGTCTTCTCCTGTTGGAGTAACTAACAATGCTAACAATAGTAGTTATACACTACCGGAAATAGTAAGTAATGTAGGTTTTTTAACCTCTGGTTATAACGGAACATCTTCTCCAGTTAGAAATGCTGATTATTGGATATGGAAATATGCAAATAATACTGCTAATGATTATTCTAGCTGGCAACATGTAAGAAGTACTGGTAATTTATTAGCAGGAGAAGGTTTTACAATGAAAGGACCTGGAGTAGCAACACCAGAACAAAATTATGTGTTTTTAGGAAAACCATATAACGGTGATATTACTTTAAATATTAGTCCTGGATATGATTACCTAGTAGGAAACCCCTATGCTTCTGCACTAGATGCAGATGAATTTATTAAAGATAATATTAGTAATTCTGAAGCTCAAGGGAGAAATACTAATGGAAACATTATTAATGGAGCTTTGTATTTCTGGGATCATTTCTCTAACAATACTCATAACCTAGCTCAATATGAAGGTGGTTATGCAATTTACACCTTGGCAGGTTCAGTTGCAGCCATTTCGAATGATACTAGAATTAATGCAACAGGTGCAGCTGGAACAAAAATTCCAGAACGATACATCCCCGTTGGTCAAGGCTTTTTTGTTTCTGCCTTATTAAGCTCTGATTTAACAGGTACTACAGACGGTGGTGCCACAACAACAACTTTAGACGACGGTTTATCTTTAACAATTAATGGTGGTGATATAGTATTTAAAAATAGTCAACGTACTTTTAAAACAGAAGCTTCAGACCCTTCATTGTTTTTAAAGTCATCAAGTAGCAAATCAATATCTAGTACAGGTAATACAGATTTAGATACAAGACCAAAAATGAGATTAATGTTTGATTCTCCAAGTGGATATCATCGTCAAATACTCATAACTGCTGATGAAAACACTACTAACGATTTTGATTTAGGATATGAAGCTTTATTAATTGAATCTAATAAAGAAGATATGTATTGGCTATTAAACAGCGCAAAATTAATTATTCAGTCAATTAATAGCTTAGATGATAATTCAATTATTCCACTTGGAATAAAAATAAATAAAAGTGGACTTGCTTCTATTAAAATTGATGCATTGGAAAATATTACTAATGAACAAGAAATATATTTACATGATAAAGAATTAAATTTTTATCATAATTTAAATGAAAACAACTACGAAATTTATTTAGAACCTGGAGAATATACTGATCGTTTTGAAATAACATTTAAAAACTCATTATCAAATAAATCACTAGAAATTGCAGAACTTAATGAGAAAAGTTTACAATTATTTTTTTCTAATGAAAAGGGAAGCATTATAATAAACAACCCTGAATTGAAAAACATAGAAAGTATAGAAATTTATAATATGCTTGGTCAAACTATATTTAATTTTAGTGAACAAACAGCTGAAAATTACATTGAATATAAGACTCGACAAATAAAAGCAGGTTCATATATAATTAAAATAAAAACCGATTATGGAATTGTTTCTAAAAAAGTATTAATAAAACAATAAGGTGAATTAGTCTAAGTTATTTTCAAAAACTATTTTTAAATTTAACTTAAAGTCCTGAATGTAATTCAGGACTTTTTTATTTTATATGTGCAATTAACGCTTCTAAAGACACTTTTAATTGTTCGCCAGAAACCATATTTTTCAACGTATAGGTATTAGATTCTATTTCTTGGTCACCTACCAAAACAACAAACGGTATAGCACGCTTATTGGCATGATTCATTTGCTTTTTCATTTTTGCTGCATCTGGATATAATTCGGCATTAATACCTAGCTCTCTTAATTGCTTAATTGCTTTTAAACTAAACAAGGCTTCTTTATCTCCAAAATTGATAAATAGCACCTCAATATTTTTAGCAACTGTTTCTGGAAACAATCCTAATTCTTCAAGAACTAAATAAATACGATCTAAACCAAAGCTAATACCAACACCACTAACATCTTTCATTCCAAAAATACCGGTTAAATCGTCATAACGACCACCTCCACCAATAGATCCCATCTTAACGGTACTTGGTGCTGCTACTTCAAAAATAGCGCCTGTATAATAGTTTAAACCACGTGCAAGTGTTACATCTAATTGCAATGCAGCTGTTGTTAAACCTAATTCTTTAATAGCTGTATTTATAAAAGCTAATTCTTCAATACCTTTTTGCCCTTCTTCAGAAGAAGACAAAATACCTTTTAAACTTTCTATTTGAGATTCAAAAGAACCAGATAATGTAAATAATGGTTGAAGTTTAGAGATACCAGCTTTCGAAATTCCTTTACTAAGCATTTCTTCTTTCACCTTCTCCTCACCTATTTTATCTAACTTATCTAAAGCGACTGTAAAATCGATTAATTTTTCACTTGCTCCAATAACTTCAGCTATTCCAGATAAAATTTTTCTATTATTAATTTTTATAGTAACACCTTCTAATTTTAAAGCAGAAAACACCGTATCATACAACTGTATAAACTCTACCTCTTGCCATAACGATTTACTTCCAACTACATCAGCATCACATTGAAAAAACTCTCTAAAACGTCCTTTCTGAGGCCTGTCGGCTCTCCAAACAGGTTGTATTTGGTAGCGTTTAAACGGAAATTCTATTTCGTTTTGATGTTGTACTACGTAACGTGCAAATGGCACAGTTAAATCGTAACGTAGAGCTTTTTCAGAAATACTTGAGGTTAACTTAGTTGAATCTCTTTTATTATAAGCTTCTTCATTCGATTTAGCTAAATAATCACCAGAATTTAAAATTTTAAAAATCAAACGATCACCTTCATCACCATATTTCCCCATCAACGTATCTGAATTCTCAAAACTTGGTGTTTCAATAGGTTGAAATCCGTAAGTTTGAAAAGCACCACGAATAGTATTAAATATATAATTACGTTTTGCTACCTGTTCTGGGTTAAAATCTCTGGTTCCTTTTGGGATGCTTGGTTTTTGAGCCATAATATGCCCGTGAAAACGGGTATCTTTTTAATGAATTGTTATGAATGTATCCACATCACACTAACTCCTTTGTTATTGTATGAGGTGGAAAGACAAAAATAATAGTTTTAATTGAAATAGATTCCTGCCTTTACAGGAATGACAAAATTTAATTTATTAACTTATTAAAATAGTTAAACAATTCGCCTTTAGTAATTACAGCGCCTTGTTCAATCATTTTAAATTTATCTAAATTTTTATCATCGGTATAATCTTTATCGGCTTGTAAAAACTCAACATTATCATCCATCAAATTTTCACGTAACCAGTTATAACCTTCTTTTGTAGTAATATCAACATCACTCTTTACATTTACTACAATGGCATTCATTTTCTCTTCACCTAAACGAAATAAATACATGTGTTTTGGTGCAAAATGCTCTAAGTATTCTGCTTTATTTAATGCACCTTCCCAAATTAAATCGCTAAAAACGTCGAGTTCCATTTCAGCCATTTCTGGTTTATTTTCTTTTAAATTTGCCCACTCATCTGCAGTTATAGATTGTGTTGCCAAAAAGTTTATAAACTCTTGATGCAATTCTTCAAATTGTTCTTTTGTAAGTCTACTATATTTCATTAAAAATTTGATTTACATTTCCGTAAAAACAGAAACCTTATAAATTTAATAAAAAAAGCCCCAACTAAGTTGAGGCTTTTGTACTAAAATATTTGATATTAGCTTGCTTGTGCAATAACCTCAAATTCTAAATCTACAGATACAGATCTGTGTAAACGTACTACGGCAGTATATTTACCTAAACGTTTAACAGTTGTAACTGTGATGAATTTTTTATCAATAGCTTGACCTTCTTTTTCTAAAGCGGCAGCAACATCAATGTTGTTTACAGAACCAAATAATTTATCTCCTGCACCTACTTTAGCAGCTATCTTAATTTCTAATGCTTTTAAAGCTTCAGCAATCTTGTTAGCATCATCAACTATTTTCTTTTCTTTAAAAGCTCTTTGCTTTAAGTTTTCTGCTAATACTTTCTTTGCAGACACTGTAGCTAATATAGCTTGTCCTTGAGGAATTAAAAAGTTTCTACCATAACCGTTCTTAACTGTTACAACATCGTCTTTAAATCCTAAATTTTCAACGTCTTGTTTTAATATAAGTTCCATTGTTATCGGTATTTTATTTTAATAAATCTGCTACATAAGGCATTAAAGCTAAGTGACGTGCTCTTTTTACAGCTACGGCTACTTTTCTTTGGTACTTTAATGATGTACCTGTTAAACGTCTTGGTAAAATTTTACCTTGCTCGTTTATAAAGCGCATTAAAAAATCTGGATCTTTGTAATCAACATACTTAATTCCAGACTTTTGAAACATACAATATTTCTTAGCCTTATTTGTATCGATGTTAAGCGGAGTTAAATATCTAATTTCTCCGTCTTTTTTTCCTTTAGATTGTTGTTCTATTGATGACATAATTAAGCTTTTTGTTTAAGTTTAACTCTTCTTCTTTCTGCCCATGAAACAGCATGTTTATCTAACGCTACAGTTAAATAACGCATAAAACGCTCATCACGTCTAAACTCTACTTCTAAAGCATTAATTACTTCACCAGTAACGGTGTACTCAAATAAGTGATAAAAGCCACTTTTCTTGTTTTGAATTGGGTAGGCTAATTTTTTTAGTCCCCAGTCCTCTTTTGATACCATCTTAGCGCCGTTAGAAACAAGAAAATCTTCGTATTTCTTTACTGTTTCCTTTATCTGATCTTCAGATAAAACGGGATTTAAGATGAAAACAGTTTCATAATGATTCATAAAAATCGTTTTTATTGTTAAAAATTGGGTGCAAAAGTAGCAAATACATATATATAAAACAACAATATATTCACCTTAATTTTTATCCATTTCACATTGTTAATATTTTATAATAAAATAATTATCAATATCTATAGTTAAACAATATATTTGACTAGTTAAACATAGCAATTACATATGTTAAAATTTTGTTAATTAATGCATTTAAACGATGTTTTTTGGTTTTTAGCCGAATTTTTTGTACTATTGTCGATATCTTAACCGAAATAATATAAATGTTATGACTTTAAACTGTGTAGTAGTAGACGATTCAGCAATACAACGTCTGTCTATTGTTAAGCTTGTAGAGAACCACCCCTCTCTTAACTTAATAGCAGAGTACAGTAGTGCTCTAGAAACAAAGAATGGTTTAAATACGCAACAAGTAGATTTAATTTTTTTAGACATTGAAATGCCAGTGCTAAATGGATTTGAACTTCTAGACGTATTAAACAACAAACCTCAAATTATTTTTGTAACCGGTAAAACCGAATATGCTTTTAAAGCATTTAATTATGATGCTACCGATTACTTACACAAACCAATTACAAGAGAACGTTTCAATACTTCAGTAGATAAAGCTTTAGAACAACATAAGTTAACTCTAGACTTTAACGAAGAAGAAGGCGAACATATTTTTGTAAAAAGTAATCTTAAAAAACGTAAAGTTTACATTAAAGATATTAAATGGATTGAAGCGCTTGGTGATTATGTTAAATTAGTAACAGAAGAAAATAGCTTAGTAGTTTTATCTACTATGAAATCTTTTGAAGCTGAATTACCTGAAGGCAAGTTTTTAAGAATCCATAAATCTTATATTGTAAACCTTGATAAAATTGACAGGTTTAACAGTAAAAATGTTGAAGTTGGTACTTATGAAATTCCTTTGAGTAGAAATAAGAAAACCCAATTAGTTGATGCTTTAAATAATATTTAAGTAAACCTCAACTAAATTAAAAGTTATCGACATTTAAAATTACTTTAACTGACCGAAAATCCTTTATACTAAAGAAGCTGTTGTTTATTTTAGCAATAGCTTCTTTTGTTTTTGATAAGGATTGGTTTTTAGGAATCTTTACCAAAATGTTTTTATGAAACTGATTTCTAATTCTAGCTACAGGTGGCGACTCTGGTCCTAAAACCAAATCTCCAAAAACTTGTCGTAACGATTTAGCAAACCAAATAGATGCCGTTTCTACCCTATTATAATCTTTATGTTTTAAAGTAATTTTTATCTGTTTGTAAATTGGCGGATATTTAAAGTTATAACGATCATTCATTTGCTCGTTAAACATATCTACATAATTATTTGTAGACACTTGCTGTAATATATTATGATACGGATTATACGTTTGTATTAAAACCTTACCACGTTCTTCGGTACGACCTGCCCTACCCGCAACTTGCAACATGAGCTGAAAACTTCGTTCGTGTGCTCTAAAATCAGGAAAGTTCAACATATTATCGGCATTCATAATACCAACAAGCTTCACATTTCTAAAATCTAAGCCTTTGGTTAGCATTTGTGTTCCAACCAAAATATCAATCTCTTGCTGTTCTAATGCTGTAATAATTTTTTCGTAACCATATTTTCCACGTGTGGTATCTAAATCCATTCTAGCAACGTTATGTTCTGGAAACAATAATTTCACCTCTGCTTCTATTTGCTCGGTACCAAAACCTTTACTATCTATTTCACTACTTCCACAAGCTTTACAAGTTTTTAACATTGCTTCTACATACCCACAATAATGACAACGCAATTGATGCCTGTATTGATGATAGGTTAAACTCACATCACAATTAGGACACTGCGGAGACACACCACACGTATTACACTCTACTATAGGAGAAAACCCGCGTCTGTTTTGAAACAATATAATTTGATGCCCTTCTGCTAAAGTTTCAGTCATTTCTAAAATAAGCCGATCGCTAAAATGCCCTTTCATGAGCTTTTTTTTCTGCTTCTCCTTAATATCTACCAATTCAATGTCTGGCATTAACACATTATTAAAGCGATGCATCAATTCAACAAAACCATATTTATTTTGTTTGGCATTAAAATAACTTTCTAAACTAGGTGTTGCCGATCCTAAAAGAATTTTTGCTTCGTGCATATAAGCCAAAACAACCGCTGTATCTCTAGCATGATAACGAGGTGCTGGATCAAATTGCTTGAAGGATTGTTCATGTTCCTCGTCTACTATAATCAATCCTAAATTATCAAATGGTAAAAATATAGAAGAACGTGCGCCTAATACTATTTTCGCTTTCGCGGAATGATCTAAAACGTTATTCCAAACCTCAACACGTTCATGCGTTGAATATTTAGAATGAAAAACCGCTACTTGTTCTCCAAAATAATTTTGAAGTCTGGTGACTAATTGTGTGGTAAGCGCAATTTCTGGTAACAAATACAAAACTTGCTTACCAGTACTTAAAACCTCTTCTATCAATTTTACATACACTTCGGTTTTACCAGATGAAGTGACACCATGTAACAAAGACACATTATGTGTTTTAAAAGATTCTTTTATTTCTTTTAATGCGGTTTCTTGATATGTATTAAGATGTTTTGTATCCTCATTATCGTCTCCTAAATATTGTACACGGTCTGTTTGAATATGATATTCTTCAAAAACACCTTTATCTATTAATGTTTTTATAATGGACGTAGAAGCATCACTTTGTGTTGATAAATCGGAAACTTTCACAGGTTTCTTTGTTGTTGCAGATACCGAAAACAAAGTCATAACCACCTGTTTCTGCTTAGGCGCTCTACTTAAATCATCTAACAATTGTTTAAGCGCTGTTTCTGAAGAAAAATTAGAATGTAGTTTAACATACCTAACCAACTTAGGTTTATATTTTTCATACACCTCTTCTTCAACCGAAATCGCTTCTTTTTCTATCAAACGTTTAATAACAGGAAGCACATTCTTTTTATCAAGAATATTAGATATATCATGAATTTTTAATGATGATTGATGTTGCAAAGCCTCATAAACCAAAAACTCATCATCTTTTAAAACAGACTCATCTATAATATTAACACTATTCTTAGTAACTATTGTTTCACTTTCTAAAATAAAACCACTTGGTAATGCAGCTCGCATAACATCGCCCAAAGTGCACATATAATAACTCGCTATCCACTGCCATAATTGTAATTGCTTAGCATTTACAATAGGTGTTTCATCCAAAATTTGTTGAATATCTTTAGATTCATATGCAGTTGGTGCATCATTATGTATACTAAAAACAATGCCTGTATATATTTTAGATTTCCCAAAAGGTACCGCAACACGCATTCCTTGTTTTAAAAATTCAGCTTCAGAGGCTGTTACACCATAAGTAAATAGCTTTTTAAGCGGAACAGGAATAATTACATCTATAAAATACTGCATAAACTAACACCTTTTACGTAGTTTATTCAAAGATGCATTTAATTCGTAACCCAACAATAAAATATTAGCATTAAGCCACAAATAAAACAACAAAACTAAAAGCGCTCCAATAGATCCGTATAGTTTATTATACTGACCAAAATTTTCAATATAAACACCAAATAAATATGAAGTTACTATAATAAGAAAAGTAGTAAATAAAGCACCCACCGAAAAGAAATTAGAAAGCCTCCCTTCTTTTGTTCCAAAATAATACAATGTTGCTGTTGCCAAATATACCATCATAACAAAAAAGACGTATTTAGCTATATCGGTCCAAATAATACTCTGCGAACATGTTTCATAACCTCGGGTTTCTAAAGCATCAATAACCCCTTCAACAACATAAATTTGAAAATATCCTAAAACCGCAATAGTAATAATAAGTAGGAACGCTAATATTAATGCAATCCCCAATGCATATAAATATTGCTTAATAACATTACGGGTTAATTGCTCATGATACGAATTTTCAAACCCAGAAAACACAGCATTAACACCATTTGCCATTAATGCTATTGATAAAACAAAAACGGAGGACAACAAGCCGCCTCTTTGAGAATTTTCAATGTTTTCAAAAATATTTTGAAAGAAAAACTCGGAAGTAGTTGGAGGTAAAAAAGAATCCAAAAAGTCCATAAATTCTTTCTGAAAATTATCTATAGGTATTTCTGGAATAATTATTAAAACAAACAACAAAAAAGGAAACAATGCCATGAAAAAGCTAAATGCAATAGCACTTGCTCTCGTAGTTAATGCACCTCTTACTATACCTGTAATATAAAGTTCTAACAAATCGTAAAACGACAACCCTTCAAGACCTGGTAATTTAAATTGTTTAAAAAACCGCACTAAGATATTAATTACAGGAATTTTATCTAGTTTATCCTCAATAGATTTTGCCATTAATAATTTGCGTTATATTTATAGCAAAGTTATTAAAATAAAGAAGAATACAATTACATACTACTTGTAAAGCTTATTATTTTACTGCTTTTAGACTTAAGTCCATATTATGAACAGAATGCGTTAAGGCACCACAAGAAATATAGTTCACACCACATTCGGCATAATGACGTATAGTGGCTTCATTAATATTTCCTGACGATTCGGTAAGGCATTTATCTCCTATCATTTTAACAGCTTTTCTTGTGTCTTCGTAATCAAAATTATCAATTAAAATTCTGTAAACACCATCGCTTTTTAAAATTTCTTCTACTTCGGTCAAATTTCTAGCTTCAACCATAATATCTAGATTTTTACCCGTTTCATTTAAATATGCCTTAGCCATATCTATCGCTTTAGTAATACCGCCAGCAAAATCTATATGATTATCTTTTAACATAATCATATCGTACAAAGCAAATCTATGATTTTCTCCACCCCCTAGTTTTACAGCCCATTTTTCTAAAACTCGAATGCCCGGTGTTGTTTTGCGTGTATCTAAAATCCTGGTTTTTGTACCTTCTAATAAATCTACAAACATTCTAGTTTTTGTTGCAATAGCACTCATACGTTGCATAGCATTTAAAACTGTCCGTTCTGCTTTTAAAATAGACTGAGAAGGTCCTTCAACATACATAACAATATCTCCAAAAGTCACTTCTGTACCATCTTCAATAAGCACATCTAATTTTAATCTTTTATCAACGTAGGCAAATACTTTTTTAGCAAAATTTACGCCACCGATAATACCTTTGTCTTTTACTAAAAGTTTAGCTCTTCCTCTTGCATTTTCAGGTATACAAGCTAATGAACTATGATCGCCATCCCCAACATCTTCTCTAATTGCATTTGCAATTATCATTTTTATTTCGCTATCAAATTGTTCTTGTGTAATCATATTGTTTGGTTAGTTTGTTTTTAACAAAAATAAGAAATTGATTTACTTTTATAAATTTAAACTTATGAATTTCACAAATTATCACTATTTAAATTCATTTTTAACAAATATAAAATGCTAATTTTGCTATTATGACTATCAAATTACTCGCCATTGGCAAAACAGACAACAAAGAACTTTTAGCCTTAATTACTGAATACCAAAAACGTTTAGGATTTTATATTAATTTCTCACTAGAAATTATTCCAGATATAAAAAACGTGAAAAACTTAAGTGAAGTACAACAAAAGCAAAAAGAAGGTGAACTTATTTTAAAAAAGCTGAATAATACTGATATTTTAATTTTACTAGATGAAAATGGCAAACAATTAGATTCTATTGGATTTTCTGCATACTTACAGAAACATATGAATTCAGGTATCAAACAACTAGTTTTTGTTATTGGTGGACCTTATGGCTTTTCTGAAGACATTTATAAAAAAGCAAATGGAAAAATATCATTATCTAAAATGACATTTTCACATCAAATGGTTAGACTTTTTATCATAGAACAACTTTATAGAGGGTTTACGATTTTAAAAAACGAACCTTACCATCATAGGTAAAAAAGTTTTCAATTATTACGAATAAATTTATTTTATAAATTAATGCGTTTTATATACTTGTTTACGCTTTTTTAATTGACGCTCTAAATCACTAATAGTTTCTCTTACTGATACTTCAAAATTACGCTCATTAGAAGTAGCAAAAATTCTAGGTCCAGGAAGGCTTAATTCTATATTACAAATTTTACCTGCATCATGCTCTTGTCCTTCTTGTTTAAAATGAACCGTTGCATTTATTAAAAATTCATATCTATTAAATAATTTATCTAATTTTTCTTCAGTGAAAGCTGAAAGTGTTTCACTTACATCTACGCCTACATATTCAAAATTTACAGTCATAATATTTATTTGTTATTTATTCAAATTTAAAAGAGTATTGTTTATTTATTGATGATTTTTGTCATAAAAATAATAGTTATAGGTTAAATGTTTTTTTAAACTAACGTAATTAAATTTTTGATTACAACAAACAACCACTTATCCTGCTGATTTCTATTTATTAAAAATCACTAATATTCAACTACGATAGAAGTATCTGTATATTTATTCGCTCCAACTTTATATTCATACTCATACAACACAATTTTTTTAAATTTACTATGAAAAATTTTTGAGTAATATTGAACCTCTTCAATGGATGCAGCATTATAATGAATAGTTTCTTTTTTATTATTCACAATCCCATAAACAGAAACTTGATATTTATTCTCATTTTTAGATCCTTTAAAGTTTGAAGAAAAAACAACTTTATTCACTTTAAAAGGTGTTTCTTTGTTAGTATCGTTTGGAGATTTATAAAATATATTTTCATACTTTGCCTTAATATTTATATTTTTAATATTCTGGCTTTGTGAATAAGAAAACACAAATAGAGTGATAATAACTAATATTTTTTTCATGACTGAATATTTTTTATTTAATATTTTACATTAATGAACTCTACTAAAATAATTAATTTTAATAAACTTAAAGATAATACATCTTTTTTATAAAAATGATAAAACTCGTTTTTGCAACAAACAACCTTAACAAACTTAAAGAAGTACAATCTTTAATTCCTAACCATATAAAACTTTTAAGCTTAAAAGATATTGGTTGCTTTGAAGATATTCCTGAAACACAAAAAACAATAGAAGGTAATGCGATTCAAAAAGCAAAATATGTAACAGAACACTATGGTTACAATTGTTTTGCGGACGATACTGGGCTTGAAGCTGAAGCTCTAAATGGTGCTCCAGGTGTTTATTCTGCACGTTATGCTGGAGAAAAACGCGATGCAAATGATAATATGAATTTGTTACTTAAAAACTTAAATGGTTTAGACAACCGAAATGCTCAATTTAAAACTGTTGTTAGTTTAATAATAAACAATAAACAACATAATTTTACTGGTATTTGTAAAGGTGAAATTACTACTAATAAAAACGGTGAAAAAGGTTTTGGCTACGACCCCATTTTTAAACCAAACGGCTACCAACAAACATTTGCTGAAATGGATTTGAGTTTAAAAAACAGTATTGGGCATCGTGGTAAAGCAATCACTCTACTTGTTGAATTTCTGAATTCATAAATCTTAAAAAAATAACAACAAAAACTAAAATCCTGTTGGCTGTTAATTTTCTTTATGCTATTTTTAATTTATGACAGAGGATGATATAGAAAAAGAAAACGCAGCCATAACAAAAGCTTACAAAGAGTTATTAAAAGTTAGCTATACAACACTTACTGATGATGACAAAAAACTAATTAGAAAAGCTTTTGACACAGCCTTAGATGGCCATAAAAATCAACGCAGAAAATCTGGAGAAGCTTATATTTTTCATCCCATAGCGGTTGCAAAAATTGTAGCACAAGAAATTGGGTTAGATGCCACTTCTATAGCATCTGCATTACTTCATGATGTGGTTGAAGACAGTCCTGATTATGAAATTGAAGATATTGAAAAACTGTTTGGGAAATCGGTTGCAACCATAGTTAGCGGACTTACTAAAATTTCATCTTTAAGTAAAGAAAAAGACATGGATGTGTCTTTACAGGCTGAGAATTTCAGAAAAATGCTACTAACCCTCAATGATGATGTACGCGTTATCATTATTAAAATAGCTGATAGACTCCATAATATGCAAACTATGGATTCTATGCGACCAGACAAGCAAGAAAAAATAGCATCGGAGACCTTATACATATACGCACCCTTAGCTCATAGAATTGGGCTTTATAATATAAAAACCGAATTAGAAGATTTAGCACTAAGATATACTGAACCTGAAGTTTATTTTGATATTCTAAATAAAACAAAAGAAAGTAAAGAAGAACAAGATAAGTACATTGAACAATTCAGCGATGTCATAAAAAACTCTTTAAATAAAGAGCATTTTAATTACACTATAAAAGGACGCCCTAAATCAATTTTTTCAATAAGAAAAAAAATGATGAAACAAGGTGTTTCTTTTGATGAAGTCTATGACAAATTTGCAATTAGAATTATTTACAAAAGCGATGCTGCTAATGAAAAGTTTTTAGCTTGGAAAATTTATTCTATTGTAACAGATCATTTTAGACCTAACCCTATTAGACTTCGCGATTGGATATCATCTCCAAAAGGCACAGGTTACGAAGCGTTACATATAACTGTAATGGGACCAAAAGGACGTTGGGTTGAAGTACAAATACGTAGTGAGCGTATGAACGAAATTGCCGAAAAAGGCTATGCTGCACATTACAAATACAAACAAGATAACGAAAAAGAAGATAATTTAGAAGGTTGGATAAATAGGTTACAAGAAGCCCTAGAAAATCCAGAAACAAATGCCGTAGATTTTGTTGAACAGTTTAAACTCAATTTATATTCAAAAGAAATCTTTGTTTTTACTCCTAATGGCGATTTAAAATCACTTCCCAAAGGAGCCACCTCTTTAGATTTTGCTTTTAGTATTCATACTGAAATCGGTATGAAAACCCGTGGAGCAAAAGTTAACGGCAAACTCGTCCCTTTAAGTCACGAACTTAATAGTGGCGATCAAGTAGACATATTAACCTCAGAAAGTGCAAAACCAAATGCAAATTGGTTAGATTATGCAACTACAGCTAGAGCTAGAGGAAAAATTAAATCGGCTTTAAAAGAGGACAAAAAACGTATTGGAGAAGATGGTAAAGAAATTTTAAGAAGAAAATTAAAACAACTTAAAATTACTTTAAATGAAAATTCTATTAACGAGTTAGTTAATTATTTTAAACTTAATACAAGTTTAGACTTGTTTTACAGAGTTGGTCTTGGTACAATAGATAATACCATGATAAAAGACTATGCTTCTTCTAGAAATAATGCTTTAATGAGTTTTATTAAAAATAAAATAACTAGAAAAGCAAATGTTAAAAAAGAAGATTTAGAAAAAGATGAAGTAACTGCAAAGTATGACTCTATTGTATTTGGTAAAGAAGAAGAAAAACTAGAATATAAGTTATCAAATTGTTGTAATCCCATTCCTGGTGATGATGTTTTTGGTTTTTTAACAGTAACAGAAGGTATCAAAGTTCATAAAAAAAATTGTCCAAACGCCTTAACGTTACAATCTAACTACGCATATAGAATCATGCTTGCTAAATGGGTAGACTCTTCTCAACAAGAGTTTGCTGCAAAAATTGCTATTACAGGGATTGACCATATTGGATTAGTAAATGATATTACTAAAATTATTTCTGGTAATATGCATGTGAATATAAAGAACTTAAGTTTTGATAGTGATGATGGTTTATTCTCAGGAAAAATCAGTGTTGTTGTTAAAAATAAAACACTTGTTAAAAAGCTTATTGAGAAGCTTAAAAAAATTAATGGTATAGATAAGGTTACTAGACTGTAAAAAAAGTGTAAATTTGCGACGAAATTATGAATGCAAAGACAGATACAAAAAATCAAGACATAGTAAAAAGTGTATTCACTAACTTTTTAGAAAACAACGGGCATCGAAAAACACCTGAACGTTACGCTATACTACAAGAAATTTACAATAGCACAGAGCATTTCGATATAGAATCGCTGTATCTTAACATGAAAAACAAAAAATATCGTGTTTCTCGTGCAACTTTATATAATACTATAGAATTACTTTTAGAATGTGGTTTGGTAAGAAAACACCAATTTGGTCAAAACCAAGCACATTACGAAAAATCATATTTTGATAGACAACATGATCACGTCATACTAACCGATACAGGTGAAGTTATTGAATTCTGTGATCCAAGAATTCAATCTATCAAAAAAACAATCGAAGAAGTTTTCGATATCGAAATTAACAATCATTCACTTTATTTTTACGGAAATAGAAAATCAACCAAATAACTAATTTTACAATGGCAGTAGATTTACTACTAGGATTACAATGGGGAGACGAAGGCAAAGGAAAAATTGTTGACGTACTTACCACCAACTACAATATTATTGCACGTTTTCAAGGAGGCCCAAATGCAGGACACACCCTTGTATTTAACGGAAAAAAACATGTTTTACACACCATTCCTTCTGGAATTTTCCACGAAGGTAAAACCAACTTAGTTGGAAATGGTGTGGTTATAGATCCTGTTATTTTTAAAGCTGAGTTAGATAAACTTGAAGAGCAAGATGTAGATTACAGAAAATCTTTAGTTATTTCTCGTAAAGCACATATTATTTTACCAACACACCGTTTACTTGATGCTGCTAGTGAAGCTTCAAAAGGTAAAGCAAAAATTGGTTCTACTTTAAAAGGTATTGGACCAACTTATATGGATAAAACTGGTAGAAACGGTATTCGTGTAGGCGATTTAGAATTATCTGATTGGAAAGAACGCTATAGAGCTTTAGCCGATAAGCATGAGTCTATGATTGCGTTTTACGATGTAGATATTGAATATGATTTAAAAGAACTTGAATTAGAATTCTTTAAAGCTATCGAAGTTTTAAAATCGTTAAAGTTTATTGATTCTGAAGAATATGTGTACCAAGCCCAAAAAACTGGAAAAACCATTCTTGCTGAAGGCGCTCAAGGATCATTATTAGATATTGATTTTGGAACCTATCCTTTTGTAACGTCAAGTAACACCACTGCAGCTGGTGCTTGTACTGGTTTAGGAGTAGCTCCTAACCAAATAGGAGATGTTTTTGGCATCTTTAAAGCATATACAACTCGTGTTGGTTCTGGCCCATTCCCTACTGAATTATTTGATAAAGACGGACAAGAAATGGCTCGTATAGGTAACGAGTTTGGAGCCACAACAGGTAGACCTCGTCGTTGCGGTTGGTTAGATTTAGTCGCTTTAAAATACGCTTGTCAAGTTAATGGTGTAACACAATTAATGATGATGAAGGGTGACGTACTTTCTGGTTTTGAAACCTTAAAAGTATGTACTGCATACAAATATAAAGGAGAAGTTATAGAACACTTCCCTTATAATATTGAACCAGAAAATGTAGAGCCCGTTTATACAGAATTTAATGGTTGGTCTGAAGATTTAACAGGTATGTCTGAAACATCTCAATTACCAAAAGCCTTAAATGAGTATATTGAATTTTTAGAAAAAGAATTAGAAACACCTATTACTATTGTATCTGTTGGACCAGATAGAAAACAAACTATTTTTAGACAACAATTAGTTTAATAAATAAACTATTAAATATATTTAAACGCTCCAAAATTATTTTGGAGCGTTTTTTGTTTCAAACTAAATCATAAAAAAAAGCCAACAGATAATTAAACATCATATTAATCGTTATTTTTGTCACAAATCTTTTATATTTTGAATAGACTACCATCTATATTTTTTATAATATTATTTTGTTTTGTTTCAGTAACAAACATACAAGCTCAAGAAAAGAAGCAGATAAAAATTGAATATGCAGGTACAACAACCATTGATGAAGAAAAAGCTCCTGGTGCTATCACAATGACACGTGATGATTCTCAACAAGTTCACATAAAACATGGCAGCATTGATCTTTGGTGTGATAAAGCTATACAATACAGAAAAGAAAAATTTATTGAGGCTTATGGCCATGTACGAATGATAGAAGGGGACACCATCAATATGACCTCAAAATATTTAGAATATAGTGGTGAAACGGAATTAGCATTTGCTAGTGGCAAAGTAGTTTTAAAAGATCCAAATTCTACTATTACATCCGATACATTATATTATGATAAATTAAAACAAGAATCCTTTTATAAAAATGGAGGAACGGTTGTAAAGGATTCAACAGGAACAATTACTAGTAAAATAGGTCGCTATTATATGAATCTTAAAAAATATCAATTTGTAGAAAATGTTGTTTTAACAAGTGATGACGCTATCATACATTCTGGTTTTTTCGATTTTTATTCCGATTCAGGCCATGCTTATTTATTTGGACCATCAACTATTACAACAGAAGACAGTAAAACCTATTGCGAAAAAGGGTTTTATAACACCGAAAACAAAGTGGGTTATGCGCTTAAAAACGCAAAAATAGATTACGATGATAGAGAAATCCTAGGAGATAGTTTATATTTTGATAACAACATAAGTTTTGCTTCTGCTACTAATAACATAAAAGTAACAGACACCATAAACCATAGTATTATAAAAGGCCATTATGCTGAAATTTTCAAAGAAAAAGACTCGCTTTTTATTACAAAACGAGCCTTAGCCATAACAGTTCAAGAAAATGATTCTATTTATATGCATGCCGATAAAATTATGGTTACAGGTAAACCAGAACATCGAATTGTAAAAGCATATTATAATGCTAAACTTTATAAATCGGATATTAGTGCAAAGGCAGATTCTATTCATGCCGATCAAAAAACAGGATTAACACAATTAATTAATTTAGATCGTTTTGACTCTAGTGATGCCTTTTCTACTAAACGCAAACCCATTCTTTGGAATATAAAAAGCCAAATGACTGGAGACACAATACATCTAATTTCAAATCCAAAAACAGAAAAACTAGATTCACTTTTGGTATACAACAATGCTTTTATTATAAACAAAGACACCCTGAGTGATAATGGTTATAGTCAAATTTATGGTATACACTTAAAAGGTTGGTTTAACAAAGAAAACACCTTACGAAAAATAAATATTAATAAAAATGCTGAATCTATTTTTTACCTTAGAAATGATAAAGATGAACTTATCGGGATAGATAAAGCTAAATCTGGAAGTATCTCCATGTTATTTGAAAATGGAGATATTGAGGAATATAATAGAATTAATCAAGCTGATGGAAAAACATATCCACAATCACAATACCCTGAAAAAGAACAATTCCTAAAAGGTTTTGACTGGAGAGAAGATGAATGCCCACTTAGTGTTGAAGATTTATTTAAAGATGATGAACCCTTAGTTTTACCAATTATAAAAGGGCTAGATGATTATATTCCTCAAGATGCGTTTTTTGATGATGAAATGATGGAACGTATAAAACTGACTGGTAAAAACACTCCTATTAATCAAGTTGTAATAAATATTCCTGAAGAAAAAAATCAAAAAAAAATATTATCGAATAATTTAATTGAATATTCACAAGATTTTAGTAACAATATTTGGTTTAAGCATAATATAATTGTTAAACCAAATATTGATGAAGACCCTAATAGTGAAAAGACTGCAGATGCGATTATTGGCTTACAAAGAGATAGTGGTTCTATTTTTCAAAAAATAGAAATAACTAAAGGCAATATTATGTGGGCAGTTTGGGCAAAAGGGAAAGGAAATATACAAATAATGCTGCAAGAAAATGGAGGAGATTCAACTGTATACAAGTATTTAGATATAGAACTAACAAATAAATGGGAAAAATATAAACTAATAGCTAAAAAAGATGATGATAATATCCTAAACTGTATTATAACTAAAATTTTAATAAGTGATAATGTTAATTTATGGGGAGCAGAGCTATTTGAATTATCAAATTAGAAATAATGAAACAAGACTTCCTAAAATACCAAGCACAAACATCACCTCACCCTTTAGCAATGGAAGTGTCACATGCCAAAGGAAGTTTTATTTATGACACCAACAACAAAGCATATCTTGATTTTGTTGCAGGTGTATCTGCAACGCCCCTAGGACATAATCACCCAAAAGTAGTCCAAGCAATTAAAGGGCAATTAGACAAATACATGCACGTCATGGTTTATGGTGAATACGCTCAAAAACCAGCTGTAGATCTTGCTAAGCTATTAGCTAAAAACCTTCCTTACTCATTAAGCAAAACCTATTTAACCAATTCTGGAACCGAAGCGATTGAAGGTGCTTTAAAATTAGCTAAACGTGCTACTGGGCGAAGCGAAATTATTGCTGCAAATAAAGCGTACCATGGCAACACTATGGGTTCATTAAGCATTATGGGGTACCAAGAACGCAAACAAGCCTTTAGACCTTTACTACCTGATGTTAAATTTATAGAATTCAATAACGAATTCGATTTACAACAAATAACAACAAAAACTGCTTGTGTAATTTTAGAAACCATACAAGGTGGTGCTGGATTTATTGTCCCTAAAAATGACTATTTAAAAAAAATAAGACACCAATGTGATAAAGTTGGAGCTCTTTTAATTTTAGATGAAATTCAACCAGGATTTGGTAGAACTGGAACCCTTTTTGGTTTTCAAAATTATAATTGTATTCCAGATATTTTAGTAACTGGCAAAGCTTTAGGTGGTGGTATGCCTATTGGAGCCTTTACTGCTTCTAGTAGCTTAATGGATTTACTTCAAGACAACCCTAAATTAGGACACATTACTACATTTGGAGGGCATCCAGTTATTGCTGCTTCGGCTTTAGCAACTTTAAAAGAAATTACAACTAGTAATTTAATGCAGCAAGCATTAGAAAAGGAACAACTATTCAGAAAACTTTTAGTGCATCCTTTAATCAAAGAAATAAGAGGTATTGGTCTTATGCTTGCCATCATTACACCATCAGAATCCATAACAAACAGAATAGTTTTAGATGGCCAAGACCAAGGTTTAATCTTATTCTGGTTGCTTTTTGAGCCTAAAGCTGTAAGAATCACACCGCCTTTAACCATCTCAAACGAAGAAATAACTAAAGGCTGTGCTATAATTATTGATATTTTGAACAACATTCAAGATTAACAAAACACTTCCAGCACTCTAAAAATCAACCAATAACACAAAAAACTAGAACACTAAACACCCAACTGTTCATTACTTTGTTGAAAACATTTATGTAATTAATCCCATAAAACAGAATAGAATCTTAAATTTATTCAGGTAGAAACCTTACAAATGTGCTTATGGAGTTTAGTCATAACGACAATAACAACTTGCCGCTTACTAAATTTGAATCGATGTTAAAAACGAATCGTGTTTTATTCTTCGATTCAGAAGAATTTGAAAACATTATTCATCATTATCTTAATCAAGGCAAAATAGCATTAGCAAAAAAAGCTATTAAACTGGGTTTAGATCAACACCCTTCTTCTATCAATTTAAGACTTTTTAAAGTAGAAATTCATGTGTTTGAAGATAAACTTATTGAAGCCGACTCCTTATTAAATGAGCTTTACAGTTTAGACCCAATGAATGAAGAAATATTCATTCAAAAAGCAAATATATTATCTAAAAAGGACGACCATTTACAAGCTATTGAAGTATTAAAAACAGCAATTGAACTCACTGATGATGTAGTCGACTTATATTCTCTAATTGGTATGGAATACTTATTTCTAGACCAATTTGAAGATGCTAAAACATATTTCATGAAATGCTTAGAGGAAGATATTGAAGATTACTCGGCACTTTATAATGTGATTTATTGTTTTGAGTTTTTAAATCAGAATGAAGATGCTATAGAATATTTAAATATATTTTTAGATAAAAACCCGTATTGTGAAGTCGCATGGCATCAATTAGGCAAACAATATTTCTCTTTAAAAGAATACAAAAAGGCATTAACATCGTTTGATTTTGCTATTATTTCTGATGATACTTTTATTGGCGCCTATCTAGAACGTGGAAAAGTTCTTGAAAAACTAAAACAATATGAAGAAGCTATAGAAAACTATAGCATAACCTTGAAATTAGACGAACCTACATCCTTTGCTTTATTACGTATTGGCTCCTGTTATGAAAAATTAAGTAATGATGAATTAGCGCTTCAATATTATGATAGAACGGTACATGAAGACCCTTTATTAGACAAAGGATGGATAGCAATTACTAGGTATTATAACAAAAAAAAGAATTACAAAAAAGCTCTATACTATATTAATAAAGCTATAAATATTGATACTGAAAATGTTATATATTGGAAGCTTTTCTCCCAAATTAATCAACGTTTAAACTTTTATGAAGAAGCTGAGCGCGGATTTAAAAAAACGTTAGAACTAGGCAATTACGAACTAAATACATGGTTATCTCGGGGTGATTTATTAATTAAACTAAGCGAGCCAGAAGCTGCTGTTATTAATTTTGAACAAGCTTTAGAGTTTCATCCAAAAAATGCCGAAGTCGCATATCGCTTAGCAGGATTGTATTTCTCTTTAAATGAAAATGACAAAGGCATATTTTATTTAAAAAATGGTTTAAAACATAATGAAGAATACGCTTTTATTATTGAAGAACTTTTTCCTGAAGTTTCTAACAAAATACTTGTTAAAAATCTACTAAAAACAAATCTATAATTAATCATCGCGTTAAAATACATATCTTTGATTTGCTTATAAAAATCAAAACATGCAAAGACGTTTTAAAGATTATTTAATTATTTCACTAAAAGGAGTCGCTATGGGAGCTGCTGATGCTGTACCTGGTGTTTCAGGTGGTACTATAGCTTTTATTTCTGGCATTTATGAAGAATTAATTTCTACAATTAGTAACGTAAAACCGTCTCTTTTTAAAACTCTTTTAAGCGAAGGTATAAAACCGTTTTGGAAAGAAATAAATGGAAATTTCCTTTTAGCTCTTTTAAGCGGCATTATCATAAGCTTTATATCATTTATGAGGCTAGCAAAATATTTATTAGAAAATCACCCCATTTTAATTTGGTCGTTCTTTTTGGGTCTCATTATAGCAAGTATTTATTTTATAGGAAAGCAAATTACCAAATGGAACATTACAGTTATAATAGCATTAGCTATGGGAGCTCTAAGTGCATATTATATTTCATCACTTCCAGCTCTATCTAATAACGAGAACTCATTATACTTATTTATGGCTGGAGCTATTGCAATTTGTGCCATGATTTTACCTGGAATCTCTGGATCTTTCATACTTATTATTCTAGGCGCCTATAAAACACTGAGCGACGCTTTTCATGATTTTGATATAAAAAAAATAATTATTTTCGCTTCTGGTGCTCTCTTAGGTTTATTAAGTTTTAGCCATTTATTAAAATGGCTCTTTAAAAATTATCATAATATTACTTTAGCAGTTCTTACTGGTTTCATTTTTGGATCGTTAGGTAAAGTTTGGCCTTGGAAAAATACCGTATCATGGTATACAGATTCAAAAGGTATAAAAACTCCTTTATTACAAGAAAGCATCTCACCATTTGCTTTTAATGGCGATAATCAAATCGTTTTTGCCATAAGCTTAATGGTTATTGGATTTTTAACTATTTTTATTTTAGAAAGATTAGGCACTAAGAAACAGTAATGCAAGAAACTAGAACTTTAACCGATAAACTTTTTCTTATTCTAAAAGGATTAGGTATGGGGGCTGCGAATAAAGTTCCTGGGGTATCTGGTGGTGTTGTTGCTTTTGTTGCTGGTTTTTATGAGGAATTTATTTATTCGTTAAAAAAGATTAACGGTAAAGCTTTTATGCTACTTATTAATGGGCGCTTTAAAAGCTTTTACAACTATATTAACGGACGCTTCTTAGGGTTACTTTTCTTAGGAATGATAGTGAGTTACTTTAGCATTTCTAAAGTTCTAGATTATCTTATAATACATTATGAACTCTATGTTTGGAGCGTATTCTTCGGAATGATTATTGGTTCTATTTATTATATAAATAAAGATTTTAAAGATTGGAATTATAAAACATACTTATGTCTAGCTGTTGGAATTGCAATAGGAATAAGTATTAGTTTTTTAAATCCTGCCAAAGAAAACGACAACCTATGGTTTGTATTTTTTTGTGGTATTATTAGTGTATCTGGTATGACACTTCCTGGTTTTTCAGGATCTTTCATTCTTATTCTTTTAGGAAACTATGTGTTGCTCTTAGTCGATTCTGTAAACGCTTTATACGATACTGTTTATGAAATTCTAGGAAGTGATTTTAGCTTTGTTGAAAATACAGAACGCATAAGAATGCTAAAAACTCTTATTGTCTTCACTCTAGGATCAATAACAGGCTTAGTTACTTTTTCACATGCATTAAGCTATATTTTAAAGCATTATAAAAGTATTACGCTTTCGTCCATTATTGGATTTATAGTTGGCTCACTAGGTGTTGTATGGCCATGGAAAAAAACTATTTTCAAAATACATGAAGATGGAAGCTTTTTACTAGATTCAACTGAGCAAAAAATTATACAAAATTACAAACGCTATATCCCCGAATTAAACACAGAAACTTATTATGCTATCGCCTTTATATTTTTAGGAATAGCTATCGTTTTAGCATTAGAAATTTACGGGCAAAAAACAAGAATAAATAAATGAACAAATTAGGGCTTTTAGGCAAAAACATATCATACTCTTTTTCAAGATCATATTTTGAACAGAAATTTAAAGATGAAAATATAGAAAATACCACTTACGAAAATTTCGATATTGAATCTATTGAGTTATTCCCATCTATTATAACTGACACATCAAACTTAAAGGGCTTAAACGTAACTATTCCATACAAACAAGATGTCATGCCTTTTTTAGATAAAATAAACAAAAAAGCTAAATCTATTGGCGCTGTAAACACTATAAAAATAACAAAAAAAGGAAAGTTAGTTGGCTACAATACAGATTGCTATGGATTTTCAAAATCTCTTGAACCATTGTTAAAACCACATCATAAAAAAGCTTTAATATTAGGTACAGGTGGGGCTAGTAAAGCTGTAGCATATAGTTTAGAAAAGCTAGAAATTGAGTATAAATATGTATCCCGAAAGCAATCTGGAGGTATTAGCTATACCTACGAAACATTAAACGAATCGGTAATTAAAGAACACCAAGTCATAATAAATTGTACACCCTTAGGCACCTTTCCTAATATTGATAATTGTCCAGATATTCCATATAACGCCATTACAAACAATCACATTTTATTCGATTTAATTTATAATCCAGAAGAAACTAAGTTTCTAAAATTTGGAAAAAAACAAGGTGCAACAATAGAAAACGGGTTAAAGATGTTAAAATTACAAGCTGAAAAAGCTTGGTCTATTTGGAACTTAGAGTAAAACTATCTTTTATTTTACTAAAAGCATCGCTTCTCTTTTGTAAATAGTATACTTGTTAGTATCTTTAATGCGAAAGTAATTTGATGAACCTAAACATTTTTAAAAATGTCTGATAGTAATAAACTGCAAAAAGCAGAAGGAGTAGAAGAAACACAAAACAACACAAACGAGTTAAACAATGATAACTTAGTTGACAATTCTTCAACAGAAACAGGAAAAACTCAAGAAGTAAAACCTATCGTTGAAGAGGTTAATGTTGTTAATAAAGACGCTGAGGCAGAAAATCATCAAGATACTGAACAACCAGTAAGTGAAGATACTAAATCGAATAATGAAGACACTTCTAAAGTTACTAAATCTGATGAAGAAGGCGAAAAAGTTATTAATGAAATAGAAGAATCTAATGCTGAAGACGCTGAAGATGAAGGCAACAAAGAACGACATACTATTGAAGTAAAAGAGTATGATAACATGTCGTTAGAAGCCCTAGCGATCGAGTTAGAAAAACTGCTTAAAAACGAAAAAATTCAAGCTATAAAATCTCATGTAGATGGTATTAACAACGAATTCAAAACAAAATTCCAAGCGTTACTAGATGAGAAAAAAGAAGAATTTTTAAATGATGGCGGTAACGAAATTGATTTTTTCTACTCGTCACCCATTCAAAAAAGATTTAAAGAAGCTTATAAGGAATACAGAACAAAACTAAACGACCATTATAAAAGTTTAGAAAAAAATCTAAAACAAAATTTAGTCGATAAACTTGAAATTATAGAAGAATTAAAAGGGCTTTTAAACCTTGAAGAGAATATAAACACAACATATAAGCACTTTAAAGAATTACAAGAACGTTGGAGAAATACAGGACCTATTCCAAGAGACAAATACAATAATGCATGGAATAGTTACCACCACCATGTAGAAATGTTTTATGACTTTTTACACTTAAATAGAGACTTACGCGATTTAGATTTTAAACATAACTTAGAGAAAAAAACTAAAATTATTGAACGTGCTGAAGAGTTAGCACAAGATGATAATGTTATGCGCTCGTTTAGAGAATTACAAGAACTTCATAAAATGTGGAAAGAAGAACTTGGACCTGTTGGAAGAGAGCATAGAGAAAAAATATGGGATCGTTTTAAAGCTGCTACTAAAATAATTAATGATAAACGTCAAGTATATTATCAAGAAATTGACAAAGTTTACGAAAAAAATCTAGAGTATAAACTTGAAATAATAGCAAATATTGATGCACTAAATGCACAAGAAACCAATTCTCACGGTGGCTGGCAAAATAAAATCAAAGCTATTGAAGCGCTTAGAAATGATTTTTTTAGTGCTGGTAAAGTTCCTATAAAAGTAAACGAAGCTACTTGGGCTAAGTTTAAAGATGCTGTTAGAGTTTTTAATAGACAAAAAAACAGTTTTTATAAAGGACTTAAAAAAGACCAATACACCAATCTTCAGAAAAAACTAGAACTTATAAAAATAGCTGAAGACAATAAAGACAGTGAAGACTTTGAAGTAACAACTGCTTTAATGAAAAAAATACAAAGTGATTGGAAAAAGATAGGTCATGTACCAAGAAAAGATAGTGATAAAATATGGAAGCAATTTAAAACTGCTTGCAATGCTTATTTTGACAGATTACATGCCCAAAAGAACGCTGCTAATAAAGAAGAATTAGAAGCTTTTAATAAAAAAGCTAGTTTATTAGATTCTCTTAAAGAATTAAAACCTTCTGGAGATACAGATAAAGATATTAAGGCTATAAAAGAACAAATTAATAACTGGAAAGCACTAGGCAGAGTGCCAAATGATAAACGTTATATTGAAGGTAAATTCCAAAAAACTATAGACGGTTTATTATCTAATTTAAAAATGGATAAAAATGAAGTTGAAATGATTAAGTTTGAAAACAAACTGGATAACTTTAATACTTCTCAAGACAATAGAGATTTAGATAATGAGCGTTCTTTTATTCGTAAAAAAATAGATGAAGTTAAAAGTCAGATAAATCAATTAGAAAACAACTTACAATTTTTCACCAATGTTGATGATGATAATCCGCTTGTAAAGGAAGTACACAGCAATATAAAAACTCATAAAGAGTCTTTAGCTTTATGGAAAAGCAAGTTAAAAAAGATTAAAGAACTATATTAATATTCTTTACTATATAAACAAAAACAGCTTGGTAAATCACCAAGCTGTTTTTGTTTATAATTCAATTTCACCTAATTAAGCTAAAATGTCCACGGTAAACTCTAATTTCTCCAGTAGTTTCAACCAGTTCTGCTAAAAACCAATAATCTGAATTTGGTAAAAATTCACCATTAAAGGTTCCGTCCCAAACACCACTTTTAGTAGTTAATTGCTTTATTAATTTACCATAACGATTGTATACACTTACTTTTGAATCATCTGTATAATCAGTACCCAATCCTTTAATTTGCCATGTATCATTTACACCATCATTATTCGGAGTAAAGAATTTAGGAAATCCTAAAATAAAGACTTCAATAGATGTTATACCACAACCATTTTTATCTTTAATATAAAATATATGAGAACCTGCTCCTACTCTATCAAAGTAAGGTTCATCTTGATAAGGCCCATCAATATTATCTAAAGTAAATTCATAATCACCTATACCAAGGTTATTATTATCATTATTTATGGATATGCTATTATTATCTGTTAACTCAATAATTTCTATATCATTACTATCAATTGTAGCTATGCTAGATTCTTCAACATTATATGCAATAGGAAATGATTCGCATCCAAATTCTGAAGTCGCTATAACTGTATAAGTACCTCCTAATAACACTTCAGTTTCAAATAAATCTGCTACAATGGTTCCAGCTGAATCTTTCCACTCATATGTATATTTACCTTTAGAGTTTAATGTAAATAATGTAATTACCTCTGCATTAGAACAAAGCACTTTTGATTGTCCTACCTCAAATTCTGGCCTTGGATGTACTGTTAATTGTAAATGAGGACCAATTCCAAAACAATTTCCATTATCATCACTTTCAACCCGCACATATATTATTTGTGAAAAAGCATCTTTGTTTTCATAAACACCTAATATTTCATTTTGTTCTAGCTGAGCATCAGTTAAATTTTCAAAATAATGAATACTTAAATTTTGACCTATAGGTAATCTATCTAAAAAGCTTTGACTTGCTTCCGATAAATCGAACCCATAAAACCCATCTATTTCATTATCATCATCACATGAAGATAACTCTTCAAAAAAATCTATAGGCAGCGATGTTGTAGAAACTTCTAATGTTATTTCTGATATATTATAACAACCATTAATGGTTTCAGCACGAACAAATACTGTATTTGAAATTGAATTGTTAAAAGATGTTGGTGAATTAATAGCGTTTATAGTTCCATTCTCTGCATCACTTAAATCAGTATAATATGAGATATCTAATCCTGAAGAACTATTATTTGTTATTATATCATTTACTTCATTTAAATTAAAATCAGTATTACCATCTGGATTTCCATCTACATCACAATTTTTAAAAGTAATTGAAGGCTGCACAACTGGTATTTGATAAACTGTAGCGATTACTGGTATTCTTTCATCATTAATACAACCATTGAATGAACTAGATACATAATACGTTCTTGTTATATTTAAATCTGGTGTTATAAATACAGTACCAGTAGCAATTGAAGCACCTCCAGATGGCGAATCAAACCACAAAACATCTCCTAAAGAAGCTGTTGCTTCTATAGTCATAAAACCACTACCGCAAACTGAACCTGGTTTTACATCAATAATTGAAGTATTAATAGCTGTAATTTTTGTACTTGCTGAAATATTTAAAGAAGGCTCTTGAGGAGAACCATATTCAACAATATAGCCTTTTGGATGATAAGGTCCTGGTGGATCTCCTGTAACTCTTAAATCATTCCATGCACCTTTAATACCAATTGATGGATCTGTAATATGTGCATAATCTTCACCTCCATTAACATTATTAGGTTCATTATTATTCCAATTTGCATAATTAGGAGTAGACCCATTACTTGCTCCATTCCAAAAAATAGTTCCAGCTTCAGGACCAGTAACCCATCTCCATACACCTTCTGTTTGCTCATCTGTTCCTCCAATCCAGCCAGCACCTGCTGCTTGTTCTCCTACTAACTGAGCTTCCTCTGGATAAAGAATTGTTACCAAATACCCCTTTAAACCAAAATAAGTTCTGTTTTCTGCTGCGATTTTAGCTGCAGACCATGAAATACCATAATCTGATACATACTCATAATAATGATCTGTCTTAGGTAAATAATTAGCATCTCCTATGGTTATTGAAAATGTTTTATTTTTAGGGCTATTACTTGTACTCTGAAAAACAATAGCTTCAACCGCTGGTATTAAATCTGTATAAATAGCAGAAGCTGAACCAAGACCTCTTAAGGTTAATTTACCTTCAATAGGGCTCCAAGAAGTCGTAATGCTTGGATGTGTTCCAGTAAGTATTAACGTATCTTCTCCTTGCACATAACCTGTTGAAATTTGCACATAAAGCGCTGCTATTTCTGTATCATCGGGATCTTCAATATTAAAATCGGTAACAATGTTAATTAGAGTTTTAGGACAATATAGCTGATCTCCTGTAGCTGTTATAGTTGGTGCTATATTTTGAGACCAACAAAAACTATTTATAAGAAAAAAAAACACAATATAAAATATTATGCAATTTGATTTATTGTGCATTAAGTTTTAATAAATATTTATTTAATAAATATAATACAAATTTAAAACTATTAATAAAATTTACAGATAAAAACCTACTCTATGAGGTTTAAAGACATTTGACCTATTGCCGATTTTGAAATTTGAAAATCACAGATTTTCCAATTCCCTATTTCGGCAATCGCTTTGCTTCTTCCCAAAACACGTCCATTTGAGCAAGGGTCATGTGTTTTAATGGCTTGTTCATGGCTTTTGCTTTTTCTTCAAGATACTGGAAACGTTTTGAGAATTTTTTATTGGTACGTTCTAATGCGTTTTCTGGATTTATATTTAAAAAACGTGCATAGTTTACCATAGAAAATAAAACATCGCCAAATTCGCTTTCCATAGCATCATCATCGCCTTTTTCTACTTCTACTTTAAATTCATTTAGTTCTTCTTCTAATTTTTCCCAAACCTGTTCTGGTTGTTCCCAATCAAACCCTACTCCTGCTACTTTTTCTTGAATTCTATTGGCTTTCACCAAGGCTGGCAAACTTTTTGGCACACCTTCTAAAACACTTGTTTTTCCTTCTTTTAATTTTAAATTTTCCCAATTTCTTTTTACATCATCTTCATTTTCCACCTTAACATCGCTATAAATATGTGGATGTCTATGAATTAACTTTTCACAAATACCATTGCATACATCGGCAATATCAAAATCCTTAGTTTCACTTCCTATTTTAGAATAGAATACTATGTGTAATAACACATCGCCTAATTCCTTTTTAACCTCTTCTAAATCCTTATCTAAAATAGCATCACCAAGTTCGTAAGTTTCTTCTATGGTTAAATGACGTAAGGTTTCCATAGTTTGCTTTTTATCCCAAGGACATTGCTCACGCAACTCATCCATGATGGTTAACAATCTATCAAACGCCTTTAGTTGTTCTGCTCTAGAATTCATTTTTAATGTTTTTGTAAAAATACAGTTTTGATTTATTTGAATTGAAAATTACTTTTATTATTCTCAATTTATAAACACACTTGACTTTGTCAGAAAAAATAGCTAACTTCGTTTAACGTATGATATAAATCATTAAAACGATTTCATATCTACGTCATTAGCAAAAATTAAATAATAAATTATGATAAAAATAGAATGCTCTTCTGTTCTAATATTTTTAATATTAGTATTCTCTTGCGGAGGCAATGATGATTCTCAAATTCAAATCACAGTTTCGGCTACAGACTTTTCAATCACAATTGATGAAAATCCTGAGGCAAATGCAATTATTGGTACTGTAATTGGCTCTTCAAATCAAGGGGATGTAACCTTTTCAATTACCTCTCAAAATCCAAGTAATTCTTTCAATATTAATCAGACTACCGGCGAATTAACAGTAAATATTGTTGATAATTTTGATTACGAAATTAATCCAGTAATTACTGGTGTTATAAATGTTTCAAATGGAAATGTTTCCAAAACATCTATTGTAACTATTAATTTAAATGATTTGAATGAACCTAATGTTTTTGTTGGTAATCTTGATTTCAGCTCTCAAGAAGACATAAATGATTTTGGTGCAAAGGAATATACCGAAGTAACCGGATGGGTTAATTTTAATAATTCTAGTGGTAATATTTCCTCTTTGGCTCCTCTAATGACTTTAACAAAAATTAGTGAGGATTTATTAATTAGAAGTTGCCATAAATTAAAAACTTTAAATGGTTTAGAAAATTTAAGTTTTGTTGGAGGGCATTTGGTAATTGGTTTAAATGAACAATTAGAATCTATTGAGGCATTAAAAAACATTAAAAATACTATTGGAGATTTAAGAGTAAGTACTAATGATCAGCTTAAATCTTTAGAAGGTTTAAATAATTTAACTAATGTTGGCGGACGATTAGTAATTCGACATAATGAGAATCTTATTGATATTTCTGCGTTAAGGAATCTAATTTCTGTTAAAGATGATCTAAGTATTATGGGTGATAATTCTTTTACTACTCTAGAAGGGTTGAATAATTTAAATTCTATTGGTGGAAAGTTTACAATATCCTGGACACTTCTTAAAACTCTTAAAGGTTTAGATAGCTTAAGCGAGATAAAAGGCCTTTTAGGTTTAGAAATTAATGGTAATGATGATCTGGTAAATTTAGATGGATTTAATTCTAATGTATCATTAAACTCGGGTACTGATTTTAATTCAATTGGAATAAGCGGGAATCTTTCATTGACTAATATTGACGGTTTATCAAAATTTATATGTGATGAATTTACTCTTATAAATATTAATGAAAATCCTTCTTTAATAAATATTAATGGATTAACACCTATTTATAAATCTGGAGGCATAAGTATTCTTGGAAATTCTGCTTTGGTAAATGTT
The DNA here is from genome assembly GCF_044386045.1 of Thalassobellus sediminis. Taxonomy (NCBI): domain Bacteria; kingdom Pseudomonadati; phylum Bacteroidota; class Flavobacteriia; order Flavobacteriales; family Flavobacteriaceae; genus Thalassobellus; species Thalassobellus sediminis. Next base: position 81,422 of record NZ_JBISCD010000035.1, on the reverse strand, counting down.
GATGGATTGATAAATATAAAAACAATATCATTAAATGGAAATTTAGAATTAAAGGAGAACACATCATTAAATGATCTTTGTGGTATTACTCCGCTAATAAAAAACAATGGAATTAGTGGAATTGGAAGTTATATTGTTTCAGGGAATTTATTTAACCCTTCTGAACAAGATATTTTGGATGAAAATTGTAAAAATTAAAAACAACTTTTGCTAACAACGTGTAAAAATAATTGCTTGGTTCTTGTCTACTTGGAAAATCCTGCGGATTTTCCTCTGGTTCGTTCCATTTTTAGTGAGTTAGTTGCTTAAACACGCAACTATCCTTACACATAAACGTTAAACGAACCTCTTCAAAATAATACAACTTTTATTAAAAAAATGATAAGCCATCAAAAAAGCGCGTTAAGGATTGTAGTGAAAAGCCTGACCCATAGTCCTGAACTAAATTTAGGATAATGGTAACGCCCAAAATATAATTCTAGAAATTAAAAAACCCAGCAAAAGTGATGGGTTTTTATAGATTCCCGTCTTCACGGGAATGACAATTTTAGCGGAAATCCCAAGGCAAAACCTAGAGAAATTTCTTTTCGAATAGTTTACTTCGAATTAAGAAGCTGCATTCTCTTTTTTAATTAAGTTTAAAGCAGAACCTTCGTTATACCAATCTATTTGAGATTGATTGTATGTATGATTTACTTCAATAACATCTTTAGATCCATTAACATGTACAAACTCTATATTTAAAGTTTTTCCTGGTGCAAAGGCATCTAAATCTAAAAAGTTGATGGTATCGTCTTCTTGAATTTTATCGTAATCGGCTTCGTTAACAAAGGTTAAACCTAGCATACCCTGTTTTTTAAGGTTTGTTTCGTGAATACGAGCAAAGGATTTTACAATAACTGCAACCACACCTATATGTCTTGGTTCCATAGCAGCATGCTCTCGAGAAGAGCCTTCACCGTAATTATGATCGCCAACCACTATAGACGGAATTCCGGCCGCTTTGTATGCTCTTGCTGTATCTGGCACACCTCCAAAATCGCCTGTTAATTGATTTTTAACAAAGTTTGTTTTTTTACCAAAGGCATTCACAGCTCCAATTAAACAGTTGTTTGAAATATTATCTAAATGACCACGGAAACGTAACCAAGGTCCAGCCATAGAAATATGATCTGTTGTACATTTTCCATAAGCTTTTATTAATAATTTAGCACCTGTAATATTGTTGCCAATAGGTTCGAAAGGTGTTAACAATTGTAATCTTTCAGAATCTTCTGCTACTTTTACTTGCACATGACTTCCGTCTGCTTCTGGTGCTAAATAGCCATTATCTTTAACTTCAAAACCTTTTGGAGGTAACTCCCATCCTGTTGGTTCATCGAACATCACTTTTTCTCCATTTTCATTAATTAAACTATCTGTCATGGGATTAAAATCTAAACGACCTGCAATAGCAATAGCCGCTGTAATTTCTGGTGATGCCACAAAAGCATGTGTATTTGGGTTTCCATCGGCACGCTTTGCAAAGTTTCTATTAAAAGAGTGTACAATACTGTTTTTTGGTGCATTTTTAGGATCGCTATAACGCGCCCATTGCCCAATACATGGTCCGCAAGCATTGGTGAATATTTTAGCATCTAATTTTTCAAACACTTGAATAATGCCATCGCGATCTGCTGTGTAACGTACTTGCTCTGAACCTGGATTAATCCCTAATTCTGATTTCATTTTAATGCCTTTATCTAAAGCTTGCTTCGCTATGGATGAGGCACGAGATAAATCTTCGTAAGAGGAATTGGTACAAGACCCTATTAACCCCCACTCTACTGCAATTGGCCAATCGTTAGCTTTTGCTTTTTCATTCATATCTTTACCAACAGAAGTCGATAAATCTGGCGTAAAAGGACCGTTTAATAACGGGGTTAATTCCGATAAGTTGATTTCAATAACTTCATCAAAATACTGTTCTGGATTTGCGTATACTTCAGCATCACCTGTTAGGTATTCTTTTACTGTGTTTGCAGCGTCTGCGACATCCGCTCTATCTGTAGCTCGTAAATAACGTTCCATAGAATCATCATACCCAAAAGTAGATGTGGTTGCCCCAATTTCAGCTCCCATATTACAAATGGTTCCTTTACCTGTACAAGACATAGAAGTTGCGCCTTCTCCAAAATATTCAACAATAGCATCGGTTCCTCCTTTTACAGTAAGAATTTCGGCTACTTTTAAAATCACATCTTTTGGTGCTGTCCATCCAGATAATTTACCAGTTAACTTAACACCTATTAACTTCGGGAATTTTAATTCCCAAGCCATACCTGCCATTACATCTACAGCATCAGCGCCTCCTACTCCAATGGCAACCATACCTAATCCACCAGCATTTACGGTATGCGAATCGGTACCAATCATCATACCTCCTGGGAATGCATAATTTTCTAAGACTACTTGGTGAATAATACCTGCTCCTGGTTTCCAGAAACCAATACCGTATTTATTTGAAACGGACTCTAAAAAATTAAAGACTTCACTACTTACACTATTTGCGTTTTTTAAATCGGCAGCAGCCCCTTCTTTAGCTTGAATTAAATGATCGCAATGTACCGTTGTAGGAACAGCTACTTTACTTTTTCCTGCTTGCATAAATTGCAATAATGCCATTTGTGCTGTTGCATCTTGACAAGCAATACGGTCTGGAGCAAAATCTACATAATCTTTACCTCTTGTAAAGGCTTTTGTTGATTCACCATCCCAAAGGTGAGAATATAATATCTTTTCAGAAAGTGTTAGTGGTTTGCCTACAACTTCTCGAGCTTTATCAACACGTTCTGCTATTTTGGTGTAAACACCTTTAATCATATCAATATCAAATGCCATATTATTTATTTTAATTATTCTTAGTTTTTTAGTGCATGTAAGATACAAAAATAAGTACAGCATTTAAAGACAGAAGGTTGACTGATATATTAAGATAATTTAATTTCTATGCAAAAAAAAGTCCGAATCTAAGATTCGGACTTTTAAAATATTATAAAGTAACAAAAAGTTACATTACTAATTGTTTTTGAGATGGTTTAAACTTAGTTAACACAATACCATCAACAGCTTTTTCATATTCTTCCATAGTAGGAGTTCTTCCTAAAATAGTAGATAATACAACTACTGGCGTAGATGATAATAAAGACTCACCTTTTTTCTCACCAGAATCTTTAACAACACGTCCTTGGAATAAACGCGTTGAAGTAGCCATTACAGTATCACCTGGTTCTGCTTTTTCTTGGTTACCCATACATAAGTTACAACCTGGGCGTTCTAAGTATAGCATGTTTTCATATTTAGTACGTGCTAAACCTTTTGGAGCACTGTCATCAAATTCAAAACCTGAATATTTTTGAAGTACTTCCCAATCACCTTCAGCTTTTAACTCATCAACAATATTATATGTTGGAGGCGCTACTACAAGCGGTGCATTAAATTCAACTTTACCTTCTTGTTCCTCAATATTTTTTAATATTTGAGCTAAAATTTTCATGTCCCCTTTATGAACCATACAAGATCCTACAAAGCCTAAATCTACTTTTTTAGTACCACCATAATACGATAATGGTCTAATAGTATCGTGTGTATAACGTTTAGAAACATCTTCGTTATTTACATCTGGATCGGCAATCATTGGTTCAGCAATTTCATCTAAATCAATAACAACGTCTGCATAGTAATTAGCATTTGCATCTGGTCTTAAAGCTGGTTTTTCACCAGACTTCAATTCACTTATTCTAGTATTCGCTTTATTAACAAGACCTTTTAATACTTGAGTTTCATTATCCATGCCCTTATCAATCATGATTTGGATACGATCTCTAGAAATCTCTAATGATTCTATTAACGTTTCATCTTCTGAAATACAAATAGAAGCTTTCGCTTTCATTTCTGCAGTCCAATCTGTAAATGTAAAAGCTTGATCTGAAGTTAATGTTCCAATGTGAACCTCAATAATTCTTCCTTGGAATACGTTTTCTCCACCAAACTGTTTTAACATTTGTTGTTGCGTAGCATGTACCACATCACGGAAATCCATGTATGATTTCATATTACCTTTAAACGTTACTTTAACCGATTCTGGAATTGGCATAGTAGCCTCTCCTGTTGCTAATGCTAAAGCAACGGTTCCTGAATCTGCTCCAAAGGCAACACCTTTAGACATACGTGTATGAGAATCTCCACCAATAATGATGTCCCAATCTCCAACAGTAATATCATTCAATACTTTGTGAATAACATCGGTCATAGCGTGGTACTGACCTTTTGGATCACGCGCTGTAATTAATCCGAAGTCATTCATAAAGGTCATTAATCTAGGAATATTAGCCTTAGACTTATCGTCCCAAACTGAAGCCGTATGACATCCTGATTGGTATGCACCATCAACAATAGGAGAAATAACTTTAGCGGCCATCATTTCTAATTCCTGAGACGTCATTAAACCTGTAGTATCTTGAGAACCCACAATGTTTACTTCCACTCTTACATCAGAACCTGCATGCAATGTTTTTCCTGGTGTATTACCAACTGCATTTTTATTGAATATTTTTTCTACTGCTGTTAAACCTTGTCCTTCAATAGAAATTTCTTTTGAATTAGCATACACTTGAGGAATCTCAATTCCTAAAATTCTAGCAGCAATTGTTTGTAATTTTTTACCGAAAACAACAGCGTAAGATCCACCTGCTTTAATAAACTCCATTTTTTGTGGCGTTAATGCAGCAGAAATATCTTTTAATTCCTTATCTCCGTTATATAATTTTTTAGTTTTTGTGTTTATTGTAAGCACTGTACCAGTTTCAACAGAATATGTTTGCTCTAAAACTGGTTCACCATCTGCATCAAAAACAGTGTTACCATCAGCATCTTTTTGTTTTACCCAGTTTTTTAAATCAATACCAATACCACCTGTTACTCCTACAGTTGTTAAGAAAATAGGTGAAATTCCGTTTGTTCCTGCAATTACAGGAGCTATATTTATAAATGGTACATAAGGGCTACCTGGTATACCCGTCCATAAAGCCACATTATTTACACCTGACATTCTTGACGAACCAACACCCATGGTACCTTTTTCTGCAATTAGCATCACACGCTTGTCTGGATGCTTTTCTTTCAATGCTGAAAGTTCGTTTTGCATATCTTTATTGTGTTCGAATAAACACTGACCATGTAACTCACGATCTGATCTAGAATGCGCATCACCACCTGGAGACAATAAATCTGTTGAAATATCTCCTACTCCTGCAATAAAAGTAACGACTTCAATCTCTTCATCAATCTCTGGTAATTTTGTAAAAAATTCTGCTTGAGCGTAACTTTCTATAAGTTCTTTTGCAATTTCACTTCCGTTATTATAAGCTGCTTCTAAACGCTCTATATCTGCTTCGTATAAAAACACTTGTGTTTTTAAAACTGTAGCTGCTTGTTTAGCAATTGAAGCATCTTCTCCTAAGGCTAAATCAAGTAACACACCAATAGAAGGCCCTCCTTTCATATGAGATAATTGTTCAAAAGCAAAAGCCGTTGAAATTTCTTCTACAACAGATTCTCCAAGAATAATCTCTTTTAAAAATGCTGCTTTTACACCTGCAGCACTTGTTGTTCCTGGCAAGGTATTATAAATAAAAAACTTTAAAGAATCTTCTCTGTATGGATTAGAAGTATCTTTAATTTGAGCGATAATTTCGCTTAACAAATCGCCGCCATCAATTGGCTTTGGATTAAGACCTTGAACTTTTCGTTCTTCAATCTCCTTGATGTAATCTTTATAGGTGTTCATATGAGATATATTTCAATATTAAATTAATTTGAGTAAGTAATAATAGCTAATTCGTGAGATGTTAGAATAACACAATCTATAATTAGAACTTTCACTTAAACGAATTTATATGCGTTAAATTAAATTTTAAAAAGCGACGCAAAATACAAAATTAATGCAAAGATTTAAAAATATTAAAAAGAATACACTGAGGTTCTATATGAAATTATTATAGTGGTATTAAAAAATAAAATGACTACTCATTTATCACTAATTTAATACTAAAATTGAGGATTTAACAAGACATAAAAGACAAAGCTTGAGAATAAATTAAGAATATTTTGAATTTACTATTAACTTTTATAGTTGATAACACTATAAGTTAGAAATATGAATACTATTAAAACAAGCTTTTTATAATAACTTCTTCTGAAATCCCTTCAGCCTCTGCTTTATAGTTTTTTATAATTCTGTGTCTAAGAATACTCTGAGCTACAGCTTGTACATTTTCAATATCTGGAGAAAATTTACCTTGTATTGCTGCATGCGTTTTTGCTGCTAAAATTAAATTTTGTGAAGCTCTAGGACCTGCTCCCCAATCAATATAGGTTTTTACTAAATCTGGAGCTGCATCACTATTAGGTCTTGTTTTTCCAACCATAGCAACGGCATATTCAATAACATTATCGGCTACTGGAATACGTCGAATTAAATGCTGAAAATTTACAATTTCTTTTGCATTAAACAATGCATTTACTTTTGCTGGCGCATCGTTTGTTGTTGCCTTAACAACTTGTACTTCTTCTTCAAAAGAAGGATAATCTAAATTAATAGCAAACATAAAACGGTCTAACTGTGCTTCTGGTAACGGATATGTTCCTTCTTGCTCAATAGGGTTTTGTGTTGCTAAAACAAAATATGGTAATTCTAACTTATAATGATGACCTGCTACAGTTACTGATCGCTCTTGCATAGCTTCCAATAAAGCTGCTTGTGTTTTTGGTGGTGTTCTGTTAATCTCGTCGGCTAAAATAATATTTGCAAAAATGGGCCCTTTAATAAATTTAAAGTGACGATCTTCATCTAAAATCTCACTTCCTAAAATATCACTAGGCATTAAATCTGGGGTAAACTGAATACGCTTAAAATCTAAACCTAAAGCCTGTGCAATAGTATTTACCATTAATGTTTTTGCTAAACCTGGAACACCAATAAGTAATGAGTGCCCTCCAGAAAATATAGAAATTAATATTTGATTTACGACTTCATCTTGACCTACTATAACTTTTGCTATTTCGGTTTTTAAATCTTTATATTGCTTAACAAAATTTTCTATAGCAACTACATCAGACATAACATTATTTTTTTAACCAGTTACTAGAAAATTCACAGTTTCTATACTCACCACTTACTTTTATATAAGTGTCTAATATTTTTTCCTTTTGCCATTCTTCAATGGTCTTTATTCTTTTTTCATCAAGAGCTAGACCTTTAATTTTTAAATAATCACGTGCATAATCAGCCTCATGATCATCAATTCTATCTGTAACCATTAAAATCTTAAACTTCTTATTTCCTTTTCTATCTTGTTCGGTTTGAATAAGACTAACTTCACCATCTTTTAAATTTTGAATTTGAGAGTATAATTCAGTTTCCATCTTAGTTAATTCAAAATTATAATCTTGTGTGTTTGGATTTATTAATTGACCGCCATCACCTCTAGTCTCTTTTTCATCACTAGCTTCTTTTGCCGCTTCAGCAAAAGTAATATCTCCACTTACAATACGTTCTCTTATTTTATTAAGACGCTCTTTTGCTTCTTTTTCTGCTTCTATAGAAACTTTTGGCATCAAAAGAACATGACTAACAACATATTGTTGTCCCAATATTTTTTCTAAATGAATAATATGAAATCCATAATCTGTTTCAAAAGGATCAGACACTTCTCCTTCCTGAAGTGAAAAAGCTACCTGTCTAAATTCCTTAACCATTTTTGGTTTTTTTCTATCTAATATGTAATGGTAACCTGATTGTTTTATACCAGGGTCTTCTCCATATAAAACAACTTTAGACCTAAAACTAGCACCATTTTCAACGACATCTTTTTTAAACCCCTTTAACCTATCTATAACCTTTTGCTTTTCTTCTGCAGATACTTTTGGCTCTGTAACAATTTGAGCAACTTTAAGTTCTGTTCCAAATCGAGGTCTTTCATCTTTAGGTATTTTATTAAAAAAATCTCTTACCTCCTCAGGAGTAACTTCTACTTCTTCAACAATTTTAGCTTGCATTTTTTGTGCTAAATAATTGCCTTTATTTATTTCGAACATTTCCTCTCTAAAGCTTTTTTCGTCATCTTTGTTATAAAACTTCAACATTCTATCCATAGAACCATTAAACTGCTGTAAAAACTGTTGTATTTGGTAATCTACATTTTGTCGAATTTCTGCATCGGAAACTGGTAAACTATCTTGAATAGCATGATGTGCATATAGTTTATCTTCTAAAAGCTTACCAAATAATTCGCAGTCAGTAATGTTTTTTGCATCATATCCACTAGCTTCTAATTGCAATCTGTTTTTTTCTACATCCGAGTCTAAAACTATATAATCTCCAACAACTGCAGCAACACCATCTACTTTAACAGCTCTATACGTTCTAATTGAATCTACCATTTTAGCATTAACAACAGCAAACAAAGAATCTACAGGTTTATCATTAGCTACATGAAGTGTATCTACCTTAACCTCCTTTGCATCTTCTATTATTTCCTGAGCAGACATAGCATTTACAACTAGTAATGATATGCTTAATAGTAATAGGTTTTTCAAATTAATTGTAAATTTCAAATTGTTTATTTTTAACAGCATCCTTAGTAATATCTTTTTCTAATTTTCTAATAAGTTCTAGCTTTCGCTTATTAATAACGATTTGATCTATCGTTGGCTTTACATACTCTAGAGGAGCCGTATCATTTCGTAACAAAACATCATTAATTTGCATCAAATATACTCCTAATGAATCTTTGAGTTGTACAAAATTAGATTTTTTTAACAGTTGATTTTTATTTTCGGCATTTAAAGCAGGTATTTTATCAATTACCTGATTAATTCGTATCCAAATAGAATCATTTAAGGAATATGATTTAAACTGAATAGAAATAGAATCTAACTCCTTTTTATCTTCTTCATTAAACGATTTAAACTTCTCTTCAATATTCTTAAAATCTATAATATTCTCATCTACATGAATATATCGAAACTTTATAAGTTCTTCATTTAATTTAAATGCTTCTTTATTACCATTATAATAATCTTCGACTTCTTGAATATTTACAATAGTATCTATACTTCTTCTTACCAAAGCATCAAGGTAAGCTTTGGTATACAAATCGTTTTTATATTGGTCTACTAATTTATTAAAAGTTTGTTGCTTCTCTTCACTTAAATTAAGCAATGCACCATCTAAAAACAGTTGCTGAGTAGCCCATTTATTAATAAAATTTTGAACTAAAAGCGTACTGTCTTGCGATACTGTACCTTCCGGTACTAAATCTTTAATATCTTCTTGATATAAATAAACATTATTAACTCTAGCCACAGGAACTCCTCCATCCGTTTTTTTTAAAAACTCGCATGATGTTACAATAATAAGTAATAAAAGAATGAAGGATTTTAAACGCACTTATTGGTTTTTTATTTGAGATTTTACCTTGTTTAAAGTCTCTTGATTAATAACTATTTTATATTTATCTGCTAAATCCTTAAGCCATTTTTCTTCTTTATATGCTTGATAATCTGAAATAACAGCGCCTTTTGCGTCGTCAAACGTTTTTTGTGTTTCTGGCAAGGTTTCTTTTACTTGAACAATTACAAAAGCATTATTATGATTGTATATTTTTGAAACTCCTTTTTCGAACAAGAATCCTTTTGGAAGCGCTTGATGAGTAGCATCCATAATACCGCTGGTAAAAATAACCTCTACTTTATCATTACTGTTAACTAAAGATTTTATCTGATCTAAAGCCATTCCATCAGTCAATAATTTACTAACTTTTTTAAGTGTTTTTTGTTTTGTTGAAGATGCTACTACTGCATCAACTCTTTTAGGTAATGTGTAATTATTTTTGTGATTATTGTAATATTCTTGAACTTCAATAGTATCTGTTTTGGCTGAATTCCAGATGGTATTTTCCATTAAATCAAAAAGTAACAAACCATCTCTATACTCTTCTACAATATGAGCAAATTCTTCATTTTCATTTTCTAAATTATCTTCTTGATATTTAACTAAATTTTCATTTAAAAACGCTTCATATTGATTTAAAACTACAGCATCAAAACTTAATTTAGTATCTACATCTCTTTGTTTTCTTAATAAAAATGCTCCAAAATCGTTGTAGTTAAATTGTTTATCTCCAATTTTAATTAACGGTGTTTTTGCTTTAAAATCATTTGGAAGCTCCCAAGCTCTATTAAAATAATCATCGTTTAAAATAGATGAAAAATATTTTAATGCTGGTTGCTCTGGTGCAACATTATATTTTTCTTTTAATGAGTTATACAATGCTTCATCAATTAATTTTGCTCTAGAGTCACGCTTTACCTTTTGCTCAAGTTCTGGTTTTATAACGTCAAATGAAGGAATAAGTTTTTTATTGTAAAGTTTAACAATATGCCAACCATATTGAGTTTGAAAAGGCTCAGATAGGTCTCCTTCATTATTTAGAGCAAAAGCAACTTCTTCAAATTTTGGCACACTTATCTGTCCGCTAGAAAAAGGAGCTAACATCCCTCCTTTTGAAGCCGTTGCTTTATCATCTGAAAATTGTTTAGCTAAGGCTTCAAAATCTTCACCTTGCTGCAACTTTTTATAAATATCATGAATTCTATCTTTTGGCTTTTCTGCTAAAGAATCTGCTTCGTTTTTAACAACCATAATATGAGCTACAGTTCGTTCGCCCAGAGATTTTCTTTTATCTTCAACATTTATTATATGATAACCAAACCTTGTTCTAAAAGGTTGAGATATCTCTCCTACTGGTGTGTTAAATGCAACTGTTTCAAACTTATAAACCATTTTAAAACCTGAAAAATAACCCAATTCTTCTCCATAAACAGTTTTTCCATTATGAACTTCTTTTCTAACAACCTCAAAACCTTCTTTTAAAGCTCGATTTCGTAATTCTAAAATATTATTATAAGCTACCAAAGTATCTTTTGGACTTGCACTTTCATCAATTTTTATTAAAATATGATTTGCCTTTATATCGTATGAAATTCTTTGATAAGCCTCTTCTATTAAAGCTTCAGTCACCTCAGTATCTGTGACAAAACTTTGAGCCAATTGTTTTCTATAATTTGATAATTCTCTAAGATAAGTTGTTTTTTTATCAAATTCTAAAGCTCTTGCCTCCTTTAACTTCAACTTGTAATTTGTAAAAAGCTTTAAGTACTCATCAACATCTTTTTGAGACTCGTCTTGAACCAAATCTAAATTCTTATTATAAACTCTTAAGAATTCTGATGCATAAACAGTTTCTTCTCCTACTGAAAAAAGCACATCATTTTGAGTAGACTGTCCATTAACTTTAGATAAAAAAAGAATGAATAAAAATAATGAAAAAGACTTTAGTTTCATATGAAATTTTAATTTTTATGGTTTTGACAAAAATACTAATATTAACCTATAATACAAGTTGCTTTAACAAACGCTTTAAAAACAAAATTATTTCCCTTTTTAAAGTATATTTGAATTGTTAATTTTCATAAAAACCATGAGACAATTAAAACTTATTTGGGATTTTCGTGGACCTGATTCACTTAAAATTGCTGAACACCACGAAATTCATTTAAAAGAATATATAGCTATAAAAAAAACGGAACTAAAAATTACTGGTTTTGAACAACTTACTCCTTTACACTGCATTGCCTTTATGGTTGTTAATGAAAATGAAATGAAACCTATACGTGATGCCTTAAAACCACATAGAGGACAAATATTTTCTAATTAGTTGAATCAAAATATTACATCAAACTTTTAATTACCCTAAATTAAAAGGTTAATTCTTTTCTAATTTAAAATTTTATGTATTTTTACATCCACGCAACCGTTTGCGTAAACATAAATAGAAATTAAAAACATCATGCAATTACTAAAAAAAATCATCTGCCTAAGCATTACTTTGATGCTATTTACAAATGTTATTTCATCTCAAACAAATGAAAAAAATAGAGTTATTATATTATCTGATATTGAAGCAGACCCAGATGACACACAATCCTTCGTTAGATTGTTTCTATACTCTAATCAAATAGATATTAAAGGCATTGTGGCTACTACTTCGTGTTGGCATCAAAACATGATAAACCCTATTTCTATAGAAAAAATTATTAGTGCTTATGATAAAATACAGCCTAACCTTTTAAAACATGAAGCTAGTTTTCCTGTTGCACAAGATTTACTGTCTGTTTTAAAAGACGGGTTACCTGTTTACGGTATGAAAGGCGTTGGTAAAGGAAAAGATTCAGAAGGTTCAGAATGGATTATAGATGTTTTAGAAGAAAAAGATGATCGTCCGTTATGGATATCTGTTTGGGGTGGCGTAAATACTTTAGCACAATCACTCTATAAAATTAAAAAAACCAAGAGTAAAAAAGAAGCTAAGAGACTAATATCTAAACTTAGAGTTTATACAATTTCCGATCAAGATGATAGCGGTATTTGGATTAGAAATAACTTTCCAGACTTATTCTATATAGTGAGTCCAGGCGATGAATATAAAAATGCTACATGGACAGGTATTAACACCTTTATAAAAGGTATAGACAACACCACTATTAGTAATTCTTGGTTAGAAGAAAACATTCAACAAGACCACGGACCTCTAGGCGCTATATATCCTGATGTAGCTTGGGGAGTTGAAGGCGATACACCTGCATTTTTATCATTAATCCCTAATGGTTTAAACGAATCTGAACACCCAGAATGGGGTGCTTGGGGAGGACGCTACGAATTATATATACCAGATTTTTCTAAAACAAAAGATGGAAGTTCTATAGTGCCAATTGCTCCTGAAACTAGAAAGATATGGACCAATGCCAATGATAACTATGCTCCATTTATTAAGAAGCAATTTGGACGTAGTGTAGTTAGAGACACACTTATATTTAACGACTTTAAGTCTACTTTATGGCGCTGGAGAGATGAGTTTCAAAATGATTTTGCAGCGCGTATGGATTGGTGTATTAAAAACTATGAAGACGCCAATCATCCACCTGTACCAATATTATTACACCCAGATCACATCACATTAAAATCTGGCGAAAGTTTTGATTTAGATGCTTTAGACTCTACAGATCCTGATGGTGACAATCTAAGTTTTATGTGGTTTAATTATGTAGAAGAAAGTTCGTATAAGAAAGAAATAATTTTATCTGCTCCTAATGTACATGTTGCTAATTTTACAGCTCCTGAAGTTAACAAAAAGGAAACCATACATTTTATTCTAAAATTATCAGATAAAGGAGAGCCTAATCTAACAAGATACAAACGAGTTATTGTTACTGTGTTACCTAAATAACTCCATTTTAAAAATTAAAAAAACCACTTTAATAAAAGTGGTTTTTTTTATGTAAAATTTTAAACTAATAACTTAAGTACGTTTAGAAATTTTTGCTAATCGTGCCGCTTTTTTCTCTTTTGGAGTTAAAACAGCTTCTTTTATATATTCTTTTAAGACCCATTGTTTTTTTTTACAATATTTAAGATAATAAGTTTTAGAAAACCAAACTTTAAACTCAATTTTAAATTCCACTTTTCTTTACTTACTTAAAATAAGTATACAATATATTCTTGTCAATATTTTAACTTAAAGAAGTTAAATATAGAACAATTATAACCATCTTATTTTATTAAATTTACATTCTTAATCACAACTAAATAAAACACCATGAAAATACTAGCCATAGGAAAAAATTATGTAACCAATAAAGCAGATATTAGTGCTAATAAAAGCGGAAAACAAATAATCTTTTCTAAACCAGAATCTAGCCTTGTAAAAAACAATAAAGATGTTATTTATCCAAATTTTACGAACCAATTAAACTACGAAGTTGAATTAGTTATAAAAATAGGAAAGAAAGGAAAAGACATTGCCCTTACTGATGCAGCATCCTACATTTCAGAAATTGGTGTAGGTATAGATTATACTGCAAAAGATGTTTTTAATGCATGCAGAGAAACTAAAGGCCCTTGGGACTTAGGAAAAGGTTTTGATGGTGCTGCGCCAATATCTAATTTTAAACCAGTTTCGAAATTCTCTAAACTTGACAATATCAATTTTAACTTAGTTATTAACGGTGAAGAAAAGCAAGTTGGAAATACAGCTTTAATGATTTACAATTTTAGTGATATTATTACTTTCACATCTAAATACATGACTTTAGAACCTGGCGATCTTATTTTTACAGGCACACCTGCTGTTGGAGCTGGAGAAATCCATAGAGGAGATCATTTACAAGCGTCTATTGAAGGTGAATTGCTTCTAGATTTTAAAATGATTTAAACAAATAACATCTCTTTATTTCAGAAATATAAATTTATTTGATGAAAAACTCCATTGCAGAACGGGTTAATGATTTTTTAAAAAACTACCCACCTTTTAATCTTTTAAAGCTTGAGGATTTACTAAAAATTTCTTCTCAAGTATCTATAATCTATCTAGAAAAAGGTGACAACTTATTTAAAAAAGGTGATAGCTTTAACGACCATTTTTATATAGTTAGAAATGGAGGAATAGCTTTATTACACACAACAGTAAATAATATTCAAGAAATTATAAATATAAGTGATGCTGGAGATGTATTTGGAGTAAGACCACTTATAACTAAAGAAGATTATAAGCTAACTGCTGCTGCTAATGAAGAATCTATTGTTTATGCTATTCCTATAAATATATTTGAAACAGTTACAAACAATAATGCTAAAGTTTATAAATTTTTAATTACTGCTTTTGCTACAAATTCATACGATCCTTACACAGCAGAAGAAACAGGTAAAATATTTGGAGATTATTTACCAAATAATTCTCAAGATATTGTAAACTTTCAAACAGCAAACTACACAAAAAAGCCCATTACTTGTAAAATAGATTCATCGTTAAAAGATGCAGCAATTAAAATGAGTGCTAATAAAATTGGCTGTATTATTGTTGTTGATAAGCAAAAAAAACCTTTAGGTATAATTACAAATAGCGATATTAAAAACAAAATCGCAACAGGATTATTCCCTATCGAAACATCGGTTAGTAATATTATGAATTCCCCAGTAATATCTAGCAAAAAAGATTTAACTGTAGCCGATGGACAACTTCAAATGATTAAGCACAACATCGGTCATTTATGCATCACAAAAGATGGCACTGTAAACTCTAAACTTATTGGTGTTTTAACCCATCATGATGTTTTAGTTACTTTAGGAAATAACCCTTCGGTAATTTTAAAAGAAATAAAACGGGCAAAACGGACTAAAAAACTTAGAGTCGCCAGGTTAAAAGCCAAAACATTAATTAAAAGTTATTTAGAACAAAACATTCCTTTATCTCATATTGTTAAAATAATTTCACAAATTAATGACGCTGTAACAGTTCGTGCTGTAGAAATAGCTTTAAAAAAAATGCCCACACCACCTCCTGTTCCTTTTTCTTGGATGGCAATTGGTAGTCAAGGTAGAAAAGAACAATTACTTTTTACAGATCAGGATAACGCTATTGTGTTTCAAGATGTCACAGAAGATAAATACGAAGAAACTCAAACCTATTTTCTAGAATTAGCAAAACTAGTTACTAAATCTTTAAACAAAATAGGATTTGAATATTGCGAAGCCGACATGATGGCTAGTAATAAAGAATGGTGTAAACCTATTTCAGAATGGAAATCACAATTTAGTAGTTGGGTTTTAAACCCTGATGACAAAGCCATATTACTATCATCTATTTTTTTCGATTTTAATTGTGTTTATGGTGACAAAAGTTTAATAGAAGACTTATCTAATTCTATTTTTAAAGCGTTAGATGAAACCTCACTATTTTTCAAATTCCTAGGAAGAGACGCTCTTAAAAACCCATCTCCACTGGGGCTTTTTAAACAATTTGTATTAGAAAAAAACAATAAAGAAAAAGACCTTTTTAATATAAAAAGCAGAGCACTTATGCCGCTAATTGATGCGGCTAGATTACTTATTTTAAGTAAAAAAATAAAGGGTATAAATAACACGTCTCTACGTTATGAAAAATTAGCAGAGATAGAACCCAACAATAAAGAACTTTATGAATCATGCTCTTATGCTTTTAAGGCTTTATCGAAATTTAAAACCAAACAAGGCTTACTTCATAATAATTCGGGAAAATTCATAAAAATAGAAACCTTAACAAAAGAAGAACAATTAAAATTAAAACGCTGTTTTAAACCCATTAGTGAAATTCAAGAAACATTAAAATTAAGATTCGATTTAAAAAATTTTATATAATATGAGTTTTAATTGGCCTTTTAAAAAACAACCTAAATATCCTGATTTTTGGTTAGAATATATAAATTGTTTTAAAAACAAAAACAATATTGATATTAACAACTCTCGTTTTATTGCTTTTGACACAGAAACTACTGGTTTTGATAAAAAAGAAGATCGGATTTTATCTATTGGAGCCGTTTCATTTATTGGAAAAACAATTGAAGTAAATAAAAGTTTAGAGTTATATTTAGAACAAGATGTTTTCAAAGCTGAAACCGTTAAAATTCATGGCTTAATGAAAAAAGGTTTATTAAATAAAGTATCCGAATTAGAAGCCATCAAATCTTTTTTAGAATATATAAAAAATGATATTTTAATTGCACATCATGCTAGTTTTGATAAGCGTATGATAAACGAAATGCTTTCAAGACATGGTTTAGGAAAACTAAAAAACAAGTTTATTGATACAGGCGTTTTATACAAAAAGTCTTTACATATTATTTATCAAGACAACACAAAACCTTATACGTTAGATTATTTATGTAAAGAGCTAAATGTACCTACAATTGACAGACATACTGCTACTGGCGATTCGCTTATTACAGCTTTTGTTTTTTTGAAGATTTTATCGAGACTTGATAAAAAAAAGCATTTAAGCTGGGGATATTTGTTGAATAGATAGTAATTATCTTTTTTAAATAAGCTTTAAGAAGTATATAAAAAGTTACTTTATTTATCTTCAACTAAAACCTGAACATTATGGGTAATAGGAAAATTACAAGAATTAGCAATAAAACACAAACTATTCGCTTTTTCGTGTAAACTTAAAGCAAGTTTCTTTTTTGCTTCATCTTTTATTTTAATTATTGGATTTAAAGTTGCCTTAGTAAAATGTCCACTACCTGATGATTCAACTTCTAAAATAGCTTCAGCATTATCAGTATAAGACAAAACCTCAATATTATTTTGCGAACACATATATAAATAAGACATCATATGGCAGGAAGCTAATGCCGAAAGCAATAAATCTTCAGGATTATAAAGTTCACTATCGCCCCTAAACATTTTAGCAGCCGACATTTTTAAATCAAAAGTTTTATTATCAATTTTAACAATATGAGCTCTATTATATGATTTTGAATCTATAGTTGTTTCATCTTTTGATGCTTTCCAATTTACATGAGCTTTAAAAGTATGATTCATAGAACATTTTTTTATTTATATAATTTTTAATTAAAGAAAAACCGTATTACCAATAATTTATGGCAATACGGTTTAACATTTAATGGATTTAATAACTTATTTTACATTATCTATAATGTCTTGAACTACTTCTGGATTCAATAATGTACTCGTATCTCCTAAATTACTGGTGTCTTTACAAGCTATTTTTCGTAAAATACGACGCATAATTTTTCCAGAACGTGTTTTTGGTAAGCCACTTGTAAACTGAATTTTATCTAATTTAGCAATGGGTCCTATATGCTCTGTAATAATTTGATTAATTTCTTTGCGAACATTATTATGGTCTCTAGTTTCTCCAAAGTCTTTTAATATAACGTATCCGTATAATGCGTTTCCTTTTATATCATGTGGGAATCCTACAATAGCAGACTCTGCAACTGCTGGATGCTCGTTAATAGCATCTTCAATTGGTGCAGTACCTAAATTATGTCCTGAAACAATAATAACATCATCTACACGACCTGTTATTCTGTAATATCCTACCTCATCGCGTAATGCACCGTCACCTGTAAAATATTTATTTTCATAAGCTGAAAAATAAGTATCCTTATAGCGTTGATGATTCCCCCAAATTGTACGTGCCATACTTGGCCAAGGGAACTTAATACATAAACGCCCATCTACTTGATTCCCTTTTAATTCTTTACCGTTTTCATCCATTAATGCTGGCTGAACACCTATAAAAGGCAAAGTCGCGTAAGTGGGTTTTGTAGGTGTTACAAACGGAATTGGACTAATCATTATACCTCCTGTTTCGGTTTGCCACCAAGTATCTACAATAGGGCTTTTATTTTTTCCAATATTATCATTATACCAATGCCATGCTTCTTCATTAATAGGTTCACCAACTGATCCTAAAACTTTAAGAGATGATAAATCATATTTATCAACCAACTCCAATCCTTGCTTAGCTAAGGCTCTAATAGCGGTTGGTGCAGTGTAAAACTGATTTACTTTATGTTTTTCTACAACTTCCCAAAAACGTCCGAAATCGGGATAACTTGGCACACCTTCAAACATTACGGTTGTAGCTCCGTTTGCCAAAGGACCGTAAACAATATAACTATGACCTGTAATCCAACCAATATCTGCAGTACACCAATACACATCATTTTCTCTATATTGAAACACATTTTTGAAGGTATATGCTGTATAAACCATATAACCTCCTGTGGTATGAACCATTCCTTTTGGTTTCCCAGTAGATCCTGAGGTATATAAAATAAATAATGGATCTTCAGCATCCATTGTTTCTGCTTCACAAATTATAGACGCTTTATTTAAAAGAGGTTGCAACCATTGGTCACGACCTGTTTTCATATTTACTTCTGTATTAATTCTTTTTGCTACTAAAACAGATTCTACTCCATTACAACTTTCTAACGCTTCATCTACAATACCTTTTAAATCAATTGTTTTCGCTCCACGATATGAACCATCACTTGTAATAACCATTTTGCAATCAGAATCATTAATTCTAGTTGATAAAGCTGTTGCTGAAAAACCAGCAAAAACAACTGAATGTATAGCTCCAATTCTAGCGCAAGCCAAAACAGAAATAGCTAATTCAGGAATCATTGGTAAATAAATACAAACACGATCTCCTTTTTTGATACCCTGATCTTTTAAAACATTAGCAAACTGATTAACACGCTCGTGTAATTGCCTATAAGTAATATGTTCGGCAGGATCTTTGGGGTCATTTGGTTCAAACAGGATAGCCGTTTTATCTGCACGAGTTGCTAAATGTCTATCAATACAGTTTTCAGTTATATTAAGTTGAGCACCCTCAAACCATTTAACTTCGGGCTTACTAAAATCCCAACTTAAAACATTATCCCATTTTTTACGCCACAAAAAATGTTCTTCAGCTACTTCTTCCCAAAAACTCTCTGGGTCTCTAACTGATTTTCTATAAACTTGATAATATTCTTCTAAATGTTTAATGTGATAATTACTCATACTGCTATCTAAAATATTCTATTTTCTTTTTAATGTGTTGCCTCACCTGCACCACTTGGTATTCTTATGTTTTCTACAATTTCTTGTACGTCTTGTGGCGGATCTGGTGTGAATTTCATAATAATGATAGATACTATAAAATTTAAAACCATGGCCACAGTACCGAATCCTTCTGGAGAAATACCAAACCACCATTCGCTTTTGTTTGGAACAACATCATCAAACCAGCCTAATCTATATTTAACCATATATAACAACATGGCTACAATACCTACTACCATACCAGCTATAGCGCCTTCTTTATTCATTTTTTTATAAAAAATTCCTAATATAATGGCAGGAAAAAAGGATGCTGCTGCTAGACCAAACGCTAAAGCAACTGTTGCTGCTACAAAGCCTGGTGGATTAATTCCGAAATAACCGGCAACACATACTGCTACTACTGCCGATAAACGTGCAGCTACTAGTTCTCCTTTTTCTGAAATATTAGGATTTACTATTTTCTTAATTAAATCATGAGAAACTGATGATGAAATTACTAATAATAAACCTGCTGCTGTTGATAAAGCTGCTGCCAATGCTCCTGCTGCAACTAAAGCAATTACCCAATTTGGTAGTTTTGCTATTTCAGGATTAGCCAAAACCATAATATCTTTATCTACTTTTAATTCATTAACAGACTCATCGGCTACATACTGGATGATACCATCTTTATTTTTATCGTTAAACACAATTAAACCCGTAGTTTCCCATTTTTTAAACCATTCTGGCATATTAGCATATGGTTGGTTAGAAACCGTTTCAATCATGTTTGTTCTAGCAAAAACAGAAACTGCTGGAGCAGCTGTATACAAAATAACGATAAGTAATAATGCTAAACCTGCCGATTTACGAGCATCTTTAACTTTCTTAACAGTAAAGAAACGTACAATAACGTGTGGTAAACCTGCTGTACCAACCATTAAAGCAAATGTAATTGCAAAAATATCTATAGTAGATTTAGAACCTTCTGTATATTCAGCAAAACCAAGATCGGTACTCAAGCCATCTAATTTATCTAGTAAATAAGTACCAGATCCATCTGCCAATGTACTACCAAATCCTAATTGAGGTATTGGGTTTCCTGTCATTTGAATAGATATAAAAATAACAGGTACCATAAAAGCAAAAATCAATACACAGTATTGTGCTACTTGCGTATATGTGATACCTTTCATACCTCCTAGTACAGCATAAAATAATACAATTAGCATTCCTATTATAACACCTGTATTAATATCGACCTCTAAGAAACGAGAAAATACGAGTCCAACACCTCTCATTTGTCCTGCAACATACGTAAACGATACTAAAAGTGCACAAATAACACCTACTAAACGTGCTGTGTTAGAATAGTAACGATCTCCTATAAAATCGGGTACTGTAAATTTTCCAAACTTTCTTAAATATGGCGCTAATAATAATGCTAAAAGCACATAACCACCTGTCCATCCCATAAGATACACGGCACCATCATAGCCATCAAAAGAAATAATTCCTGCCATAGAAATAAATGACGCAGCACTCATCCAATCAGCAGCTGTAGCCATTCCATTAGCTAAAGGTGAAACACCTCCTCCAGCAACATAAAACTCTTTGGTTGATCCGGCTCGGGTCCAGATAGCAATACCAATATAAATTGCAAATGTTACGCCTACTAAAATGTACGTCCAATTTTGTACACCTATGCCTTCAATTAATAAACTATGCATCATATCCGTATTTTTTATCAAGTTTATTCATTAAGCGAACATATACAAAAATCAAAACAACAAAGACATACATAGACCCTTGTTGTGCAAACCAGAAACCTAGTTTAAAACCCCCAATTCTAATAGTGTTTAATGTGTCTTTAAATAAAATTCCTGCTCCGAATGAAACTATAAACCATATTGCTAAAAGTATGAGAACATACCTTATATTTTCTTTCCAATAGGCTTTTGCATTACTTTTTGTCATTTCTTAATTTAATTTAGTTGGTTGTTTTTAAATGTATTTAGTATTATAAATCTTCAATAATTTTAATAAAATAATTTATTGAAAACTAACAAAAATCATATTTTATATTATTTAAAAAATACAAAGTCGCTAATATAATATTAAAAACATTAACTACTATCATGATCTTACATGAACTAATAATAAAAACACACACTACCATTTAGTAAAATAATATTGACAATTTTAAACAAATTTTTATTTTATGTAATTTAAAATTTAAAAGTATCTTTATATCAACCAAACCAAATTGTATTGCATACCAACCGTTTATATTTTATTGATGCCGTAAGAGCCTTTGCTATACTAATGATGCTTCAAGGCCATTTTATTGACACACTCTTAGATCCTATTTACAAAGACTCATCTAAAACTGCTTTTGTTATATGGTCTTACTTTAGAGGTATTACAGCACCAGTATTTTTCACTATTTCTGGTCTAATATTTACATATTTACTACTACGTGCTCATGCTAAAGGCAATGACCAACCTAGAATAAAAAAAGGACTCTTTAGAGGCTTGCTACTAATAATTATAGGTTATAGTCTCAGAGTTAATTTAATGAATTGGTTTTATGGGAATTTTAATTCTTATTTTTTAGTAGTTGATGTATTGCAATGTATTGGATTAGCATTAATCATTCTAGTCTGTTTACATATTCTCTTAAAAAAACACAGCTACTTATTTGCATGTGTGCTTTTAGCAATTGGTTGCTTTTCTTTTTTATCTGAACCGCTTTATAGAAATTTAGTTATAAACAACCTGCCTCTTATTATTGCCAACTATATGACAAAAATAAACGGCTCTGTTTTCACCATTTTACCTTGGTTAGGCTATTCTGCTTTTGGTGCTTTTATTTCTACCGTATTTTTTAGACATGCGCATCGTAATCGTTTTAAAATAGTTACTATACTTACATTTTTTGCAATAGGAATTTTACTTATGTTTTTTTCTACATGGTTTCTTTTAAAACTAAATACTTTTACAGGTATTGAATTATTAAAACGAAGTGCCGATTACAATTACCTTTTTTCTCGTTTTGGAAATGTACTCATCCTGTTTGGTCTTTTTTATGCATTTGAAAATTTCTTAAAACAATCTATTATTTCTAGAATAGGAGAAAAAACACTATCCATTTATGTGATACATTTTATTATTCTTTTTGGAAGTTATACCGGTTATGGCTTAAAACGGTTTTTAAATCAATCTTTAAATCCCACTGAAGCCATTTTAGGCGCTTTACTATTTATAGCCATAGTCTGTTTTATTTCATTTTATTATATAAAAACAAATCACTTTGTTTATAATTTAGCTAGGAAATTAATTGACAAATTCAAAAAACAAACACATTCACTAAAAGATTAACTTCAATACACTTTTTTGAATATTAGTAACATCGGCTTTTACAAAAGTTTCTTCTTAAAGGTTTTAATTATACTTATCTAAAAAAAACATTTTTACGTTTCAAAAGAATACAATTAAAACCTCAAATAGAAAAATATTAAAATCAACAAATTAATATTCTTCTCCAAAGGAATTTCAAAATCCTACACAACAACTAAATTGTAAGATTTTTTTGTTTTTAAATATAGTTTTATTACATTTGAACAGATTTATAAGTATTTTATCGATTATTTAAGTTTTAAAACACATAATATGAAACAAAAAAACATTTTAAAATCTATTGTTTTTTTATTAGTATTAGTAATTCATACTAATAAAATAGAAGCTCAAGAAGTCCTTTTAACTTCAGGAAATAGTACAACAGATACTGGAGGTTCTGTTAGTTATTCTGTTGGTCAAATAATGCAACAGAATGCAACCAGCTCAAATGGTACTGTTATTAAAGGCATTCAATTTAATTTTGATGCTTCAAGTTTAACGGTTATAGATTTAGAAACCAATCTAGATGTTTCAACCTATCCAAATCCAACTACGTCTATTTTAAATATTCAAATTGATGATTTTAAACCGAAAGCAATGTCTTACAAACTATTAGATATTTCTGGAAAATTAATAACCAGCGGAACCATTAAAGATAAAACTACTATGATTAATGTAAACCACTTAGAAATGGCTACCTATCTTCTAAAAATTAATAATACACATAACCACACAACCAAAACATTTAAAATAATTAAAAATTAATCCGATGAAAAAACTAGCCCTAATTATAATTTTACTGTTAGTCTCAATTTCTATTGAAGCACAAACACCGGAAAAATTAAGTTATCAAGCTATTATTAGAAATTCTAGCGACGAAATTTTAGCCAACCAACCTATTGGTATACAAATTAGCATATTACAAAGTTCTGCTAGTGGAACTGCTGTTTATACCGAAACACAAAACCCAAGCACGAATGCTAACGGTTTAATTTCTATTGAAATTGGCAACGGAACATCTAGTGACGATTTCACAACCATAGACTGGTCTGCAAACACCTATTTTATTAAAACTGAAATAGATCCTACTGGAGGAAGTGCATATAATATAACAAGCACAAGCCAATTAATGAGTGTACCTTATGCTTTGTACGCCAAAACATCTGGTAGTTCAACCCCTGGACCTAAAGGAGACAAAGGTGATAAAGGAGACCAAGGCGATACTGGTGCACAAGGACTAAAAGGTGATAAAGGTGATCAAGGCGATACTGGTGAACAAGGACTAAAAGGTGACAAAGGAGACAAAGGGGATACTGGTGCAACTGGACCAAAAGGAGACAAAGGGGATACTGGTGCTGACGGAAACGATGTAACTGAATTACCAACCGGAGGAACAGATGGACAAGTTTTAAAAACAAATGGTTCTGGAACCTATACATGGACTAACCAAACTACAGATACTCAACTTACCGAAACTCAAGTTGATAATTATGTTAGTGATAATGGCTATTTAACCTCTGTAACTGAAAGTAACATTTCTGGTACTATAGCCATAAATAAAATAACAAATTTACAAACAGCTCTTGATGCAAAACAAGCTAACATTGGTGACGGCGACCTAACAATTGCTCGTACTAGCGGTTTACAAACTGCTTTAGATTCGAAACAAGACGCGATTGCTGATGGCGACTTAACCATTGCCAAAACAGATGGTTTACAAACGGCTCTTGATGCTAAGTTAGAAACCGAAACACAAAACCTAGAAGACGTTTTAACAGAAAGTAACGATGCTAATGAAAAAAGTATTGTTAATGTTAACCAAATTGCAGTGGGTACAGATACGCCTAATGCCAGTGCTGCTGTAGACATAAGCTCTACAACAGGCGCTTTACTATTACCTAGACTAAATGAAACCGAACGTGATAATTTAACGGCAGTTCCTGGTATGGTAATTTATAACACCGATACTAACAAGTTTCAAGGTTATAGAGCTGCAACTGGAAATGGTGTAGACCAATCACAAGAAACCCAGAACGATGACAGACTAATGGATGATTCATCACAAAGTTTTACTGCAGGGTTTTCTGGAGCTTTAACACAAGTTGACGTTTATTTGGAGGAATCTTTCTTAGCTGACAATAACATAACCTTTACATTAAGAGATGGTGCTGGAACATCTGGCACCATCCTTTTCACTCAAGCTATGCCAACAGTTTCTGGAAACTATACATGGTATTCCGTTACAATTTCAGGAGTAACATTAGTTGCTGGTAACCAATATACAATTTCTTGCATTTCTTCTAATGGTCCTGATAGTGCAAGATGGGGTCGCGATTCTTCAGACACCTATAGCGGTGGAGATGCCTACTACAATGGTGCTGCACAATCGAGCGATTTTTGCTTTAGAACTTATAATGCTAATAATATTCATGATTGGACAGATTTACATTAAAAAATTACAAAATACACATAAAAAAAAAAGCTGTCTTTTATAGTAAAGACAGCTTTTTTTTATGCGTATAATTTTCAACTTTGTGTTCTATTTATTGTCATGTCGAAATGAGGTACGATTGAGATATCGCATCTTTATTATATTTACTAACTTTATGTAATTTCTTCATTTCGTAGAAATGACACAATAACTCACATTTGGTTTGTTTTTTTTTAATAAGCTATAACATTTACTAAAACACGCTCTTAAATATTTAAAACTCTTAATATCTTTTACAGAAGCTAAAAAATTACCATACAAACATCTACATAACCATTTCGTACCCCTTTTTACACTAATTTACACCTGTTAACATTTAATTATTAACTCTTAATTTGTAAATATAAATCTTAAATTAAATTTCATTGTTAAACTTAATTAAGATTTTTTCCAACTTTAATTAAGAGCCATCAAAACTAAACTATGAAATTAGCATTAATTTTTACATCACTATTTTGCCTTATTTTTTCTAGTATATCATCACAAACCTCATCAATAATTACAATAGATTATAATATTGATGAAGGCGCATCAAACCAAGTAGCTAGTGGTATGTTACATGGCATAGACGCTGTTCCTTCTCAATACTTAATTGATGGCTTAAAAATTAATGCTATAAGAGGCGCAGATTATTATCCAAACCTACCCAGTTATTTTGAGCAACCTATTTACGACAGAGCTATAGCAACTGGTGCCAAATTAATGATAGGCTTGTATTATCATAGAGATCCAGGTCAATTTTACCCAGATACAGGAACTTTTGATGCATGGGCTACCATTTGTAAAGATATTTATAACGAGGCTCAAACAAGGAATCTTGATGTTTATTCATGGATTACATGGAATGAACCACGTTTACAATGGGGAAATAGTGGTACTAATAGACAGCGATACTTTGCAGCTCACGATGTTGCCTATAAAGCAGTAAAATCTATAAATCCAGAAGCACGAATTCAAGCGCCTGAAGACCACGCTTATAATTTTGAATTTATGAAACAATTCTTAAATTTTTGCAAAACAAACAATTGCATACCAGAGGTACTAGCATGGCATGAATTATCTCCAGACCCTTTAGATGTAGAAGCACATTGTTTAGAATTAAAAACATGGATGCTAAACAATGGAATAAATCCTATGCCCATGGCAGTAACAGAATACCAAGGACAATCTTATTCTAATGACTTTACTTCTATACCAGGTGTTAATGTATATTACCTAGCCTCCATGGAACGAGCCGTTAAACATGGTTTTGAATTTGGATTACATGCATGTTGGTCGCGTACAGGAGAAGACCCACAGTTTGTAGCAACACTAGCAGATATGGCTACTTACGACAATCCTGTTACACCAAGAGGATTATGGTGGAATTATAATGCATATAAAGACATGACAGGAAGAAAAGTTGGCGTAAATGTTATTGGAGCAAACTCTGATGCTCTCGCAAGTTCAGATGACGCTATGAAAAGATCTGTTATCCTAATTGGTACAAGAAACTACTTTACTGCGCATGATGTCTCTTTAACACTTAATAATATACCAGATTATTTAACTACTAATAGTAAAGTTAATATACGAGTAGAATTAATTTCTGACGCTATGGTACTTACAAATCCTGAAGTAGTAATTGCTAACGATTATGTTATATCAAACAACGCTGTTACTTTAACATTACCGCAAATGGCTCCAAAAAGCTCTTATGCCATATATGTTACAGCTGCTACAAACGATGCAGCCATAACATCATATGAAGTAGAAAACCTTACTATTAAAAGTTCTTTTACCACAGGAACTCCTCATTATACATTTAACGAAACCATTGCTAGCGGTGGTTTTGCAACAGCTTTAGAAGCTAACGCTATAGGAGATTTTGTAGAATATACAATACCATCTCCTGGAGCAGGTATCTATAATGTATCTGCCATTTTTAAAAGCGGACCTAATCGTGGTTTTTTACAAGTATATGTTGATGGAAAAGCAACGTTTCCTCCCGAAGATTTATATGAAAATGTAAACACTTATTATGAAAATGACTTTGGTAATATTGAACTAGGAACTGAAGATTTAAATTTAAGATTTGAAGTTGTTGGACAGCACCCAAATACCACAGGAAATATAATGGTGTTTGACAGATTTGATTTAACACGTTTAGGAAACGCACCTACAGCAAGTACAAATGATGTAGCAAACACTGTAGATTTAAAAATTTACCCCAACCCTACTTCA
The DNA here is from genome assembly GCF_044386045.1 of Thalassobellus sediminis. Lineage (NCBI taxonomy): Bacteria > Pseudomonadati > Bacteroidota > Flavobacteriia > Flavobacteriales > Flavobacteriaceae > Thalassobellus > Thalassobellus sediminis. The sequence continues at coordinate 53,766 of NZ_JBISCD010000035.1, read as the reverse complement.
GATAACATAACTATTAAAATGGATACTAATTTTGGAACTAACTCAAATTTATATTTATATGATAATACTGGTAGAGTAATGATTAATAAAAAACTGCCTAAAAACATTAATACTATAGATATTAGCCATTTAACATCTGGAATTTATTTTGTCAAAATAATAAATGCAGAACACACAATAATAAAACGTATTACTAAAAAATAAACACAAAAAGACCTTACTACTAAATTATGTTAACAACTATTAAAAACATCTACAAGAAGATGCTTTTTTTATAAGAAATTAACATGGAAAAATATTGAAACAGGTTCATATCCTAATCGTTAGCATTCATTTCCCTAATCAGAATATCCACACTTTCTTTTAGCAATCGAGTAAATGTTATGGGAATTAGAATTTATTATATGTGACATTCGTTGAAACACAGATACTCTGATACTCTAATATCAAAATAAATCAAATATGAAAAAGATCTTTCTCACCATAATTCTAATCATTACTGTAAATAGGGTTAGCATTTGTCAAACTTCAAATGAAACTCAATCAGATATATGGGTTGGAAGTTGGAGCTGTGCAAATTATGCAGCAGGCTCAAATAACACCCCTCCCGCTCCCTTTTTAGCCAATAATACATTACGCCAAGTTATAAGAGTATCAATTGGTGGAGATACATTACGTTTAAAGCTTTCCAACAAAACCTGCTCAACACCTGTTACAATGAACGTTGTAAATGTTGCAGTTTCGCAAGGAGGGAGTGCAGTTGATGCTGCGACAATTACCTCTTTAAAATTCAATGGAAGTTCATCCATAACAATAGATCCATACTCTTCTGTAGTTTCAGATCCTATTGCTTTTCCGTTAACTCCAAATATGCGTGTAGCAATAACCATTTATTATGGACAGGTAGTTTCTTCCTCAGACATAACAAGTCATGTAGCATCACGAACCGATTCGTATATTCTTGCAAGCGATCACGCATCGTCAGCTTCTTTTAGTGGTGCAACTGTAACTGCACATTGGTTTCATATTAATACAATCGACGTTATAGCTGCAAATACTGCCGGTTGTGTTGGTGTATTGGGAAATTCTATTACTGATGGTTTTGGATTACACGGTGGTTTGCAAAATCGATGGACAGACATTTTTTCTGAGCAGTTACTAAATGATGATCGAACCAAGAATGTTGGTGTTTTAAACCTAGGTATAGGAGGTTCGTTGATAAGAACTTCTGGAATTAGTCGCTACAAAGAAGATCTTCTAGCGCAGTCTGGTTTGCGCTGGATAATCATTTTTTATGGCACCAATGATATTTATTCTAATGCCTCTGCAACTTCTATCATTAATGCATACAAAACAATCATCAACAATGCCCATGCAAGAAATATTAAAGCCTATGGTGCTACAATAACACCATTTAAAGGCAGTGGTCACTATTCAGCAGCTCACGAAATTGTTCGAAATGATGTAAATACATGGATTAGGACACCAGGAAATTTTGATGCCTGCATAGATTTCGACAAAGCTATTCGTGATCCGAATGATATAGAAAAATTATTGAAAAAATATTCAAACGATTGGTTGCATCCTAATGTTGATGGTTATGCCTTTTTAGGTAAGTCAGTCGACCTGGACTTATTTACGGAAATTGATGAAAACACACTTGTTGAGGCTGATGCAGGTTCAGACCAAGTAGCCGTTGATTACGATAATGATGGCATTGAGTCTATTAAACTGGATGGTTCGGCAAGCTATGCTTTTGGAGATAATATTGTGTCGTACAAATGGAGTAAAAATGGCACTCAGTTTGCCACAGGAAAAACAGCAACTGTTTCTCTTGCTTTGGGCATTCATATTATTACCTTAACTGTAGCCGATAAAAATGGTACCATAGATTCCGATGAAGTTACAATTGAGGTCACAAAAGATAGAAGAAAATAAGAACAATATTATAATTTTTCCAAATCCATTTTGCAATCAAGTAAATATCCAGCGTATCACTTCTCCATCGATCGTTAGCATAATGAACATTTTTGGACAAGAGATACACAAAGAAAAAACATTAAATTCTCAATTAGAAATCAACGTGACAAATTATCAAAAAGGTCATAAAGAACTAATAATGACCCCTGTATTTACAATATATTGATTGAATTATATAGCCCACTAAAAGTCAAATTCGGTCAATAAGAATAAAGTGTTATCATCGCCCTTTAAGACAAATAAAATAATGACAAATGCTTTATATAAAAAAATTAAACAAGCACATAATTCTCAATAACAATCTAATTGTATTTTAAGCATACTTACCTGATTTGTTTATTGTTATGCATTTCTTCTGAAGTCGAAATAAAAAAACAATTCACATTAGGTTTATTTTTTTAAATAAGCCACAACATTAGCTTCAATACGCTCTTGTATATTACTTACATCTGCCTTAACAAAAGTTTCACCTGTAATATTTTCATAAAGTTCTATATAACGATCACTAACCGATTGAATATACTCGTCGCTCATAAAAGGAACTGTTTGTCCTTCTAAGCCTTGAAAGTCATTAGCTATTAACCATTGACGCACAAACTCTTTAGAGAGTTGTTTTTGAGCCTCTCCTTTATCTTGACGTTCTTGATAGCCTTCAGCATAAAAATAACGAGATGAATCTGGTGTGTGTATTTCGTCTATTAAAACAATTTTACCGTCGTTGGTTTTTCCGAATTCGTATTTGGTATCTACTAAAATTAAACCACGAGAAGCTGCAATTTCAGAACCACGTTGAAATAATTTACGGGTGTAATCTTCAAGAACAATGTAATCTGCTTCTGAAACAATACCACGTTTTAAAATGTCTTCACGAGAAATATCTTCATCATGATCACCCATTTCTGCTTTTGTAGCTGGTGTAATAATTGGCTCTGGAAACGCATCGTTTTCCTTCATTCCTTCTGGCATTGCTACACCACAAAGTATGCGTTTTCCTAATTTATACTCGCGTGCTGCATGTCCAGACATATATCCACGAATAACCATTTCTACTTTAAAAGGTTCGCATAAATGCCCTACTGCTACATTAGGGTCTGGTGTGGCTGTTAACCAGTTAGGAACTAAATCCTGGGTAGCTGCCATCATTTTTGTAGCTATTTGGTTTAATATTTGTCCTTTGTACGGTATACCTTTTGGCATCACGACATCGAACGCCGATAACCTATCGGTTGCAACCATTACCAATTCTTCATCGTTAATATTATAAACGGCTCTTACTTTTCCTTTGTACAGGCTTTTTTGACCTGGGAAATTAAAATTTGTATCTATTATTGTATTACTCATTATTTATTAAAACTGTTTATTCGTTTATGAGTTTATTTGTTTATGAAACACTTAGAATGCGCTTAATGCTAAATTTAGTTTCTATTATTGTTTTTAACTAAAAGTCTTAGCCCTGATCGATGCGGCATCCTTTTTTGCCATTAAAAGCAAAAAGATATAGCTGAAAGCAGGAATAGCTTTTTATATTTTTTATTTTATTTAAAACGTTTAGACTGCTAACTAAACTAATCTCTGTTTTCGATGCTTTTATAAGCTTCAATAACTTTTTTAACTAGTTTATGACGAATAACATCTTTATCGTCTAAAAATATCATGCCTACACCTTCTACATTTTTCAAAATTAATAAGGCTTCCTTTAATCCTGAAATAGTACGACGAGGCAAATCTATTTGACCAGGATCTCCGGTTAACAAAAACTTGGCATGCTTACCCATACGGGTTAAAAACATTTTCATTTGCGCATGCGTTGTGTTTTGTCCTTCGTCTAAAATAACAAAAGCATTATCAAGCGTACGCCCACGCATAAATGCTAGAGGTGCTATTTGAATCGTTCCGTTTTCTATATAATGCGCCAATTTTTCGGGTGCAATCATATCGCGCAACGCATCGTACAAAGGTTGCATGTACGGATCTAGTTTTTCTTTTAAATCGCCTGGTAAAAACCCAAGATTTTCGCCTGCTTCTACCGCTGGACGTGTTAAAATAATTCGCTTTACCTCTTTGTTTTTTAATGCCTGAACTGCTAACGCAACGCCTGTATAGGTTTTTCCTGTACCTGCTGGCCCAATGGCAAAAACCATATCGTTTTTACGCATAAGCTCTACCATTTTACGTTGGTTTGCTGTTTGCGCTTTTATTAATTTACCACCAACACCATGCACAATTACTTCGCCGCTTTGTTTTGATGTGGCATAATCATCGCTACTTTGACTTGTTAAAACACGTTCAATAACATTTTCGTCTAGTTTATTATACTTTCCAAAATGTTTTAAAAGCATGGTAATACGTCGGTCGAATTCTTCTAGCAATTCTTCATCTCCAAAAGCTTTTATTTTATTTCCACGTGCAACAATTTTTAATTTTGGAAAATATTTTTTAAGAAGTTCAATATTAACATTCTGTGCTCCAAAAAACTCTTTTGGAGAGATTTCTTCTAGTTCGATAATTATTTCGTTCAAAGGCGTTGTTTTAATTTTTAAAAATATGTGTTATCAGACCAAATGATTTATTAGTTTTGTATCTCACACATGTGAAACTCAAAAATACATAAATTTGAGTGACCTAACGCTAAAAACATATCAACAATTTTGCCAATGGCAATCATAACTTTAACAACCGATTTTGGAGAAAAAGATCACTTTGCTGGCGCAACAAAAGGCGCTATTTATAGTGAGTTACCTGATGTTAAAATTGTTGATATCTCACATTCGGTTTCACCCTTTAGTATTCCTGAAGCGGCTTACATTATACAAAACGCATATAATAGCTTCCCTAAAGGTACGATTCATATTATTGGTATTGATTCTGAAATAAACCCCGAAAACAAACACATTGCTTTAAAATTAGACGATCATTATTTTATTTGTGCTAACAATGGTATTATGAGTATGATTTGTTCTGAAATAGCTCCAGAAAAAATTGTTGAAATTAATATTCATGATAAGATACAAACCAGTTTTCCTGTACTAGATGTTTTTGTAAAAGTGGCTTGCCATATTGCACGTGGCGGTACGCTAGAGGTTATTGGTAAAACTATTAGCAATATTAAGCCTCTTAAAAACATAGTACCTTATGTAAATGATGATAAGTCTCAAATTATTGGAAGTATTATTTATATTGATAATTATGGTAATGTGGTTACTAACATTAAACGTAGCTTTTTTGAAACCATACAAAAAGGACGCGCTTTTGAAATTTCGGCAAGACATTATAAGTTCAAAAAAATATATAATAAGTACAGTGATATTGTTAATTTTGAAATTCCTGATGAAAAACGACAAGATGAAGGTAGGGGTTTAGTAGTTTTTAATTCTGGTAATTTTTTAGAAATTGCAGTTTACAAAAGTAACAGCGCTACTGTAGGAAGTGCCTCAAGTTTAATGGGACTTGGTTTAATGGATACTGTAAGTGTTAATTTTATTACCAAACCTATTAGTACAACTGAAAATGATATTTTGCAAAACGCTACTAAAACAAGAAGCTTTTAACTATGTTTGTTAGAATTGTTAAAATGGGATTTTATAAAAAGAACATAGACATTTTTCTTAAAAATTTTGATGATTCGAAAACGATGATAAGAGCATTTAAAGGTTGTTTTTTTAGAATTATATAGAGATAAAAACGATTCAAATATATTTTTTACATACAGCTATTGGGAAACAGAAGCTGATTTAGAACTTTACAGACAATCTGATTTATTTAAAAACGTTTGGAGTAAAACGAAACCGTTTTTTAGTATTAGACCTGAAGCTTGGAGTGTTGATAAATTAGAAAGTTTAAAATAATTTTTTTATGCTAGGAAGAACTCATTTATTCTTTGGGATTTTAATAGTTATTGGTTTCCTATTAACAGGACAATACATGCATCATAATTACAACCATCTAAAAGATATGGAATTAATGAATCGTGCTCTTTTTAGAGCGGGGCATTTATATATTCTACTTTTTGGACTTATTAACGCTGCTCTTGGAGCTCATTTAAAACTCTCCAATACTAAATGGGTTAAAACAATACAGCAAATAGGTTCTGTTATTATATTTCTAGCAAGTTTTCTAGTTATTTATGGTTTCTTTACAGAATTACCTACAGAGGGAATAAAAAGACCAATAACTCGTAATAGTTTATATCTAATTCTTGCTGGGGTTTCTATTCATGGTTTAATATCTTTGGTTAAAATTAATACTATAAAAAATTAAATGTACGCCATATTTAAAAAAGAAATAAACTCATTTTTTGCATCACCCATTGGATATTTGGTAGTTGCTATTTTTCTACTACTAAACGGTTTGTTTTTATGGCTATTTAAAGGTGAATTCAATATTTTAGATTATGGTTTTGCCGATTTATCTCCTTTCTTTTTATTAACACCTTGGATATTAATATTCCTTATACCTGCGGTTACTATGCGTAGTTTTTCTGATGAAAAAAAACAGGGTACGCTTGAGCTTTTAGTTACAAAACCGATATCGTACTCTCAAATTGTTTTAGGTAAATATTTTGGTGCTTTTATTTTAATTTTAATTGCCATATCACCTACTCTATTATACGTTTATACCGTTTTCCAATTAGGAACACCTGTTGGCAATTTAGATATTGGGAGTACTTTAGGGTCTTATTTCGGACTCCTTTTTTTAATTGCTGCTTATACTGCCATTGGTATATTTGCTTCTACATTATCAGACAACCAAATTGTAGCGTTTATTACAGCTGTATTCCTTTGCTTTATATTTTATATTGGTCTTGAAGGTATTGCAGAATATGCTTCAAGTAATTTAATAGAACAATTAAGTATGAGTTCGCATTATAAAAGTATGAGCCGTGGCGTACTAGACACAAGAGATATTATATACTTTTTAAGTATTACCATACTTTTTTTAGCATTTACAAAGTTAAACTTGAATAAAGAATAGAAATGATTATAACACCTACTTTTGTTATTTTATTAATTATAGTATTCGTTCTGGTATGGCTGTTTATTAATACCATAGACAATCGAAAATGGCTAACGTTTTTATTAAGTATCCTACTAACACCAATAGCTTATTTTTATGTTGTGTATCCTATTATAAATATTTTTAGTAGTTATCAGCATGAAAAATATTTTAAGTCCGAAGCCTGGAAAGAAACCCCTAGACTTCGCTATGAAATGTTAAATAACATTATTGAAGATAGTCTGTTAGTTGGGAAAAGCAAGTCTGAAATTAATGCGATTTTAGGTGCCAGCGAATGGTATGGATGGGATGATGCTATTAAAGCAAATACACCAGAAAAATGGAATTATAATTTAGGTTTTAAACCAGGTGCCTTTAATGATATGCAAGAATGTATCGAGTTAGAATTCACCAACAATACCGTTAAAACAGTTAGACAATATCAATTAGAAAAAACCTTTGAATAAAACGATAAAACACATAGCAATCCTAATAATTGCTTTAATAGCTATTAATATTTTAAGTTATCAAGCTTTTAAACGTTTTGATTTAACCAAGGATGGGCGTTACACGCTAAGCGATGCTTCTACAAATATTATTAAAGATGTAGAATCTCCTATCATTGTTGATGTATTTTTAGATGGCGAAGATTTTCCTTCGGAATTTAGAAGGCTTCAACGAGAAACTAAACAGTTACTAGAAGAGTTTTCTACAAAAAACAATCATATTATTTTTCATTTTATAAATCCTCTTGAAGAAGAATCAACACGAGAACGCAACATACAGCAATTAAGCGCACGCGGACTCACACCTATGCAATTAAGTGTAGAAGAAAGTGGGAAATCTTCGCAAGCCGTTATTTTCCCATGGGCGTTAGCGAGTTATAAAGATCAAACCGTTGTTATTCCTCTTATAAAAAACAAAATTGGAGCTACACAACAAGAATTAGTAACCAATTCGGTTCAGCATTTAGAATATGCCTTTGCTAACGGATTTAACAAACTAACAAAACCAAAACATAAAAAAATCGCCATTTTAAAAGGTAATAAAGAACTCGAAGATAAATACATAGCCGATTTTGTTAAAAAAATTGGTGAGTATTATTATATAGCGCCTTTTACATTAGATAGTGTTTCTAATAATCCACAAAAAACACTTAATGAGTTAAATACTTATGACTTAATCATATCTGCAAAACCAACGGAAGCTTTTTCAGAAAAGGAAAAACTTGTTTTAGATCAATATACCATGAATGGTGGTAAAAGTCTTTGGCTTATAGATGCTGTTGCCATGGAAAAAGATAGTTTGTATAATGACACTGGAAGCAATTTAGCTGTTCCCAGAGATTTAAACTTAACCGATTTCTTTTTTAAATACGGTGTTCGCATTAATCCTGTAATGATAAGCTCGCTTTACTCTGCTCCTATTACAGTTGCTATGGGCGATGGTAGCGATTCTCAATTTCAGCATTTAAGATGGCCTTATTCGCCTTTGGCTGGTACAAATAGTCATCACCCAATCGTTAACAATTTAGATTTGGTGGAATTTGATTTTGCAAATCAAATAGACACCTTAAAAAATACAATTAAAAAAACCATTCTTTTAGAAACGGCTCCTTTAACAAAACTTGAAAGCACGCCGAGAGAAATAAATCTACAGGTCGTTACAGAAAATCCCAACCCTGCCCTTTTTAATAAAGGCCAACAAACACTTGCTGTACTTTTAGAAGGTAAATTTAATTCGGTTTATAGCAATCGTGTAAAACCGTTTAAGCTTCAAGAAGACAAAACAAAAAGCTCAACTACTAAAATGATTATTATTGCTGATGGAGACGTTATTAAAAACGATGTTGTTAGAAATAAACCTCAAGAATTAGGTTTTGATCGCTGGACCGGAAAAAACTATGGTAACAAAGAATTTTTACTGAATTCGGTTAATTACCTATTGGACGATAACGGACTTATAAACATTCGCTCTAAAGAAATAGCCGTTGCCTTTTTAGATAAACAAGAAATAACTGCTAAAAAAACTAAATGGCAGCTTATAAATATCGCATTACCATTGGGTTTACTAACTCTATTCGGATTCATTTTTAATTACCTTAGAAAGAAAAAATACGCTCACTAAATGTTAATAAGTTTGTTTCCAAATATAGACTGTTTGGAATATATTTGTAGGTAGTATTACTTCTTTAAGCGAAGTTAATTTTATGAAACATTTATAACTAATCAAGTTTTTAACTTAATTATTTACGAATGTTGCATTTTTTGTACTAAGTGAAGTCGAAATATGTAATAAAAAAATTAAAAATATCACATGAAGTTTATTGTATCAAGCACATATTTATTAAAACAATTACAAGTTTTAGGTGGCGTTATAAATAGTTCTAACACCTTACCTATTTTAGATAATTTTTTATTTGAATTAGAACACACCAAACTTACTGTCTCTGCAAGCGATTTAGAAACAACCATGGCGTCTTCTTTAGATGTTGAAAGCGAAAGTAAAGGTAGTATAGCTATACCTGCACGTCTATTATTAGACACTTTAAAAACTTTTCCAGAGCAACCCTTAACGTTTGTTGTTGAAGACAATAACACTATTGAAATAAGCTCTAACCATGGTAAATATGCTTTAGCTTACGCTGATGGAAACGAATTTCCTAAAGCTGTAGCACTTGAAGACCCTAGCAAAACCATAATTACTGGAGATATTTTGGCTACAGCTATTAGTAAAACTATTTTTGCTGCTGGTAACGATGATTTACGCCCAGTAATGAGTGGAGTATTTTTTCAATTTTCAACAGAAGGCTTAACATTTGTAGCTACTGATGCTCATAAGTTAGTAAAATATACACGTGAAGACGTTAAAGCTAATCAGGTTGCAGAATTTATTATGCCTAAGAAGCCTTTAAATCTTTTAAAAGGGATATTAGCAGCAAGTGAAGATGAAGTAACCATTGAATACAACGAATCGAATGCTAAATTTACTTTTGATAATTCAGAACTAATTTGTCGTCTAATCGATGGAAAATATCCTAATTACGAAGCCGTAATACCAAAAGAAAATCCAAACAAATTAGCTATAGACAGAACTCAGTTTTTAAATTCTGTGCGTCGTGTTAGTATTTTCTCTAACAAAACAACACATCAAATACGTTTAAAAATTGCTGGAGCTGAATTAAATATTTCAGCAGAAGATATTGATTACAGCAATAAAGCTGAAGAGCGTTTAACGTGTGATTACCAAGGAGATGATATGCAAATTGGTTTCAATTCTCGTTTTTTAACTGAAATGCTAAACAACTTAAATTCTGATGACGTACAATTAGAAATGAGCATGCCAAACAGAGCAGGAATTTTAACTCCTGTTGATGGTCTTGACGAAGGCGAACATATTACGATGCTTGTTATGCCTGTAATGCTAAATAGCTAAAAATCTATTTCTGCAAAAGCAAAAAAAAAAAAACACTTTACCAACTAAACAAACTAAACCATTGCTTTTGTAATATAAAAACGCTCACCAAATGGTGAGCGTTTTGCTTATCTCATACTAACAAAATAACTAATAAAATTAAAAGAGATAACAGATTTAATTAATAAAATTAAAAGTAAAGGGATACACTGGAGTTTCTCCTCTACTTGCTTTTACCGCATTTACAATAGGATAAATTATAGATACAATTCCTAAAACTAAAAACCCAAATAACCCTAAGCCTAAAAACAGTATTAAAGGAATACATATAATAAAGTATACTATTAAACTTAATTGAAAGTTTATAATATTTTTACCATGTGCATCCATTTGATACACTTTATCTTTTTGAGTTAGCCACAATACCAGTGGAAGCAACAAACTTCCAAACCCAGTAAACAATGTAATTAACTGGCTTAAATGGGTAATAACTATTAATTGGTTGTCTTCTCTCATGATGGTGATTTTATTGATTGATAACAATATGACGCTAGAACAAACTAAATGTTACAAATATTTTTTTTGATAATTGATAAATATCAGTTATAATGTCTAGTAATAAAGTAATTTTGTTGCTCTTTTAAGATTATAAAATTTATGGATTTTATTAATACAAACTATCTAGCATTATTTACAATTATATGTATTGGATTTATTATTGGAAATATTAAAATAAAAGGTATCTCATTAGATATTTCAGCTATTATTTTTGTTGCTTTATTTTTTGGACACTTAGGGGTTTCATTACCTGATATTTTACAAAAAATAGGCCTCATACTATTTATCTATACCATTGGGCTACAAGCTGGTCCTGGTTTTTTTGACTCTTTTAAAGAACAAGGTAAAAATTTAGTTATCATGTCGGTTGTTATTGTTTTATCTGCAGCCATTATTGCACTACTAGCTATTTTAATTTTAGATATAGAAAAACCCATTGCTATAGGTTTAATGGCTGGTGCATTAACAAGCACACCAGGTCTAGCCACTGCCATTGATGTAACACATTCTCCTTTAGCTTCTATAGGATATGGTATTGCTTACCCTTTTGGTGTTATTGGTGTTATTTTATTTATAAAATTATACCCTAAATTTTTTAGAATAAGTATACCAAAAGAAGAAGCTTCTTATGAAGCAAAAACTGAAAGTCTTTATGAAGAAATTACAAGAAGTCATTTTGTTGTAGAGAATGAAAGCGCTATCAATAAAACTATTGAAGCATTAAGAGTGCGTTCTATGACTAAAGGAGTTATTTCAAGAGTTATGCATGAAGGAAAAGCATTTACTCCACAAAACGATACTGTTTTACATAAAGGAGACTATGTTAAAGTTGTAGGTAGCAAAGAAGCATTAAAAAGAGTTGAACTACTTATTGGTCCTGAAGTAAATGTTCAGATACCTTTAGGAGGACAATATATGATTCAATCATTTTTATTAACTAAAACCGAGTTAGTAAACACACCTCTTGGAGAACTTAATCTACTAAACAATTACAATGCATCAGTAACACGAATTAGGCGAAGTGGAATCGATTTATCTCCAAGTCCAAGTTTAAAGCTACAAATGGGTGACAAACTAATGATTGCTTGTTCTAAAGAAAACACCCTTCAAATTTCTAATTTAATTGGAGATAATAAAAGTAAACTTTCAGACACTAATTTCTTTCCTTTAGCATTAGGTATTGTAATTGGTATTTTAGTTGGAGGTGTCTCCCTTTCCTTTGGGGATTCAATAACTTTTAATTTAGGTCTTACAGGAGGGGTATTAATAGTTGCCATGATTTTAGGGCGAGTTGGTAAAACTGGAAATGTTTTATGGGTAATGAGTGGTAATTCTAACCAACTGTTAAGACAATTTGGTTTAATGCTATTCTTAGCTTCTGTAGGAACTAAAGCTGGATCTACATTAGTAGAAACTTATTTACAATACGGTATAAAACTATTTTTGGTTGGAGGTGTTATTACACTTTTACCAATGATACTAGCAGCCATAATAGCTAAGTTATTTTTTAAAACAAATGCATTGATCTTTTTAGGAACTATAACAGGTGCAATGACAAGCACACCAGGGTTAGCAGCTATAGACACTATGACTAAAACCAATGCTGCATCTGTAGCTTATGCAACAGTGTATCCTATAGCTATGGTTCTTTTAATTATATGCGCTCAAATATTAGGGCTTTTCTTTTAAAAACAGTTATAATAATTACTAATTATCTTTTTTCTTCATCACTAAAAAAGGAATATCTATTTTAAAAGCAAATGTTTCAACTGGGTGCTTAGTAAAAAAACGTTCAAAAAAAGAATGCTTCTCATCCATAAATGATAACATATCTATATTGTTATTTTCAATAAACTTATGAACAACATCGTATGTGTCTCCCTTTTTAACCTCAAGAAGTTCATGTTTAACATTTTTAAAATAAAATTTAAAGAAATCGAAAATACTATTTTGGTTTTGATCAATATGTTTTTCATCAGGTATATGAAGCACTTTTAAGGAAGAATCAAACAGTGATATAAAATCTTTTAAAGGTTCTAAAGTTTTAATATTAGCAGCTAATAAATTACTTGCAGTAAAAGCTATATTATTTAAACCCGAAAACTTACAGCCATCAGGAATTGCCAAAACAGGAACATGACATCGTTGCATAACATGAACCGTATTAGTTCCAAATATCACTTTTTCTAAACCAGATGCGCCTTTGGTTCCCATGATAATTAAATCTACATCGTATTTTTCACAAGCTTGATTAATGGAGTCTACGAAATTATCGTAATCAACGATAGAATAAAGTGTATGCTTATCGTTTTTATAACGTGAATCAATTTTTTTAATAATATTTGTAATTGATTTTTTTGCAGCATCAACAATAGTATTATAAATAGTTGCAGCTGGAGAAATAGACATCATATCATCACTAATAAACGAAGATGCTTTTTGCACATTAAGAATATAAAAATTACATGGTATATTCTTATACAATTCAACCGCATAATTTATTGCGTTTATAGAATTTTTAGAAAAATCGGTTGGTAATAATATATTTTTCATGTCTCTAAAAATTTGATTACAAAGTAAATATAACCATGTTAGTAATTTAAAACTATGATAATTGTCAGTTCAAAAAAATTCATACAACCTATAAAACAAAAAAAATTAGTATAATATTTTAAAGCATTGTATTTTCGGCACAATAAATGTTATCTCTTACGTTAACAACTACAAATTTGATATATATATGACACGCATATTATTTCTTTTTATATTACTCACAACACTAATCAGTAAAGCACAAAACAATGCTATTGGCACCAATGAAAAATTAGTATATACAGCCTCTTACAATATGTCTGGAATATTAACAGACTTAGCTGAAGTTACCATGGCAACAAGTACTATTAAAACATCTAAAGCAACACTTTTAAGGCTTAAGTGCACTGCAGCAACATACAGTAAATGGGATAATTTTTTTAAAATAAGAGATTTATATGAAAGCTATGTAAACCCAAAAACATTAACACCTTATTTATATAATAGAGACCTTAATGAAGGAGGTTATCATAAAAATGTAAAATACAATTTCAGTCACAAAACCAAAACAGTAAACTCCACACTAAAAAAGAAAAACAATTACGAATTAAAGAGAAGTGTTGCTATAGGTTCCAACACAAAAGATATTGTATCTACAATGTATTATATTAGACTTTTAGACTATAAAACTATGTCTAAAGGCAGCACAAAAACTATTACTATTATTTTTGACAGTAAAGAGATTAAAGGTGTAATAACCTTTTTAGGAAAAGAAACCATTAATACTGCTATTGGAAATAAAGAATGTTATAAACTAGCAATAAGCTCTAATCAAAAAAATGCATTGCAAGGACAAAATAGTAATTTTTTATGGCTAACAGCAGATGAGAATAAGATTCCTATTTACGGTAAATTTAAAATCCCTGTTGGCAATGGTGAATTAAAAATAAAATCGGTTTCTGGGTTAAAAAATTAATTAAATGAAAAAAATTTCTACCATTTTAGCAATAATATTTTCTGTTTTAGCAATCATACTAGCAGTGTTACCTGTATCTAACCTTGCCATTATACCTGCTATTCTTTCTCTTGCATTTGGCTTGTTTGCTTTTTATTTATCTAAAAAAACAGGGCATGCAAAAAAAATAATTCAATTTACTTTTTTTCTTACTATTGCAGCCCTCTCCATAACTATTTACAAATCCGTTTTCACAACTACACAGGTCGCAAGTACAGAAGGATTAGAAGAAACAGAAGCTAAACTAGAAGAAGAATCTATTAACGAATTAGAGAGTATAGAAATAGATGATTTTGAAATTGATGAATCTGAACTAGAAAATATCGATCTAGAGCAGTAGGCAATTTCTTCTTTTGTTATATATTTGCAATTAGTACTAAAATAATTAAGCTAAGCAAGCTATCATGTCTTAAAAGACTATTATAACATGAAAACCTTCTGGATTCTCTCTATATTTACATTAATAGGCACTTGTGCTACACAAAAGTACACTACTAAAATTCAAAATGTTAAAGATAATATTAAATTAGAAGACAGTACTCTTGTTTTTAAATATGCAAATACAATCAATTCAGAAGAATTAAGCACGCATTTATATAAATATGCATCCGAAAAATTTATGGGGCGTGCAGTTGGTGAAGAAGGCCAAAAAAAAGCAGCAGAATTTATTAAAGACTATTATATAGCTGAAGGTGTAGAATCTGCTTTTGGAGGCTCAAATTATTATCAAACCATACCTAAAAGTTTCTTTAATGATGAATATAATGCCTCTGAAAACGTTTTGGCATTTATTGAAGGCACTGAAAAACCTGATGAAATAATAATAATTTCTGCGCATTTAGACCATCTTGGAATTAATGAAGACGGACAAATAAATTATGGAGCAGACGATGATGGTTCTGGCACAGTAGCTATAATGGAAATGGCTCAAGCTTTTCAATTAGCTAAGAAAGAAGGTTACGGTCCTAAACGAAGTATTTTATTTTTACATCTTACAGCAGAAGAAATTGGAAAAAAAGGGTCAGAATATTATGTAAACAATCCTGTTTTTCCTTTAAAAAATACCATTGCGAACCTGAATATAGATATGATAGGACGCATTGACGACATTCATAAAACTAACCAAAACTATTTGTACCTTATTGGATCTGATAGATTAAGCAAAGAATTACATTATATTTCTGAAAAAGTTAATGAAACTTTTTTTAATATAGATTTAGATTATAGATATAATGTTGAAGGTGAAATAAACAGTTATTACACCCGATCAGACCATTATAACTTTGCTATACATGGCATTCCTGTTATTTTCTATTTTAATGGAGAACATAAAGATTATCACAGACCTAGTGATACACCTGATAAAATTGAATACAAATTATTGGAAAAACGCACCAAATTCGTCTTTGCTACGGCATGGCAAATAGCAAATCAAGAACATACTTTGGTTGTAGATAAAGACAACCAACTGTTAAATTAGACTGAAATATTATAAATATTTCTTTTGCTTTTTGTAATATCGCTCTACTAAAACTAAAACTTATGAAATATGTCATAATAATTAAATTGAAAAGCACAAATTATTATTGACAAATTACATCTGATCTTAATTAATAAAAACTAACAGATGAAAAAACTATTTTTCCTTTTTTACGTGAGCCTCTTTATAACATCATGTAGCTCATCACAAAACAAAAAACAATCTAAAAACAGTACAGATGTAGTAGGTTATGCTAAAATAATTACTGCAAGCGAACTAAAAGAAATGCTTTACACCTATGCTTCCGACGAATTTGAAGGAAGGGAAACCGGGGAACCTGGTCAAAAAAAGGCCATAAAATATATTAAAGATTTTTATGTTTCTAACAATATTCCTTCTCCTATTGCTAAAGGTGATTATTTTCAAGAAATTCCAGAAGCTTTTTTTAATGGAAAGGCTAAGGCTTCAGAAAATGTTTTAGCATATATAAAAGGTTCTGAAAAACCAGATGAAATTATTATAGTATCAGCTCATTTAGATCATATTGGCATATCAGGTAATGGAGATATTAATAATGGAGCTGATGATGACGGTTCTGGTACAGTAGCAATCATGCAAATAGCCAAAGCTTTTAAAAATGCCGAAAAAGTAGGAAAGGGACCTAAACGAAGTATTTTATTTCTACATGTTACTGGAGAAGAAAAAGGACTATATGGTTCTCGTTATTATGCCGATGTAGATCCTGTTTTTCCTTTAAAAAATACCGTAGCCAATTTAAATATAGATATGATTGGCCGTATAGACAAAAGTCATGAAGAAAAAGCTAATTACTTATATTTAATAGGTTCTGACAGATTAAGCCAAGAATTACATGATATTTCTGAGGCTGTAAATAAAAAGTACTTCAATTTAGACTTTGACTATACATTTAATGACAAAAACGATCCAAATCGTTTTTACTACAGATCTGATCATTATAATTTTGCTAAAAAAAACATTCCTGTTATTTTTTACTTTAATGGCACACATGCCGATTATCATAAACCAACGGATACGCCAGATAAAATTAACTATGAATTTTTAGAAACTCGAACACGCTTAATTTTTCACACTGCTTGGGAACTAGCTAATCGTGATGAACGCGTAAAAGTGAATTAAACACTAAAAGCATAAAAACAAAAAAAGCCTTTCAATTTCTTGAAAGGCTTTTACTTTTTGGGTGGAAGACCGGATTCGAACCGGCGACCCTTGGTACCACAAACCAATGCTCTAACCAACTGAGCTACAACCACCGTGTAACGCATTTTGTAATGCGTGTGCAAATGTAATTTATTTCACTCTTATCTACAAAGACTTTTTTTAATATTTTACCTAGAAATTAAAAATAATTTCTGTAAAAAACCTAACTACTTTAAATCGAACAAACTATCAACAGCAACATAGCGCTCAACATTATACCCCTCTGCGTATTCAACTCCAATAAGTCTCCCCAAATCTTTTGCCCTATACATAATGCTATCGGTAAAGTTTTTACTAGAAATAGGAGTTTCAGGTTCATTACTGTCTTTATCATAAAACTGTGTTTGATAAGCCAAAACTGAAGCCATTTTTTTATCCATAAATCCTGTAACATCAACAGCAAAATCTGGCTCTAAACTTTTCCATTGCATATAATGATAAACTTGTTTAGGTCTCCATGCCCCCTGTAACTCCCCTTTAATATCAGTAGTTTCAATTTTCATCAATCCACTTAAAAAACAGGCGTCACTTACTAATTTACTACCTTTTCCATGATCAATATGTCTATCATCTACAGCATTACAAATCACTATTTCTGGCTTATACTTTCGTAACATTTTAATAATAGCTAATTGATGCGTTTTATCATTAACAAAAAAGCCATCAGCAAATTCCATATTCTCTCTTATAGTAATGCCTAATATCTTTGCTGCCTCAGATGCTTCTCTATCTCTTGTTTCAGCTGTACCTCTTGTACCTAGTTCTCCTCTTGTTAAATCTATGATCCCAACTTTTTTTCCAGAGGCAATCTCTTTTGCTAAGGTAGCTGCACAACCTAGTTCAACATCATCCGGATGCGCTCCAATGGCAAGTATATCTAATTTCATCTCTTATATTTATTTTGTATAATTATACGAATTAATCAATTGTGTTTTTAATTACAAATACTCCATTTTCCCTTCTTATTTTAAATAAAAGGCAAAATATCCGTATATCATTTAACAAATTGCACTTTTTTTTGAATATTTTTAAATTTCTACTTAGAATTCAACACTCGCGTCTAACATAAATTCTAACAAAAAACTTTAATCTCTTAAAAAGCAACATTACGAAAACGTATTCGCTAATATTATTTTCATTTTTATTATTATAAATATAACAATAATTGAAAAATATCGCATCTCTCAAAAGTATGACATTCGTCATAATTATTAGGCAATATGCTATGTAATTTTACTTCATAATAAAAAAGAAAAATAATATAAGTGCCTATAACATGGCTCTTAATAATACAAATAGGAACCTTAAAATTTAATACAATGAAAGACGCAACAACAATGCAGAATCATACGGACTTAGGAAAGTATGGATTAAAAGACGTAGAAGTTCACTGGAATTTATCACCTGAAGAATTACAAAAAATTACCGTTGATAAAAAAATGGGAGTAGAAACAGCAAATGGAACGATTGCTATTAATACAGGTAAATTTACAGGACGTTCTCCTCAAGATCGTTTTCTTGTAAAAGATGATTATACAACAGATAAAGTTTGGTGGGGTAAAACTAACAAACCTGTTTCTACAGAAAATTTTAATAAATTAAAAAGCGAAATTGTTAAGTATTTATCTGGTAAAGAAATATATGCAAGAGACGGATATGTTTGTGCTGATCCAGAATATAGAACAAACATTAGAACTGTAACAGAATTACCTTGGTCAAACATGTTTGTTTACAATATGTTTTTAAGACCAAGCCAAAAAGAGTTAGAAAACTTTGAAGAAGATTGGTTAATTCTTTGTGCTCCTGGGTATGTTTGTCCAGATCCAAAAGCTTATGGTATTCGTCAAGGCAACTTCTCTATACTAGATTTTACACAAAAGATTGCTTTAGTTGGCGGATCTGCTTATACAGGTGAAATGAAAAAAGGTATTTTCTCTGCTTTAAACTTAATTTTACCAACAGAGAAAAACGTATTACCAATGCACTGCTCTGCTAATGTTGGAAAAAAAGGTGATACTGCAATTTTCTTTGGATTATCAGGTACAGGAAAAACAACTTTATCTGCAGATCCAGAACGTAAATTAATTGGTGATGATGAACATGGCTGGACTGCTGATAATACAATCTTTAACTTTGAAGGTGGATGTTATGCAAAAGTAATTGACCTTAGTGAAGAAAAAGAACCAGACATTTTTAGAGCTGTTAAACCTGGTGCAATACTTGAAAATATTGTATTTAAAGAAGATGGAGAACCAGATTATATGGATGGAAGTATCACACAAAATACGCGTGTAAGTTACCCTATCCATCATATAGATAACATCCAAGAAACACTTTACGCAAACAACCCTAAAAATATATTCTTTTTAACTTGTGATGCCTTTGGTGTATTACCTCCAGTATCTAAATTAACACCTGGACAAGCTGCTTACCACTTTATTTCTGGTTACACAGCAAAAGTAGCAGGAACAGAAGCTGGAATTACTGAGCCAGTACCTTCATTCTCTGCTTGTTTTGGAGAACCTTTTATGCCATTACACCCAACTGTTTACGGTGAAATGTTAAGTAAAAAAATGACAGAAGCTGGTGTTAATGTATGGCTAATTAACACAGGGTGGAGCGCAGGGCCTTATGGTGTAGGATCTCGTATAAAATTAAAGTATACAAGAGCAATGATTACCGCAATTCTTAATGGTGATCTTGATAATGTAGAATACGAACAAAACTTTATTTTCGGGTTATTTATGCCTAAATATTGTCCTGGTGTACCAACAGAAATGTTAGATCCAATGAATACATGGTTACAAAAAGGTGCTTATGTTGGAAAAGCTATTCACTTAGCGCACTCTTTCCACTTAAACTTTGAGAAATTTGCTCAACAAGCATCTGAACAAATTATTGAAGGAGGCCCACTAATTGATGAACATCATCACTTACATGAACACTTTTAATAAGGTTCTTATTTGACCGTAAAAGGAGCTCTTTAGGAGCTCCTTTTACATTATTAATATTTAATTAAAGTATCAATATAATTTGATGCCTTAATTTATTCTTTTCAAGATTTTAAGAATGAAGCGCCTACTAATTATATCCATAATCTGCTTTAATACATTTCTTAGTTTTTGTCAATCTAACCCTGAAAAAAGTTTTGGCTCATGGTTTACATATTCTGGCATACACAAAACTTCAGAAAAACTTAGTTTTCATATGTGTTCACAATTGTGGCTTTATGAAGTTAGTGATAATTTTAATTTAATTTTTTTAAGCTCAGGATTAAACTATCATATATCACCAAAATTAATTACAAATATCTCTTATGCTTACTTAGACATTGATAGTGGTTTTAACACCAATACCAAACATACTTTTGAAAATAGATTATATGAACAAATTACTTATAAACATAAAATTTTAAAATTATCTATAGATCATCGTTTTAGATTAGAACAACGGTTTCTTAATACACCTGTATTAAACAAAACTTGTCATCGTTTACGCTACCGATTTGGCACAAGCATCAAACTAAACAAACATCTTTTTATTCGGGTAAGCAATGAGTTTTTCACAACTTTAAACAAGGAATTAACAACCGAAAACAGGTTTTATAGTGCATTAGGTTTCAATATCTCTAAATCTAACAATATCCAAGTAGGATACACAAATAGAAAAATAAATGGTATCAATTTAAATAGAATAGAAATTGGTTATTATATAAAAACAAATTATATCAAGAAAAAAACATCGTAATCATAAAATATCTATTCACCTGAAAAAGTCCAAGCTACAATACGTGATATCTTATTACCTTGTCCCATATTAATAGTTTTTATATCTGTAGCGCCTAACTTTTTCAATGAAACATACATACCTTTTACCAAATCTTTTTTAGAAACCAATGTTGTAAACCAATGACAATGTTGTTTAAACAAAGAACTCTCATATAAATAATTATGTATAAAGGCTTTTTCTCCGCCTTTGTACCAAAGTTCATTATGTGTTCCAGAAAAATTTCTAGCAACAGTATTAATTTCCTTTTTCAATCCTTTTAATTTTCTAATAGTTGCCTCTAATGCTTCTGCTTCCGTTTTATAAAATGGCGGATTGCAAATAGTAGCTACAAAGTTATCTTCTATATTTAATATCCCTTTAAAAATTTGAGACGTATCTTTTTGTAAGTGTAACGAAATAGTGTCTTGTAATTTATTCTCTTTAATAATTTTATTTGCACACTGTAATGATTTTTCATCAATATCGGTTCCAACAAAATTCCAATTGTATTCTGCATTTCCTATAATAGGATAAATACAGGTTGCTCCTACTCCAACATCTAAAATCGTGACATCTTCTTTAATTTTAGGTTTTCGAATTAAATCTGAAAGGTGGTGTATGTAATCTGCACGTCCAGGAATTGGTGGGCATAAATTAGAATCGGGAAACTCCCAATATTTAATATCATAAAACTGAAACAACAAAGCCGTATTTAAAGCTTTTACCGCGTTTGGATTTGCAAAATCTATAGTTTTCGTTTCGTATTTATTTTTAAACACAAAAGGTAGTAAATTAGGGTGTTTTTCACATAAAACATCTAAATCATATCCTAATTTGTGCTTGTTTCTTGGGTGGAAGGTTGCGTTGCTTTTAATAATTTTATGTTTATTTAATTAAAACTAGAATTCTACTATTTATGATACAAACTTAATCATTACAAATTATAAAATGAATTTAGGAAACGACTTTGATTTTTTATCTTCGCAAAAAAAATAAGATGTTAAAAGCAATTATATTTGATATGGATGGGGTTATTATTAACAGTGAACCTTTACACCATAAAGCCTATCATAAAATGTTTAAAGAAGTTAATATAGATGTAACTGATGCACTTTACGAATCTTGTACTGGACAATCTACTTTAAATGTGTGCAAATTTGTTAAAGATACTTTTAACCTAAAAGAAACCCCTGAAACGTTAGTTGCTATAAAACGTAAACATTACGAATACATTTTTGAGAACGATAAAACATTCGATTTAATTGAAGGTGTTTTAGATTTGATAAAAGATTACCATGCTAATGGTTTAACTTTAATTTTAGCATCGTCTGCGTCCATGCCAAGTATCAATCGTATTTTTAATCGTTTTGATCTAAATAAATATTTTAAATCAAAATTAAGTGGAGCAGATTTAAAAGCATCGAAACCTCATCCTGAAATATTTATTAACGCTGCCAAAGCTGCTGGATATAATACTGAGGAATGTATTGTTATTGAAGATTCTACTAACGGAATAGCTGCTGCCAATGCTGCTAATATTTTTTGCATTGGGTTTGATAGTAAACACTCAAAAAATCAAGATTACACAAATGCTAATTTAAAAATTAAAGATTTTAAAGAGATTTATTATGACAAAATTAAAACCTTACTTTAATACGGCATGCCCAAAATTAACCGAAAAAGTAACACACCAAATAAGAACATGATCATAAACTCTATAATCTACATCTTTGGGTAAATCATATTGATAATCGCCATTAATACCTTTTAAAGCACCAAGAGTAATGTAATTTGATGCCGAAGTATCAGTTGCTAAATACACTTCTAATAAAGGGCCGTCATCAGTACTAAAATCTTTAAAAGATAAGGTTGTACTATCTTCATTTATAAATGCTGAACCTGAAGTTGGATGATCACCAGATACGAAACTTCCTTTAAAAGATGCATTAACAGGCATCTCATCTATATCCATTTGCATTTCAAATTGTTCATCTGAAATCATATCATCATTTGAAGCTGTAGAACATGATTGAAAAGATATTAAAATCAGAATAAGTAAATAAAAAACTCTCATAATAGTATGGTTTAATTATTTTCTAAAATTCGTCGAAACAAAAACATAAACATTACAAGTTCTATCTAATAAAAAATAAAGCCTTTTACTTTTCTTCTTTAGCTTTATTTATAATAGCTTTTAAACGCTCTTTTCTTAATGCTTCCTCAGCTTTTTTCTTATTCTTTTTTTGAGCCATTAATTTAGAATGTTTTGCTTTGTTTTTGGTGTTTTTATCACGTCCTGTTTTTGCCATAACTATTATTTAACTTTAAGCAAAGCATTTTGTTCCTCCATTAAATCGGTAAGTTTAGAAAGCAACTCAATATCTTTTGGTGTTACTACGGTTTCGTCTTTAGTATCTTGAGCTTTATTTCTTAATCTGTTCATAAACTTAACAATAACAAACACTGTAAAACCAATAATAATAAAATGTAATAACGCTTCTCCAAGTGCTCCATACCCAATTGCAACTTCATCTGTAATAATCTTTCCCGAAACATCTGTTATAGCATCTTTTAATATAATACGTCTATTTTGAAAATTAACACCATCAGTCATTAATGATAATGGTGGTAATAATACTTTTTTTACCAACACATCAATTACTTTATTAAATGCAGCACCAATGATAATACCAATGGCCATATCCATCATATTACCTTTTACAGCGAACTCTTTAAATTCTTTAAATAGTTTCATTTTTTTATTCTTTATAATAATTTCTAAGATAGTAGATTTTAGCTATATAGCAATTCTTAACTTTCTCGAATTATTTATTAATTGAATCTAAATTTGATTAAGGTGATACTCTAAATGATTCACATAATCTTCCATTAAAAATTTTAAATCTGAAATCTCTCCAGTATCAAAAACAATTTTAAAATTTAATGTTTCATTGGTTTGAATACTGAATAAATAAGCTATCCTGATATTAATAGATTTCCAAAAGCGAAGTAGTTCTTTGGTTTCTGAATTTTGGTAATCATTAGCTATAACCAAATCATCTTGCTTATATGGTCTTATTTTATGAGGTAAGGATTCAAACTGAATTTCAGTAAATCGTTGAAGATTAATAATTCCAGAGTCTATCAGATGTCCTAAAGCCTCTTTTTTAGACCACTTCTCTGGCGACAATTTAAAACTCATTTCAGATTCTGAATATTCTCCAATATGTTCGAAACCAGAATTTAATAACTTAATTAGTTTCTCATCTAATTCATTCATTTTAAGACCTTCTTTACTCTACTTTTTATAATACTTAGTATAACCTCTATAAGCAAAGAATCCTAAAACAGCTACAATTGTACAAGCAATAGTAATAAATTTAATACTCACAATTTGATCGCCACTGGCATAACTATGAAGTCCTGCAAGATAGAAATTCACCCCAAAATAGGTCATTAAAATACTAGCAAAGGCTATAATTGAGGCTAAATTAAACCCCCAACGACCTCGAAGCCCAGGAACTAATCGCATGTGTATTACAAATGCATATATCATAATACTAATAAGCGCCCATGTTTCTTTAGGATCCCAACCCCAATAGCGTCCCCAACTTTCGTTAGCCCACATACCACCTAAAAAGTTACCAATGGTAAGCATAACTAAACCAACGGTTAAAGCCATTTCGTTAATTATAGTAAGCTCATTTATATTAAGTGCCATTTTCTTTTTATTCTTTTCGGTAGTGAAAATCATTAAAAATAAAGACACAACGCCTAAAATCATTCCTAAAGTAAAAGGGCCGTAACTTGCAACAATTACCGCTACATGAATCATAAGCCAATAACTGTTTAACACTGGTTGAAGATTTGCAATAGCAGGATCCATCCAATTCCAATGAGCAATCATTAAAATCATTGCCGTAACAAAAGCTGCCGAAGCAATTGTAAGGTTAGAGGATTTAATCTTAAACATTGAAGGTGTAGGAATTAATGGCTCAAACTTTAATCCAAAAAATCGTTTGCCTTTCTTATTGTCCATTCTACTAATTCCTGTAATCAATCCAAACAACATGGTAGACCAAGCGACATATATCATAGATTCGTAAGCATCACTCCATGGCGCATGCCCAGATATATACCATCTAACAATTAAACCAGCTGTATGCAAAACAAATAATCCAACTATAATCCATTTAAACACATTAACAAAGACATTGATTGTTTTGTTTTTATCATTAAATATTTGAAAAATCAGCAATACAAATAATAAAGTTCCAGCATATAAATACCAACTAAATAACTTCTTAAAAATATCGTACTTATTATATAAAATCTCTGTATCAATTTTGTTGTCGCTAAGCATAACACTGCCACCCAATTGATGTTGTGTTTTTTTGAAAGCAGCTAAAAGTTTTGTTGCTTCCGAAAAATCGCCTGTTTGCTTAGCATTGTTTAGTGTATACAAGTATGCTTTAAATCCGTTTTTTATAAAACTTCCATAAAGCGAATCTTCAATTTTTTGATTACCAAACTTATAATCGTAAGCAGAAATCCAAGTGTTATTATCATCATTAGGAATTGGGAATATTTTTAAAGACATGCCTTCTACAGCATTATATAATAAATTAACACGCTGATCTGCTTCTTTAAATTCTTTTTGAAAACCACTAGGCACCTGAGCTTTGTATGCTTCATCTAAATAAGGAGCTAATTTATATGCACCTCTGTCTGTGAAAAAATCAGCAAGTGAAACATATTTTTCAGTTTTTTCAACACCAATTAACTTACGAATAGAATCAGCCTTTTTAGGTTTTAAATATATGATTGGAACATTATACCAAAGCTGAGGACTTTCTTGGATAGATAAAAATACTTGATTCGCATCAAAATCGGCATAAGTTTCCTTTTTACTTAACTTTCTAAGGATTTCAGAAGCATACGTATCTACTGGCATCATTCGTCCGCTAAGATCCTGAATTACTAAATGTCCAAATTCATCGGCATGTTTTTTTGGTGTTATATTAGCTTTTAAAACAGAATCAATTTGAGCTTTTGTTGGCCCAGAATGATCATGCCCATCATTTTTAGAATGCACTTGCGAAAACCCATTTAATGCAAAACAAAGTAGAATAACAGTTAGTAATTTTTCTTTTTTATCTTTTACTTTTTCTAACTGCTTTTTTAAATCACCAAAACGAGAATGTTTTGAAAACAGAATAGCCATTAAACCAAAATAAAGCATAAAATAACCTATATACGTTATTAAAGTTCCCCAATAGTCATGATTTACCGAAAGGATAGTCCCTTTTTCATCTGGATCGAAACTCGATTGAAAAAAACGATAACCACCATGATCTAAAATATTATTCATAAATATTTTATAATCATAATTGTCTGCCTTATCATCTATAACAGTTACTTTACTAGAAAATGACGAGTAACCTTTTTCAGTTCCAGGATAACGTTCTGCTTCAAAATCGTTTAATTTAATTGAAAATGGTAATTCTAAAACTTTAGATCCGTATTTAAAAGCAAAATCTAAACCGCCAATTTTAACTTGCTTAAAAGGGTTATTCATGCCTTTACCTCCTAAAAGCCCTACGCGTTTAGTTTCTCCGTTTGTAGTTACTTTAAGAACTAAACCATCTTCATCATTTTTTAATATTTTAGATTTTTGTACAATATCAAAAACCCCTTTTAAAACTGGTTTAGGAAATACCATTTGCATATTACCAATTACATAACGAGACCGTAATATTAAAGGTTGCAAACTATCTTTAACCAATTTACCTTGTGCCATAGTAGCCATAGTCATGTACTCGCCTTCAAATGGCGATTGAATGGTTAAATTATCATCTTTATAAGTAATATTTATAGCGCCTTTTGTTGGTTTATTAAGGGCAATTAACACATTATGAATACTGCTAACCTGTCCTAATTTCAAAAAATGATTATGTGGTCCATTTCCTCCTGCTTCTACTAATTTTAAATAGGATTCTCCTGTTTCATCTGGAACTATATCTTCTTCCGCTCCAGCAATAAATTTTTCTAATTCAACCGTTACAGGTTGATCGCCATAATTAACATCGTACCTAAAACTGTTATCTAATCGCTTTGAAAAATCTACTTCATGCGCTAATGGTAAGCGTTGTGGCACACCATCAATCTCGTAATCACCATCAATGTAAGTTGTTACATATGTTTTTTGAGATAGAAAAGTATTTTCGGTAGCACCTTCTCTTATTGCCATCATACCTTCAAAACTCACATATCTTGTAATAAATGCTCCAATTAAAATAAAAAGAAAGGCTAAATGTAAAATTAATGTCGACCACTTTTCCTTTTTAAAAAGGCGATATCTAAAAATATTACCAGCAAAATTAATTACAAAAAACACCATAATAGCTTCAAACCACCATGCGTTAAAAATTAAATTTCTAGTATAAGGTGTTGGCGAAGTATCTTGTCCGGCATCTAAAATTGTTCCTGTTGCCATTGCTGCTGCAAAAACAATAAATAAAATAGCGGTAAGTCGTGTAGAAAAAAGAATTTTGGAGAGTTTATCTTGCATAATATAAGCCCTTTTTAAGGAAATGCAAATTTAATGATTTAAGTTTATTATAAAGTGTTAAAGTGTTTAAAAAAGACAGAAGATGGAAGACTGAGAACTAAAAACTTAATATTAAACGCCTCTTGCTTCAAAAATTTTCAAATAAAAGAAAGTGCCCATTTTTCTGGCACGTCGTTTAGCGTTTTCGGCACAATCGCCTTCAAAAAGTTCATTAATGGTTTGAAACCATAGGTTTAACCACAAGCCAAAATGAAGTTCGTTAATAGAGTTATTATGGTCTTTATCAACTTTCGCATGCACTTCTAAAGGATTCCCTTTATACTTATGCTCTAATTTTCTAGTCATAAAAAGGCTTGATTCCCAAAAAGTTGTTAGTTTTTCTAGATGCGTATCCCAATCTTTAATGGCATCATTAAAAAACGGTCCTAAAACAGGATCTTTTCTAACTTTTACATAAAATGAAGACACCAGTAAAAACACATCGTCTCTTGAATCAATATCTGTTTTAATCATAATAAACAAAGATACATTAATAGGTTTTTATTTAACGTAATACTTACTTATTTTCGCAGTATGATTACAGTAACTATTCTTGGCGCTGGCAATGTAGCAACGCATTTATTTAAGGCTTTTAACAAAGCAAATAACATTTCTATAAATCAATGGTTTAATAGAAGTTTAAAATCTATTGATGCTTATAAAAATAAAGTTGAAATAACTGATGATTTATCAACACTTAAAGAAGCCGATATATACATTTTAGCGGTTAGTGATGATGCGATAGCAGACCTTTCTTCGCAACTTCCTTTTGAAAACCAACTGGTAGTGCATACCTCTGGAAGCGTTAGTGTTTATGATATTGATAAAAAACACAAACGCGGTGTTTTTTATCCGCTTCAAACATTTAGTAAAAACGCCAATATGGATTTTGCTAATGTGCCTATTTGCTTAGAAACAATAAACAAAGAGTACTATCCAACTATTAAAGAATTAGCTGTTGCCATAGGAAGCCCAACAAAACGAGTTAATGGCGACCAACGTAGAACACTACATTTAGCAGCTGTTTTTGTGAATAATTTCACCAACCAACTCTATAGAATCGGACACGAAATTACAGAAAGTGAAGGTGCCGAATTCGATATGCTAAAACCACTAATTTTAGAAACCGCTAAAAAAATTCAAGATTTATCGCCTTTTAAATCGCAAACAGGTCCTGCCATGCGTAACGATAAAAAAACAATAAAAAAGCACTTGAAGCTTTTAGAAAACGACCACCATAAAGACATTTACGAATTACTTACAACCTCTATACAACGCACTCATGGAAGAAAAAAGCTATAAAGAATATTTAAACCATATTACCACCTTTATTTTTGATGTAGATGGTGTGTTAACAGATGGATCTGTTACCGTTTTAACAAATGGCGATATGCTACGAAAAATGAATGTAAAAGATGGCTACGCTTTAAAAACAGCCATTGATGCTGGATTTAATATTTGTATTATTTCTGGTGGTTCTAACGAGGGCGTTCGTTTACGTTTAAAAGGACTAGGTATTACAGATATCTATTTAGGCGCTCATAATAAAATTGAACAGCTAGATGAGTATCTAACTGCTAACGATATAAAATCTGAAAACGTGTTGTACATGGGCGATGATATTCCCGATTACCCCGTAATGAAAGGTATTGGATTACCTTGTTGCCCGCAAGATGCTGTGCCAGAAATAAAAAACATTTCAAAATATATTTCTCATAAAAAAGGCGGCAAAGGTGCTGCTCGCGATGTTATAGAACAAGTACTTAAAGTACAAGGCAAATGGCATGGTAATTTTAATGCGAAGTATGATTAGATTTTAGTTTACAGTATTTAGTCTCAGTAAGCAAAAAAAGAAGTAAATATTCGTGAATTCGTGGCTAACTTTCATCTATTCATTTCAACTTAAAAATAAATGCGTAGCATTTTAAACCTCATCCGTTGGAAAAACTTATTAATGATTGCCGTCGTGCAATTATTAATAAAATATGCGCTTTTAGAACCTTTCGGAGTTAACACTACATTAGATGCTTTTGGTATTTCATTATTAATATTAGCTACCATTTTTATTGCTGCAGCAGGAAATATTATCAATGATATTTACGATATTGAAACCGATTTTGTTAACAAACCCGAAAAGCTTATTGTTGGCAAAACCATTTCAGAAAAAACAGCTTACAACCTATTTATCGTTTTTAATGTTATTGGCGTTGGTATTGGATTTTACATATCAAACTTTGTAGGCAAAAGTGCTTTCTTTTCTTTATTTGTAATTATTTCAGCATTACTTTATATATATGCTAGCTATTTAAAAAGAACACTATTAATAGGGAACATTGTTATTTCTGTATTAGTTGCATTAAGTATTTTAATTGTTGGTGTTTTCGAATTACTTCCAGCCGTAACACTTCAAAACCAACAAACACAATTAACCTTTTTTAAAATAATATTAGACTACGCCATATTTGCTTTCATGATTAATCTTTTAAGAGAAATAGCAAAAGATCTAGAAGATATTGATGGCGATTATAAAGCAGACATGAACACACTTCCTATTGCTATTGGACGCGTGCGGGCTACAAACTTGTTATTTGTATTATCGCTTTTTCCTTTAATGGCTATCGCTTTTTATATTATAAATTCACTTTATAAAAACGACATAGCTGTTGGCTACTTTTTACTTTTCATTATTGGTCCGCTACTTTATACGAGCATCAAATCGTTTAATGCAAAAACAAAAAAAGAATACCATCATATTAGCAGTATCTTAAAAATAGTTATGGTTTTCGGAATGCTTTCTTTACTTTTATATAAGTATATTTTACTTTAAAACATGTTAAACGAAAAACTTAAAGACTATCACATTATTTTAGCTTCGGGATCTCCTAGGCGACAAGAGTTTTTTAAAAACTTAGGGCTCGATTTCGAAATTCGATTAAAACCTGTTAAAGAAGAATACCCAAAACGTTTAACGCATTTTGAAATCAGTAATTATTTAGCACAATTAAAAGCATTGCCTTTTAAAGATGAATTACAAGAAAAAGATATACTTATTACTAGCGACACCATTGTTTGGCATAATAACAAAGCATTAGGAAAACCAAGAGATAAGAACGAAGCCTTTAGCATTTTAAAATCATTAAGTAACGAAACTCACGAGGTTATTACATCGGTTTGTTTTACTACTAAAACCTACGAGAAAACACTACATGCTATAACCAAAGTAGCGTTTAAAAGTTTAACCGATGAAGAAATCTTATACTACATAAAAACGGCGAAACCTTATGATAAAGCTGGTGCATATGGCATTCAAGATTGGATTGGACAAATTGGTGTTACTAAATTAGAAGGCTCTTATTTTAATGTTATGGGTTTACCTGTACATCTTGTTTATAAAACGTTAAATGATCTTGCAAACAAATAATATTTACACTCAATTAAATTAATCTGTTATTTTATTTGAATGTATCTTTGTATTAAACATTAATTTTATGGAGTTTTTTATTAAATACCAGGACGAATTTCTTTGGAGCGGAATTATTTTAATTTCATTACTTATTATAAGATTTATTATCCATTATACAATTACTAGAGTAGCTAGAAAAAATGGAATCAATGAAGCCAGGATAAGGCTTATTCGCAGATATGTAACAGTGACACTCCTTATAATTGCCATCATTATTGAAGCATTTATTTTTGGTGCAGAATTTAAAGAACTAGCTGTTGTTTTTTCATCTGTTTTCGCAATTCTAGGTCTTGCTTTATTTGCCGTTTGGTCTATTTTAAGTAATGTAACTTCTGGTATTATTCTATTTTTCAACTTTCCATATAAAGTTGGTGACAAAGTAGAAATTCATGATAAAGATTTTCCTGTAACAGCTATTATTGAAGATATTAGAGCCTTTCAATTACATTTAAGATTAGAAAACGGAGACCTCGTAACCTATCCAAATAATTTAATGCTTCAAAAAGCAGTTACATTAGTTGAAAAAGATGCTATTGATGAAGGTAGTGATACTATTTAAATCTTATATATTGTTATAACATGGCTAAGACTAGAAGTAAAAATTATCAAAAAAAGTTAGGACAAGTTCCTGGAAGCATAATCTATACTGGAGAAAAATCTAGCTCTAAAATTTTTATTGAAGCCATTGATTATAACAAAGACCAGCACACTGAAAAAGAGCTTAATAATATTGAAGAAACGTTTGGGTTTAAACATTCTGATTCTGTTACTTGGATTAATCTAAATGGCTTAAATCATGTTGATGATATTGAGAAACTAGGTAATCATTATCAAATTCACCCGCTAGTATTAGAAGATATTGTAAATATTTCTCAGCGTCCCAAAATTGATGAATACGACGATTATCTATTCGTAGTCTTAAAAATGCTTTACTATGATTCACAAGAAAATATAAAATCTGAACAGGTAAGCTTTATTTTAGGCAAAGATTATGTATTATCTTTTCAAGAAGCAGAAGGTGATGTTTTTGACTCTTTAAGAGACCGCATAAGGTATGCAAAAGGAAGGATAAGAAACTTGAAATCAGATTACCTACTTTACACCTTAATGGATGCTATTATAGACCACTACTTTAGCGTTATTGAAACTTTAGGTGATAAAATTGAAGATTTTGAAACCGCTATTTTCTTAGGAAATATTGATAAATCAATTAATAAAGATATTCGCGATTTAAAAAAAGAAATTCTTAGAGTACGACGTGCCATTTTTCCGCTTCGCGAAGTCATCAGTCGTATTGAAAAATACGAAGGACATCTCATTCAAAAGCGAACAAAAACGTATTACAGAGATATTTACGACCACTTAGTGCAAGTTTCTGAAAACATCGATATCTACCGGGAAATGATTTGGAGCTTAATGGATATGTACATGACAACCATTAGCAATAAAATGAATGAAGTCATGAAAGTACTAACCATAATGGCTTCTATTTTTATTCCACTAACATTTATTGCAGGTATTTATGGCATGAATTTCGAGTATATCCCTGAACTTCAATATAAATACTCTTATTTTATACTTTGGGGTGTTATGATTGTACTTTTTATTGGTATGATTATTTACTTTAAACGTAAAAAATGGCTATAAAATAATAAAACCAAAAGCTATTGTAACGTTAAAGAAACATTAAAACCAACTACTCCACTATTTTAGTTTGTTATATTTGAGTTTAACAAATTAAACACATGAAAAAAGTTATATTTTCTTTTATTATAACATTACTTACCTTTTCGCTTTCACAAGCTCAAAAACCAAAAACACCTTCATCTTCAAACATTTACGAGTCTATTCAAAAACTCAACTTTTTAGGAACGGTTTTATATATAGCTGCACATCCAGATGATGAAAACACACGTCTTATTTCATATATGTCTAATCATCTAAAAGCCAGAACAGGTTATTTAGCTTTAACACGTGGCGATGGTGGACAAAATCTTATTGGCCCTGAAATTAGAGAACTGTTAGGGGTTATACGTACTCAAGAATTACTTGCGGCAAGACGTATTGATGGTGGTGAGCAATTTTTTAGTCGAGCTAACGATTTTGGCTACTCTAAACACCCAGATGAAACATTAACCATTTGGAATAAAGAAGAAGTACTTAGCGATGTTGTTTTGGTTATCAGACAATTCAAACCAGATATTATCATCAATCGTTTTGATCATAGAAGTCCTGGTACTACGCATGGACATCATACAAGTTCGGCGATGTTAAGTTTTGAAGCTTTTGATCTTGCTAACAAAAAATCGGCATATCCAGGTCAACTAAAACAAACCAGTTTGTGGCAACCTAAACGATTATTCTTTAACACAAGTTATTGGTTCTATGGAAGTCAAGAAAAATTTGATGCAGCCGATAAAAGCAATATGTTAAATTTTGACATAGGGACTTATTACAATCTAAAAGGATTATCTAACAACGAAGTAGCATCAATTGCTAGTAGTCAACACTTAAGTCAAGGCTTCGGGCGGTTATCTCAACGAGGTTCTCAAAACGAATATATCGAATTTTTAAAAGGTGATCCTTTAACCAATAAAGAAGATATTTTTGCTGGCATTGACACCTCTTGGAACCGAGTAAAAGATGGAAAAACTATTGGTGATATTTTATCTAAAGTGGAAGAAAATTTCAATTTCACAAACCCATCAACACATATACCGCAATTATTAGAGGCCTACAAATTACTTCAAAATGTTGAAGACGATTATTGGAAAATTCAAAAAACAAAAGAACTAAAATCAATTATAGAAATGTGTGCTGGCTTGTACTTAGAAGCTTCAGCTGAAAATAATTGGGCAACGCAAAACGAAACCATTAATTTAAATATTGAAGCTTTAAATAGAAGTAATTATCCGATCCTTCTAGAAAGTATCGAAAATAGTAGTGAATTAAAAATTTCAAAAAACATAACTCTAACTGAAAACACAAAATACACTTTCAAAGAGCAGTTAAAAATTAATAACAAACAGCAACCTACTTCACCGTATTGGCTAACAAAAAAGGGAACACTAGGCATGTATAAAGTAGATCATTCTAACTTAATAGGTTTACCTGAAACACCTAGAGCCTACAAAGTGAATTTTAATCTTTTAATTGACAACACGCCAATTACTTTCACAAAAAACATTGTTCAGCGCTATTCAAAACCCGACAAAGGTGAATTATATCGTCCGTTTGAAATCATACCAGAAGCATCTGCTAAAATCCCTGAAAAGGTTATCATTTTTGAAAACGAAAAACAAAAAGACATTGAAGTTATTGTAAAAGCAGGACATGATAATTTAGAAGGCTATATAGAAGTTTGTCATCCAAATGATTGGAATATATATCCCGAAAAACAAACCATTAACATTGCTAATAAAGGTGAAGAACAAACCTTTATATTTACAGTCATTCCTCCTAAAAATCAAAGCGAAGGTAATATAGGTCCTATTGTCCATATTAATGATAAAGAATACACCAAAGAACTTATAGAAATTAATTACGAACACATTCCGTTTCAAACTGTTTTACTTCCTAGCGAAAGCAAAGTTGTTAGATTAGATATTAAAAAGAAAGGCGAAAACATTGCCTATATTCAAGGTGCAGGAGATGTGGTTCCAGAAAGCTTACAACAAATTGGTTATAATGTACGTGTATTAAAACCAGACGACTTAGATGCCGAAACATTAAGCAGATTTGATGCTGTAGTGGTTGGCATTCGTGCTTACAACGTTGTGGACGATTTAAAATTTAAGCAACAACTTCTATTTGATTTTGTGTCTCAGGGAGGTAACATGATTGTACAGTACAATACCAATCGTAGATTAAAAACTGAACAAATAGCACCTTATAATTTAAAGTTATCTCGTGATCGAGTTACAGACGAAAATGCTGAAGTAACTTTTTTAAATCCGCAGCATCCGCTTTTAAATTATCCAAACAAAATCACCCAACAAGATTTTGAAGGCTGGACGCAAGAACGTGGTTTATATTTTCCTAATGGATGGTCAAGTGAATTCACTTCTATTCTATCCATGCACGACAAAGGAGAAACAGCAAAAGATGGTAGCTTACTAGTTGCTAAACATGGCAAAGGATATTATATATATACAGGATTAAGCTTTTTTAGAGAATTTCCTGCTGGTGTTTCTGGAGCTTACCGCCTATTTGCAAATATGCTTTCTATAGGCAAAGAAGATTTAAAACTAGAAGCCAACCTAAACGATTAATTATGAATGAAGAAAAACCACCAAAACAAGCTTGGTTAAAACTTTACTCTATTGTTTTAATTGCCAATGCACTTTATTTCATTGCTTTCTATATCATAACTAAATCCTTTTAAAAACATGGATATTTTAAGTTGGATTGACTGGGTAATTCTTTGCGTAACGCTAGTAGCTATAGTAGCTTATGGCACGCACCAAACTAAAGGCAGTAAAAATGTACAAGATTATTTAAAAGGAGGAAACACTTCCAAATGGTGGACTATAGGGCTTTCTGTAATGGCTACACAAGCCAGTGCCATAACATTTTTGTCTACACCAGGTCAAGCTTTTCATTCAGGTATGGGATTTGTACAATTCTATTTTGGCTTACCAATTGCCATGATTGTTATTTGCATGGTTTTCATCCCATTATATCACAGACTAAAAGTATATACTGCCTATGAATTTTTAGAAAATCGTTTCGATCTAAAAACCAGAACTCTAGCCGCTATCTTATTTTTAATTCAACGTGGTTTAGCAGCAGGTATAACCATTTTTGCCCCTGCTATTATTTTATCGGTGGTTTTAGGTTGGGATTTACTAACACTAAATATCGTTATCGGTTTTTTAGTAATAATCTATACAGTTTCCGGTGGTACTCGGGCAGTAAACGTAACCCAAAAACATCAAATGGTGGTTATTTTTATTGGGATGCTGGTTGCATTTTTCTTAATAGTAGATAAGCTTCCGCAGGATATTACATTTAGCAAAGCATTAGACATTGCAGGCGCAAGTGGTAAAATGGAAGTTCTAGATTTCTCTTTCAGTTTAGATAACCGCTACACATTTTGGAGTGGTATTATTGGAGGCACCTTTTTAATGCTGTCGTATTTTGGGACGGATCAAAGTCAGGTACAGCGTTATTTGTCAGGAAAATCGGTTAAAGAAATGCAACTCGGTTTAATTTTTAATGGCTTATTAAAAGTACCAATGCAATTCTTTATTTTGTTAGTTGGTGTGATGGTTTTTGTGTTTTATCAATTTAATGAAGCCCCTGTTAATTTTAATCCAACAGCGACAGAAGTGGTATTACATTCTGAATATGCCAATGATTATAAAACACTTCAAAAAGAACAAAAAGCGATTTTTAATGACAAGCAGAAAATCATTAAAGCTTTTATAAATTCTGATAATCCAGAAGCTTCAAAATATATTACAATAGCAAATAAAGCGAATGATGAATTAAGAAGCGAAGCCAGAGATTTAATTGATAAAGCGTCTGAAAGCGAAGGTATAAAAATTGAAAGCAACGATAAAGATTATGTCTTTATACATTTCATATTAAACAACTTACCTCGTGGACTCATTGGTTTACTATTAGCCGTTATTTTAAGTGCTGCCATGTCTAGTACGGCGAGCGAATTAAACGCATTAGGCTCTACAACTACTATAGATTTATACAAACGTAACACCAGCGAAAAAACAGAAGAACAAATGGTTAAGGCCTCTAAATGGTTCACGTTTGCTTGGGGTATTATTGCCATAGGTGTTGCTTGTGTTGCTAATCTTGCCGAAAATTTAATTCAGCTAGTAAACATTATAGGTTCCATATTTTACGGCAATGTTCTAGGCATCTTTTTATTAGCGTTCTTCTTTAAATTTGTAAAAGGAAATGCTGTTTTTATCGGCGCATTAATAACTCAAGTAGTTGTTATTGGCCTCTATCTTTTAGATTTATATGAATATATAAATCTACCTTTTCTATGGTTAAACTTTGTTGGTTGCGCCATTGTTATTATTATTGCATGCATACTACAACTAATTAATAAAAAAGATGACACAAAAATCACCACTTAAAAAAATAAAATGGGGCATTATTGGCCTAGGCAGAATAGCTAATGAATTTGCTACCGATTTACTAACTATTAAAGATGCAGAATTATATGCTGTCGCTTCTAGGAATCAAGAAAAAGCAGATGATTTTGCTAATAAATATGGAGCTAGCAAAGCTTATGACAGTTATGAAGCTTTAGCAAAAGACTCAAACATTGATGCAGTATATATTGCAACACCTCACACCTTACATAAAGAAAATGCGCTTTTGTGTTTAGAAAATGGCATTGCAGTTTTAGGCGAAAAACCTTTTGCTATGGATGCCCAAGAAGTTGAAGAGATGATTGCCAAGGCCAAAGAAAAGAATGTACTTTTAATGGAAGCCCTTTGGACTTACTTTTTACCGCATTATCAATTTGTAATAAAAGCATTAAAAAATAAAACTTACGGAGCTATTTTAAAAGTTGAAGCCGATTTCGGATTTCAACGTCCATATGACACAAGCACTAGGCTTTTTGACAAAAATCTTGGTGGCGGTAGTTTATTAGATATAGGTATCTACCCTATTTTTGCAGCGCTTTCTACTATTGGAGTACCAAATAATATAGAAGCCTATGCTACATTTTTTGAAAACGGAGCCGATTCTTCTTGTAATATGACTTTTAATTATAATAATAATTTAAAAGCGCATTTAAAAAGCTCTTTATTAGAAGTGCTTCCAACGGAGCTTATTATTCATTGTGAAAAAGGAACTATAAAGGTTAACACGATGTTTCATATGCCAACAACCGTTTCTATAATTATAGATGGTAAAGAAGACATAAAAGATTTTGGCTATAACACTATTGGCTATAATTACGAAACCATGCACTTTAACCAACTCATAAGAGATGGTAAAAAGGAAAGTGATATTATGACTTTCGAGTTTAGTAAAAACCTTATTAAAGCACTTGACGACGTAAGAGAAATTATCAAATTAGACTATTAAAAGCATGGTTTTTATTACTTTAAGTTAATTATACTTGTCTATATGTAAAGTTTGTTTTACTTTTGATTTATCAATCACATAAATCAATCTAAAAACGAACACATATGAAAACAAATTATTTATTACCAAACAAGTATAAAAAATTTGGTTGGGCTTTATTTTTATTAGGAATAATTTCAGGAATAGTTCTACAAATTTCTGATGGAAAAAGAGATCTTTTTATTATAAGATTAATTAACGTCTTCGCTAAAGAATATTTAGATGAAATAATTTCTGCTCTAATAATTATTGGTGGACTTTTAGTAGGCTTTACCAAAGAGAAAATTGAAGACGAGTTCATTTATAAACTAAGAAATGACTCTTTGGTTTGGGCAATAATATTTAATTATACAATACTATTAATTACTTTACCATTTGTTTATAATGAGGATTTTTTAAATGTAATGATTTACAATATGTTCACACCGCTTATATTCTTTATCATCCGCTTCAATTTTTTAAAATATAAATCTAGAAGTCATGAAGAATAAAATTAAAGTGCAACGTGCCATTCATGATATGACTCAAGCTGATTTAGCAGATAAAATTGGTGTAAGTAGGCAAACTATAAACGCTATGGAGAAAAACAAATATGTACCTTCTACAGTGCTTTCTCTTAAAATAGCTAAACTTTTTAAACAGCCTGTTGAAGCTATTTTCTTTTTAGAGGATGAAGATTAAATTAACTCTAAAAAAATGAAGTTAGCAAATATGTGCGTTAACGATTGAACGGCCTGTTTGAGCTCCCGACATAGGAGGAGCGAGTAGTGAAAGCGTGTTAAAACGCCCATAAACAAAAAAACGCAACTCATACAAGTTGCGTTTTAAATTTCTATAATAATCTAAAAATCTACATGCCACTCCACTCAGCAATAGACTCTTTATTCATTTTTACATAATCTGCATTACCAGCCGCTTCTGCTCCTGCTAACGATTTTTTAGCTACAGCAATAGCACCTTTTACATCACCTGCCTTTGCATAAATTAACGATTGTTGTCTTAATTGCCAAAAAGCTGCTTTATCACCAGCCATTTCCATTGCTTTATCCATCCATATTTTGGCTTGTTTAATATCTTTTCCAGATTGCAAATAATATACTGCTGCCGAAAAGTAGTCTCCTACACCAGGACCATTCATGGCTTTATCAATAGAAGCAGAAACCATTGAATCAGTTGGTACATTAAATTTAACCCCGACATAAACGTCTTCCCAAAGTATCCCTAAAACTGCTGAATTACTTGTTAAATCATCAAAAGTCATAGTAAACGTTTCAATTTTTATTGGCATTGGATACACTTCAGCCGTAACAGTAGCAACAACTTTAGCTTCCTCCAGCGTTTTGGGTACACCCCAATTAGATGTATCGTTATAAAATACAACTTCCCAAGACTTTTCGTTTGGTGTTGCAAAAACAGCATACGATCCTGCTTTTAAAGTAGTACCTCCAACAGTAACATCTGTACTAAAAGTAATTTTTGTATTTGCATTAGCTCCTAATCTCCAAAGCTTGCCATAAGGCACTAAGTCTCCAAAAATAGTACGACCTCGCATATTGGGTCTAGAATATTCTAAAGTCACATTGGTTAAACCAACTTTTTGTTCCACTTTAGAAAACGGACTCGGTTGTGGTGTTTTAATTTGTGCATTTACAAAGTTTATAGTCGTAAACGCTAATAATAGTAATAATACCTTTTTCATAATACAGTTATTTTTAGGTTTTAAAATAGTTGCAATAAATTTACAACTCCTATTTCTTCTATATGTTAACAAAAGCTTAAAATAAGACATTGTATATTTGCTGCATCATAATTAAGAAAAAATATAAAATGAATAAAATTACCAATATGAAACAGTATTATGCCGAAACAATTGGCACCTTCGCTATGGTGTTTTGTGGTTGCGGTGCAATGACTATTAATGAGATTACTAATGGAAGTATTTCTCATGTTGGTGTTGCTGCCACTTGGGGTCTTATAGTTATGGCAATGATATATGCTTTTGGGGAAACTTCTGGTGCACACTTTAATCCAGCTGTAACCATTGGATTTGCTTTTGCAAAAAAATTCCCTTGGAAAAAAGTACCCCAATATATTTTAGCGCAAGCTATTGGAGCTATACTTGCTTCTTTTTTATTATGGTTTTTATTTCCTGAAAGTCAATTCTTAGGAGAAACGACTCCAATAGAAGGATTTC
Organism: Thalassobellus sediminis; assembly: GCF_044386045.1. Lineage (NCBI taxonomy): Bacteria > Pseudomonadati > Bacteroidota > Flavobacteriia > Flavobacteriales > Flavobacteriaceae > Thalassobellus > Thalassobellus sediminis. The sequence goes on along the minus strand of NZ_JBISCD010000035.1, from coordinate 13,414 downwards.
CGCCTTACAAAGCAGCGATATTAGAATTTTTACTTACGTTCTTTTTAATGGTAGTAATCATGAATATTTCAACAGGAAGCAAAGAGATTGGTACTATGGCAGCCATTGCTGTTGGAGGTGTAATTCTATTGGAAGCTATGTTTGCTGGCCCGATTACAAAAGCTTCAATGAATCCTATTCGTTCTATTGCTCCCGCTCTTTTTACAGGGAATTTTCAATATTTATGGTTATATATCTCTGCTCCAATCTTAGGAGCTATAACAGCTGTTTCTAGTTGTAAACTAGTAAAAGACGACAATTGTTGTTAAAATTTATATAAAAATAAATTATTTTGTTTAACAAATATTGAAATAAATTAAACATTTTGTATCTTTACCGTAAATTAATCATTATGGCAAAGAATAAAACGATTTCAAAAAATGATATAATATCATTTTTCATGGACTATGTATTAGAGCATAGCGAAAACCCTAAATCTGTTTTTGCTTTTTCTAAAAAGTACACTTTTGAAGAAGCAAAGTTTTATGAATTCTTTTCTTCTTTTGAAGTTGTTGAAAAAGAAATTTTTCAAACTTTTTTTCATAACTCCATAAATGCTTTAAATAAAAGTGAAGATTATGACTCTTTCGATGCAAGAAACAAACTTCTAAGCTTATACTTTACTTTTTTTGAAAACCTTACAGCAAACAGAAGCTATGTAATATATGCGCTTGATAAGCATAAAAATAGTTTAAAAGGTATAAAAATACTTTCTGGACTAAAGCATCAATTCACAAATTACATAGACCAGTTAGACATTGAAATACTGGATATAAAACAAGAAAAGATTCAAAAAATTCAGCAAAAAACATTAAAAGAATCAGCGTGGATACAATTATTATTAACCATGAAATTTTGGATTGATGATAGTTCACCGTCTTTTGAAAAAACAGACATTTTTATTGAAAAATCTGTGAATACCAGTTTTGATGTTTTAGACATTGCCCCATTAAAAAGCGTTATTGATTTAGGGAAATTCCTTTTTAAAGAAAAATTTCAAATGAATTAGGCCTATGAAAACTATAGATAAAATACCAACATCTAAAATACAACGTGCTACAAAATTGGTTTCAACAGGAGCTAAAGTAGGTGTTAATTACATTAAGTATTATGGTGATAAAATGGTTAATTCTGAAATGGAAGCCAAAGAGCGTTTAAACAAAAATAATGCAACCGATATATATGATGGCTTAAAACAATTAAAGGGAAGCGCTCTAAAAGTAGCACAAATGCTTAGTATGGAAAAAAGCATTTTACCACAGGCTTATGTCGAGAAATTTTCGTTAGCACAATTCTCTGTGCCACCATTATCACCACCTTTAGTACTAAAAACATTTAAAAAATATTTTGGCAAAACACCAAATGACATATTTGATACTTTCAACGCAACTTCTGTAAATGCTGCTAGCATTGGACAAGTCCATATTGCAGAAAAAAATGGGATAAAACTTGCTGTGAAAATCCAATACCCAGGAGTTGCGGAAAGTATTGCTTCAGATTTAGCAATGGTAAAACCTATTGCCATGAGTATGTTTAACATAAAAGGTAAAGACTCTAATAAATATTTTAAAGAAGTTGAAAATAAATTGGTTGAGGAAACAAATTATGTGTTGGAAATGAAGCAAAGTAAAGAAATTGCTTTCGCTTGCTCTCACATTTCCAACCTTTTGTTTCCGAACTATTATGAAGATTTATCTTCTGAACGTATTATAACTATGGATTATATGGAAGGAGAGCACCTTTCTGAATTTACAACTTATAATACCAATCAAGAAAAATCAAATAAATTAGGTCAAGCACTATGGGATTTTTACATGTTTCAAATTCATAAACTAAAAAAAGTACATGCAGATCCACACCCTGGAAACTTCTTAATATCAAATAAAACAGAATTAATAGCACTTGATTTTGGATGTATGAAATCTATTCCAGATGAATTTTACACACCTTATTTTGAGCTTGCAAATCCTGAAAATATTAACAATAGCCATTTTTTTATTTCAAAATTATACGAACTAGAAATACTTAAAGAAGATGATAGCAAAGAAGAACTTGAGTTTTTTACAGCAATGTTTCATGAAATGCTTAGTTTATTCACACAGCCTTTTCATTCTGAAACTTTTGATTTTTCGGATGCTGAATTCTTTGGTAAAATAGCAGAATTAGGAGAACGCTATTCTAAAAGTACCGATTTAAAAAAGATGAATGGCAATCGTGGCTCTAAACATTTTATTTATATAAACAGAACTTTTTTTGGACTCTACAATTTAATGTTTGATCTTAAATCTCAAAACATCAAAATAAATAATTATATCAATTTATAATGAATTATTTAAATGAAAGTTCCATTGAAAATCTAGAACATTTATATAAAATTAATTTAATAAATAGTTGTTCTGGATATAAATCATCTAATCTTATAGGTACAAAATCTAATGCAGGAATAGAAAATGTTGCAGTTTTTAGTTCTGTAACACATATTGGATCTAGCCCTGCCATGCTAGGATTCTTTATGAGGCCAACAACAGTAATTAGAAATACCTATGACAATATAAAATCTAATGGTTTTTATACCATAAATCATATTCATAAAAGTATTATAGAAGATGCCCACCATACATCAGCTAAATATGATGCTTCTGTTTCAGAATTTGGTGTTACAAATTTAAATTCTGAATATAAAAACAATTTTTACGCTCCTTTTGTAAATAATGCCCCTGTACAATTAGCAATGCAATTTGTAGAAGAGTATGATATTAAAGCAAATAACACTATATTAGTTATCGGTAAAATTATTGGCTTACACATAAAGGATAATCTTTTACAAGATGATGGGTTTATAGATCTAGCAAAAGCTGAAGTAGCCACAATTAATGGTTTAGATGGCTATGCTATTCCTAAAAGCAATACCCGTTTTGGTTACCAAAGACCAAAATTACAAATGCATAAATGAAAATTCTTGTTACAGGTGCTACTGGTTATATAGGCAAACGACTTATCCCGCTTTTAATAAACGAGGGACATCAGGTTGTTTGTTTAGTTCGTGATAAACTAAGGGCAGACAAGAACTATCTAGAAGAAGAAAACATTTATGTTATTGAAGCCGATTTTTTAAAACCGAATACACTAAATAATATCCCTAAAGATATTGATGTTGCCTATTACTTAATACACTCTATGTCTAATCCTTCAAAAGATTTTGAATCTCTTGAAGAGCGTTGTGCTAAAAATTTTAAATTATATATAGAAACCACAAACACCAAACAGGTTATTTATTTAGGTGGCATCACTAACGAAAAGGAACTTTCTAAACATTTACGTTCTAGAAAAAATGTTGAAGAAATTTTAAATTCAAAAAAATATGCTACAACCATATTTAAAGCTGGTATAATTGTAGGCTCTGGCAGTTCTTCTTTCGAAATTATTAGAGATTTAGTAGAAAAACTTCCTTTTATGATTGCTCCAAAATGGTTAAACACCAAAACACAGCCACTTGCTGTTAGAGACGTTTTAACATTTTTATATGGAGCTGCTGGAAACGAGGAATTATTCAACAAAACATATGATGTTTTTGGTCCAGAAATTTTAACTTATAAAGAGTTATTACTTCAGTTTGCAAAAGCTAGAAATTTAAAACGTTATATTCTTACTGTACCAGTAATGACGCCAAAATTATCATCGTATTGGCTTTATTTTGTAACTTCTACCTCATACAAATTAGCATCTACTCTGGTTGATAGTATGGGTATTCAAATTATTGGAAAACCTAGTAATATAAATAAATTACTAAATGTAAAACCTTTAACATATATTCAAGCTGTAGAACTTGCTTTCGAAAAAATAGAACAAAACAGTATCGTTTCTAGTTGGAAAGACTCAATGGTAAGCAGTGGTAGATTAAGAAATAATCTGCATAAATATATAAATGTTCCTGTTTACGGCTGCTTTAAAGATTACAAAGAAAGACCTATAAAAGACACAAATAAAACCATTGATAAAATCTGGAGCATTGGTGGTAAAACGGGTTGGTACTATGGCACGTTTTTATGGAAAATAAGAGGCTATATTGATAAACTATTTGGAGGTATTGGTTTACGAAGAGGCCGCACGAGTCCAACAGATTTAGATGCTGGTGATGCGCTAGATTTTTGGAGAGTTATTTTTGCAAATAAAAAACAACAAAAACTTTTGCTTTACGCCGAAATGAAGCTTCCTGGAGAAGCGTGGCTAGAATTTAAAATAGAAGATAACCTACTAAAACAAACAGCCACTTTTAGACCTCGCGGACTTTGGGGACGACTATATTGGTATAGTGTACTTCCTTTTCATGGGATTATTTTTAAAGGCATGATTAATAAACTTGTTAAAGCTTAATAAATCTTTCTTATAGTTCGATAAATCATTTTGTTTAACTTTTTTGCTATATTGTTAAACATTTTGTATATTTGAATATATTCAAATATTATGTTTATAGATACTACTTATACTAATGATAATGACAAGATGCTTATAACAGATTTGGTTGGAAAACCCTATTCATTTATAAAATCTTTTAAAATGAAAGGGGTTGGATCTAAAAGAATGATTATAGAAGATGTTAGTCTTAATTTAAAACAATACATGAATTCTATATCAGACCCCAACTACGCAAATATTGAGCTGCGTGAATCAGGCATCATAGTTTATATTAATAAAGGTTTAAAAAACTTTAGCTGGGTTATTCCATACTACCAGTTAGTTCTTTATAAATCAAACAGTTTAAGTATACATGCAAATGGACGTTTTATCCGTTTTAAAAACAACCAGATGCTTAAGGAAAATAAAAAGTTTTTCAGTAAAATGATAAATCAAAAAATTAAGTATAATAACAAATATAAATTTCAAGATTCTTGAATTTAACAATATTACAAATAGATAGAATTATTGAAATGGCTTGGGAAGATAGAACCACTTTTGAAGCAATCAATTTTCAATTCGGATTAACAGAACAAGATGTTATAGAGCTAATGCGAACAGAACTAAAACATAATAGTTTTAAAATGTGGCGCAAACGGGTGCAGGGAAGAAAAACTAAACATGAAAAACTAAGAACTTTTGAAAAAGGACGATTTAAATGTTCTAGACAAAAACAAATAACGCACAACTCAATTTCGAAACGATAACGTGCTTTGATTAATAAATAATTAAGACAGCACACTAAAAAGACTAGGATGAATACAGAAACTTTAAAAAAGCAAAATAGCAATAATATTTTAAATGGTTTTTCTAATGAAGATATTGGAGACGAACACTTATATACTGGGTTAAAAACTCCCATAAAAAAAGACGCTTTTAAACTAAGTGATACCGAAAAAAAAGAACGTATAGCTATCTTATTTGAAGAAATTATGGATGTTATGGGATTAGATTTAACCGATGATTCTTTAAAAGGCACACCAGATCGTGTTGCAAAAATGTATATAGACGAGATATTTTCTGGATTAAACCCAAGGAATAAACCTAAAATAGCCTTATTCGACAATAAATACCAATACAATCAAATGTTGGTAGAAAAAAGCATTACATTTTATTCTAATTGCGAGCATCATTTTGTTCCAATTATTGGTAAAGCACACATAGCATATATTTCTTCTGGAAAAGTAATTGGTTTATCTAAACTAAACCGTATTGTACAATATTATGCTAAACGTCCGCAAGTTCAAGAGCGTTTGACCAATCAAATAGCTAGCGAGTTAAAAAACATTTTAAATACAGAAGATATAGCAGTTATTATAGATGCAAAACATTTATGTGTATCATCAAGAGGTATTAAAGATGATTCTTCTACTACAGTAACAACATATTATGGAGGCCAATTTAATACTCCTGAAAAAATAAGTGAATTACAAAACTATATAAATAATTAAAGTATGGACTTAATAAACAAAGCACTAGAGTTTGAAAAAACAAAAATGAGATCATTATCAACTAGCGATCGTGTAAAATTATCTCGTGAGGCAAAAGCTCTTATATTAGATTTAAACGAAATCTATAAAACTAAAAAAGATGAAAAAATTATGGACCTCATGAAACGTTTAACTGTGATAAAAAGAAAAGTAGAAAAACGTCTCAAAGGAGCACCATTAACTGCTTAAAACACAAAAAAATCGAAATAAAAAAATAAATTATTAATTTTTTCTTAATAAATAGTCATAAAAATCAATAATCTCTCAGATTTTATTATATTGTCAAATTCTGGAACTATTTTACTTTCAGATTAAAATAAAATTAGAATAAAGATTAAAAAATTATGGAGATTATTGATAAAGCTTTAGAATTCGAGCAACGCAAACACACTTTTAAAACAACAAGTGAGCGTATTGAATCGTCTAGAGAAGTAAAAGATTTAATATTAAGTTTAAATACTATTTATAAAGAAGAAAAAGATCCTAAAATAATGGATCTAATGAAACGATTAACAGTTATTAAACAAAAAATTGAAAAACGGCTAAAGGGTAGGCCATAAAATAAAAACATGCCCTGAAACCATATGAAAACAATTATTGTTATAGGTGGAAGTAAGGGCATTGGAAATTCCATACTAAAAAAACTACTTAACCATTCTAAAGTTATAAATATTAGCAGAACCGCTCCCGAGTTCAATCATGCTAATTTAGCTCACTTTTATTGCGATATTACCAAAGATAATTTACCAGATATTGAAGTTGGAGATGCACTTATTTATTGCCCTGGTAGTATTAACTTAAAACCTATTTCTAGATTAAATATTGATGATTTCAAAAACGATTTTGAGATTAATGTACTTGGTGCTGTAAAAGCTATTCAAAAATACCTTCCAATACTAAAAAACGGAGATCACCCAGCTATACTTTTATTTAGCACAGTAGCTACTCAATTAGGCATGCCTTTTCATTCAAGTATTGCTACAGCAAAATCTGGAGTTGAAGGTTTAGTAAAATCATTAGGAGCTGAACTTGCTCCAACTATTCGCATTAATGCCATAGCGCCTACTGTTACAAATACAGATTTAGCTTCAAAACTATTAAGAAACGACAAAATGATTGAAAACATTACGGAACGTCATCCTTTAAAAAAGTTTTTAAATCCAGATGAAGTAGCAGATATGGCAGAGTTTTTAATTTCAGAAAAATCAGCATCACTTTCTGGTCAAATTTTAAAAATGGACTGCGGTATTGTATCATTCAAATTATAGACTTATGAAAAAAATTATTTTACTCAGCATTATGTTCTCAATATTCTCAAAATCTAAAGCTCAAACAGTTCCATCATCATCAATTTATGATATTAAAATTAATGATTTAAGTGGAAAACATATAGACTTATCTTCTTTTAAAGGTAAACATATTTTGTTTGTTAACGTTGCGTCAAAATGTGGATTTACAGAGCAATACAAAGATTTACAAAAACTATATAACATTTACAAAGACAAACTCATGGTTATAGGTGTACCATGTAATCAATTTGGATATCAAGAACCAGGCACATTTAAAGAGATACAAACTTTTTGCGAAGTAAATTACGGTGTTACTTTTTTAATGACTGAAAAAATAGAGGTTAAAGGTATTAACCAACATCCGCTATACCAGTGGTTAACAAAAAAGGAGCAAAATGGTAATACAGATTCTTCTGTAAAATGGAATTTTCAAAAATATTTAGTTGATGAGCAAGGACATTTGGTTAACTACTTTTTTTCTGCAACCAAACCCTTAAGTGATAAAATAACAAAACACCTAATATAAAGTCGATGTTCGGATTATTTAAAAAGAAAACAGAATTAGAGAAACTTCAAGATAAATATAAATCGCTTATGGCAGAATGGCATAAATTATCTAGTATTAATAGAGCCGAAAGTGATAAAAAATATGCTGAAGCAGAAGCTGTTTTAAAACAAATTGAAACATTAAAACAATAATAGAAACTATTTTAACTCATGAAATTATTCAAATACATTATTGTTTTTTTAGTCATCAACTTTGGCGCACTAGCCATTGGAAGCTTACTTATGAATGACGGACCAAGAACCGATTGGTATCAAAACTTAAATCAAGCACCTTGGACACCTCCAGGATGGATTTTTGGTGTTGCATGGAGTACTATAATGATTTGTTTTTCAGTTTATATGGCATACTTGTATAAACTACAGCCTAACACAAAATTAATAACATTATTTGGTATTCAGTTTGTGCTTAATGTTATTTGGAATTATATTTTCTTTAATCAGCATTTAGTAATATTAGGCCTTATTTGTATCATTTTACTAACTATAGTTGTTGGATTGTTTTTATTCAATTACAAAAACGTATTAAAGCAAAAAAGTTTATTAATACTACCCTACTTTATTTGGTTATGTATAGCCACATCGCTTAATGCTTATATTTTATTTAATAATTAATTTCAATTCATTTAAGTGAAAATATATACACTACATAAAAAACAGAATCTTCCAATTACGCTGCAAGAAGCTTGGGATTTTTTGTCTAGTCCGAAAAATTTAAAAACTATTACTCCAGATTATATGGGATTTCATATTCTATCTGGAGCAGACAGACCTATGTTTGCTGGTCAAATAATACAGTATATTGTAACACCTGTTTTAGGTATTAAAACCAAATGGGTTACCGAAATCACCCATGTCGTAGACAAACACTATTTTGTTGACGAACAACGCTTTGGCCCTTATGCGCTGTGGCATCATAAGCATTTTATAAAAGAAATTGAAGGCGGTGTAGAAATGGAAGATATTATAGATTATAAAGTTCCTTTTGGAATTTTAGGGCAACTTGTTCATCCTTTTTTAGTGAAACCCAAGCTTGAAGAAATTTTCAACTACCGAACAAAAAAACTAGAAGCATTATTTGGTAAATATTAAATGAAACACTCTATAAACATATTCTGGTTTCGTCGCGATTTACGATTAAATGATAATCACGGACTATTTGAAGCATTGCAAGCTAAAAGTCCGGTACTTCCTATCTTTATTTTTGACTCCAATATTTTAGAACGATTACCCAAAGATGATGCCCGGGTTACATTTATACATGAAACGCTTCAAAAAATAAGCAAAAAGCTTCAAAAAGAATACAACAGTGGTATTTCTATGTTCTTGGGAAAACCCATTGTTATTTTTAAGCAGTTACTAGAAACCTATACTATTGAAAGCATTTATACTAATCATGATTATGAACCTTATGCAAAAGAACGTGACTCAGAGATTGAAACGTTTTTAGGTGAACATAATGTAAACTTTAAAACCTATAAAGACCAGGTTGTTTTTGAAAAAAACGAAATTACTAAAGCTGATGGCAAACCTTACTTAGTTTATACGCCATATATGAAACGCTGGAAAGAAACTTTTAGAAGGCTTAATTTTAAAACTTATACATCAGAAACTTTATTATCCAACCTAATCTCAAATCATGATTTTTCAAATTTGAGTATAGCAGATATTGGTTTTATTAAATCTAGTCAAACCATCGAACCTTATAATATTAATCCGAATCTAATAGAAAACTACGAAGACACCCGAAACTTTCCTGCACAAGATAGCACCTCTAAATTAGGTCCGCATTTACGATTTGGCACGGTAAGTATCCGTAACATGGTAAAAAAAGCAACTGCTCAACAAAACGAAATATTTTGGCAAGAGCTTATTTGGCGTGAGTTTTTTACACAAATATTATGGCACTTTCCACAAACACACACTGAAAGTTTTAAACCGCAATACGATCGTATTGTTTGGCGCAATAACGAAACAGAATTTAAAGCTTGGTGCGAGGGTAAAACTGGCTATCCGTTAGTTGATGCTGGTATGCGTCAATTAAACAAAACAGGGTTTATGCATAATCGTGTGCGTATGCTTGCTGGTAGTTTTCTATGCAAGCATTTATTAATAGATTGGCGTTGGGGCGAAGCTTATTTTGCCGAAAAACTACACGATTACGATATGGCAAGTAATATTGGTAATTGGCAATGGGTGGCTGGTTGTGGCGTTGATGCCGCTCCTTATTTTAGAATTTTTAACCCAACAACTCAAATTGAAAAGTTTGATAAAAAACTAGAATACATAAAACAATGGTTGCCAGATTTTCAAGAACTTACTTACCCTACTCCTATTGTAGATCATAAAATGGCTAGAGAGCGTTGCCTTAAAACTTATAAGGAGGCTTTAGTCTAAAAAAACAAATCTTCATTTATTATTATTTTTTAATATCTACTACACATTTAAAACAAAGTGAATAAAAAATAACAACCTGACAATTACTCATTTAAGCGTTTTTTTAAGACACTTTATCGTTTTGTTTAATAATTATTTTTATTTGTTAAACAAAATAATTATGTTTAACAAATAATTAAAAACATTAAACAATATATTATGAAAAATCTTTTTAAAAACCGTCGCCCTAATCTTTTTAATTTACCTATCATCGTTTTAGTAGTTGCCTTCCTTACATTTTCATGTAATAATGAAGACGTCGAAACGATAAATTTAGAAGCAACGACGCCATCTATTGTTGAAGTTTTAGCAAATTTTAATACCGAATCTATTTCAACTTCACCTATCAGTAAATCCAAAAGTGATAAATATTCAAATGCTGAACCAACTTTTGAAATTTTAAGTGTTGCACTAGCAAAGACAAAACTTGCAAGTACAGTATCTAAAAACAGACTAACTGTTTTTGCTCCAACAGATAAAGCCTTTATGGATGCTGGAATTACAAAAAAGAATGTAGCCTCGATTCCTGGTATTAAAGATATTCTTCTTTACCATGTATTAGGAGGACCAGTGTTTAGTTCAAAATTAGTTTCTGGCCCAGTACCAACAGTTCAAGGTAAAGATGTTATTATTAATATTAATGATAGTGGTGTTTCTGTAAACAGTTCAAACGTAATTATGGCAGATATTAGTGCCAGAAACGGGGTAATTCATGTTATAGATAAAGTTCTATCAATTCCTACTCTAAACCTGGTAGAATTAGCTTTAAGCAAAGATCCTGAGTTTTCTATTTTAGTACAAGCTGTATTAAAGGCAGAATTAGCTGAAACTTTAGCTGCTGGAGGACCTTATACTGTTTTAGCTCCAACAAATCAAGCCTTTTTAGACTTGTTAACAGCTACACCTTATAATAGTTTAGATGAAATCCCTAAAGATTTTTTAACGCAAATCTTACTTTATCATGTAGTAGATGGTTATGCGTTTAGCAATCAATTAAGCAATGGTTTTGTACCAACCCTTAATGGAGCAGCTGTTAATGTAAATTTAGATTCTGCTCCAATGGTATATATAAACGATTCTAAAGTAATTATAACTGATGTACAAGCTACAAACGGTGTAATTCATGCTATAGATAAAGTTTTATTACCACCTACTATGAACCTGGTAGAAACAGCAGGAAGCTATAATCCAGAGTTTTCAGTTTTATTAGCCGCTGCAACAAAAGCTGGATTAGCCGGTGTTTTAATGGGAGAAGAACCGACTTTAGACCAGCTTACTGTATTTGCTCCAACAAATCAAGCGTTTATTAACCTATTAGAAGTTGCTGATACAGATGCTGCGATAGCAGCTGTAGAATCTATGTCAGTTGAAAGTTTAACAAATATATTACTGTATCATGTTGTTAAAACACGTGTATACTCTAGTGATTTAACCAGTGGTAAAGTAACTACTTTAAATGGAGACTTTAATTTAGATTTAAATAATCTTACAATAAATGGCTCTGCTATGTTAGTACCTGATTTATTAAATGTACAGGCTACAAACGGCGTTATACATGTAATAAGCAGTGTATTAATTCCTTAATACTGTCTAGAATAAATTATTAATAGTATTTTATAAAAGGTATAACAGTTATAACTGTTATACCTTTTATTCTTTTTAGTAAAATTTAAATGAAAATAGAATGGTTTTTGTTTTAGAAAACAACAAAAGTGAAACCATATTACAAGTAGGCAAATTAAACGATTTTAAAAAGGCTTTCCCAATATTATAGAAAATAGAATTAATGTATTTGCAAAACTCTAAATTTTAGTTTTGATTATATATAATGTAACACCACCACACCTGAAACAAAATCGTCAGGTTTATTATATTAAAGCGTAAGAAAATTTAATTATATTTACAGTATAACAGCAACAAAATACTTATCATATCCTAACTTATTTGCGGGATATGATCAATAAAAATAATTATATAACGTGTTACCTACAATTATGACACAATCACGAATATTACTTGCATCACTTATAGTTTTTGTCTCTTTACAATGTTTTGGACAACAATATTCAGAATTCGCAATTGATGGAAACGGATTTGGCTCTGTTTTTCAAGATTTAGAATCTGGAAACTTCAGCGGAACAGCAAATGGAATTCTAATTTTAGAGGACTCTGAAAATAAAGAATCTCTTTTAGATTTTCAAGGCAGCTACGCGAAACTCGAAATTGAAAAAGACGAGCACGAAGTATATGACTTGAGTTATAAAAAGTACATTGGAAAAACAACAAGCGGAAAAACGGAAATAAACTATCAAACTTATGGTTCAGCTAACTCATTCGGAATTGAATTTAAGGGAGAGTTTTACGAATTGTCTCTAATTGACGGAGCTTGTGACTTAATTATAAACGGACTTGAATACTCTTACGAATCTGAAAAGAGTACTGAATATCTGATTTTGCGAGTAACTAAAGAAATTGAATTAAAGAATAGCTATAAAAGTCAAGTCAGGAAATCAATTAAATTGATGCCGAATTCGACTTTGATTTTTGCTATAAAACGGAAAAAACAACTGTAGGTAACAAAGTATAAGAAATAATGCTTAAATTTATTTCTTAATCAAGAAGTTAGTGCTTTTTTAGTCACTCTGATTTTCCTGCGGAAAATCCTCGGACACAAAAACGCACTATTCTTATACACAACCGTTGCCCACAATAGCGAAACGCACTCAGCAGGAAGTAAATCGGAATAAAAAAAAACAAAATTTCGCAGAATAAAACGCTGAATTAATTGCGCTGAATTCTCACTCAAATCGGAATAAAAATCACATCGGACTTTTTAGCAAGTTTGCGGAATCTAAATCTGAATTTAAAAACTAAAGTATTTGCGGAATTTAGCAAGTTGCGGAATTTCTCACTCAAACGGAATTGAATAAGTTTGTGGATTAAAAAAACAACTGAACTCACTCAATCTCTGAAAACTGAATAAGAAAACTCTGAAAATAATCTACTGTGGGCAACAAAGTATAAGGAATAATGCTTAAATTTATTCCTAAATCTAAAGGTTAGTGCTTTTTTAGTCACTCTGATTTTCCTGCGGAAAATCCTCGGACACAAAACCGCACTATCCTTATACACAACCGTTGT
>NZ_JBISCD010000015.1:0-12361 GCF_044386045.1 Thalassobellus sediminis | reverse complement strand
GAAAAAGCCAGTGCCTAACATTGTATAAAAATAATAGCGGTTTAATCGCTAAAACGAAAATGAAATTTATAAATCAAACGACAGTAACAAACCGAAAAGTAAGTGCGTAAAAATCCGCTACTATTCTTATACGTTACCGTTATGTTTAATTTCCTATGAAGTCTATACTGAAAACAATTTTATTCTTTTTAGCAATTAGTTGTTCTTCGACTAAAGATTTTTCAATTGATAAAATTGAAGGAAAATATTATTGGAAAAGCATTTATGGAGTGGGAGAATCAATTGAGTTTAAATCAGATTCAACTTTTGTATTTAATTGGCAGCAAGGACTTAATAATGGAATTACAAATGGAAATATTGAGTTTGATGGAAAAACAATTAATCTATATAGCGAACTCAAACAAGACAGCCTTTCATATGAATTAATAATACCTGAACAAAAACAAACCGATTTTTATAAAGTAAAAGTATTGGATTCAGAATTAAATCCAATTGAATTCTCAAGTTGTACTGTTAAAAAAAACAATGAAATTATTGCAGGAAAATCAACAGATAAAAATGGAATTTGTGTCATTGACAATGAAAAAATTGATGAAATATTAATTCAATTTGTAGGATTTAAAGATGCAGTAATTCCAATTACAGATGATTCACCTAAAACATTAACTGTAAAATTGAAATACGATTTCTTCTATGAATATTTTGAAAAAGAAAAAGTATATCGAATAAATAGGAATAAAATAAAACTGCAAACTTTCGAAAGAAATAAAGTATTTAAAAGAGAGAAAAACTAAACATAACAAAGCATAAAATTAATGGCTAGTTTTAGCTTACTTGGAAAATTCCTTCGGAATTTTCCGCTGGCAAGTTTCTATTTATTAAATTAGTGCTTAAACGCGCCACTAATATTATACGTAACCGTTACCTACAATTAGAACCAACCTATGGAACAAGAAAAAATAATTCGAATCGAAGCCAAAGACTTTTATGAATGGAAAATTAAAGGTTCTGATAGATTTAATCCTATTGAAGACTTTCATTTGATAAAATCTCGATTAAATGATTTTTATACGACAAGCAATAAAGCCATTTTTTTAGATGAGATAGAATCAATTGTTAAAACTGATTTACAAGAACATAGAGACAGAGCTCACGGAGGAAAACCTAAAGAAGGTTGTGGAGAAGAAATAATAGCGGAAAAGCTTCTCTTCTACATAAAGCAAGAGTTGGATACTCTACCAGCAATTGCTCATCAGAAGTTTGAATCGAAAGATGAGAACATACGAGATAATGTTTTTGTAAGTTATAGTCATTTTGACAAGGAATATCTAAATGATATACAACGACATTTTAAACCTTTTTTGGGTAAAATCAATTTTTGGGACGATACAAAAATTCAACCTGGACAAGAATGGAAAAAGGAAATTGAAAAAGCTATTTCTAAAACAAAAGTCGCTATTTTATTAATAAGTACAGATTTTCTAGGCTCTGAATTTATAGCTACTAAAGAAATTCCACCATTACTAGAAGCTGCGGAAAAAAATGGAGCTGTTATTTTGACTGTTATATTGAAACCTTGTCTTTTTGAAGAATTTGATACGCTAAATAAATATCAAGCAATGAATCCACCTAGTAAACCAATTAGCAAAATGGATGAGAATGAACGAGAAGAATTATTTGTGAATCTTGTCAGACAAACGAAAAAAGTATTAGATAAATAACTGTAGGTAACACCGTGTATAATTAATGGCTAGTTCTCGCCTACTTACGAAAGTCCTCGCGGACTTTCTATTCGGTTTTTATTTGCTAAATTAGTTACTTAAACACGCCACTAATCATACACAAAAACGTTACCTACAATTTCAAAAAAAACGAACTAATTGAAAAAACAACCAAATGTAATATCGGATTTTGAACTAATTACCGAAATTGGTTGTGATTTATCTCAACATTTTGGCGGAATATATGTTGATGACGAAATAAAAACAAAATCAACTCATTTACTCGCAAAAGCATTAGACAACAGTTTTTCAATTTTAAAACTAATTCCTGAAAGTAAATATTCAGAAGGTAAAGAACTCTATCTTGATATTTCATCTGTTTTCTCACTATGTCGGAATTTAATAGAATTATCAAACATTTTCTGGTATTTAATAGACGACAAAATTGAACAAGACGAGTTTGAATTTAGAACCGATATCCTAAAATATCACGATTTTATTTCAACGGATTTTATTTTTAACAGAATCCTTTACGATGAAAAAAACGTTGAATATTTAGAGAAAAAAATAAGTGAATTTAAAGACAAAATTAAAAACAATTCACACTTTGAAAAATTAGATAAACAAACAAAAAGATTCATTCTCAACGGAAAAAAAAGTACACTTTTAACTCAATTTGAGATAGTTGAAAAACGTGGTTTAGATTTAGAAGAGTTTCGTGCTTATTATAAACTAATGTCTGTACATACACATTCTTCACCAGCATCAATAACTCAATTAGTTTACGCTCAAGGAATGGAAACCGATGGAGAGTTTAATAATTTGATGTTATCATTTTTGATTATGTATTCTAGTTCATTTTTAGCAAACTTAATTAAATCAACAACCGAATTATGGGAAATGAAATTTGCCAAAAAAGAATCTGAAAAAATTATTTATGAATATGCATCGATATAAAAACTGTAGGTAACAAAGTATAAAATTAATGGCTAGTTCTAGCCTACTTGGAAAATTCCTGCGGAATTTTCCGCTGGCAAGTATTTGTTTACTAAATTAGGTGCTTAAACGCGCCACTAATCTTATACGTAAACGTTGTGCTTCATACCCAAAAAAAACCGAAATGACACTAATTCATACCACATGGTTGGAATTAAAACCGAATGAAAATAATGATGGAAATCAAGAATGTTTCGCGGAATATTATAACCGAATTTGTGAAACGAAATTTGAATTAGGAGAATTTCCGAAAGAGGTTTATGAACAATGGATTCATCCACATCACAAAAATCACAAAACTTTAAAAAATTATTCTTGGATTAATTTTGACTTAATTGAATTTGAATTAGTTTCTTGGGATTTTGAATCATTAAATAAACTTTACGTTATTGAACAATTTCAATCGTATGTGAACCAAAGAGCTAGTTTTAAGAATATCGAGGATTTTTGTTGTTTAGATGAAGATCTTGATTATTGGAAAACAAATGGAACGTGGAAAAAACCACCTATTATTCTGGATATTAATTCTCTGAATCCGGAATTCCCAAGTTGGAGTGAATTAAAAAAACCATTCCAACTCGTAGAAGGACATTCTAGATTAGGTTATTTAAAATCAATGAAAAACATAGAATCTGATGGAGAATTTAAATTAGCAGAAAGACATAAAATTTACCTAATGAAAAAAGTACGAAAGCACAACATTGTATAAAAATAATGCTTAAATTAGTGCTTAATCAAGAATTAGTGCTTTTTTGTTACATCTGATTTTCCTTCGGAAAATCCTCGCACACAAAACCGCACTATTCTTATACGTAACCGTTGGCAACAATAAAAAACCCGAACAAATAATGAAATTTAGAATATTAATTTTAACATTAGGAATTATCACATTTAATTCTTGTCAATTTAATCAATCAGTAAATACAGACTTAATTACTGGCGCTTATTCAAGAGGAGATGGAATTGGAATTGATGACATTAATATTGAAATCAATGGAAAAATTGAAAAAAGAAATGAATATGTATTTGGGGAAAAAGTGAATCTAATTTTTAACAACATTAATGGATTAACAAAGACAGAAAATAAAACTTTCCCTGGATTATCAATGTATATTGTAAAAAATGAAAAAGATACTGTTCTTTCTAATCCAAACTTGTTGAAAAGTTTAGATAATGGAACTGACCTTTTTCCACTTCAATTACAAGCAAACTTTAGAACTGCTTTGCCTTATCAGAATGAAGAAAAATATAAAGTTTTCGTTAATATTTGGGACAAAAAAGGAGATGGAAAGTTCACTTATGAATTACCCTTTACTATAAAAGAAAATGACTTGCTTAATATTGAAAACAAAGGAATTGAATATTCAGAAATATACTTGTGGAATGAAACACTTAAACAGCCAGTTTTTGACCAAAATGTGAGTACTGAAGATTTATTAATATTAATACTTGATGACATAAGTGGTTTGGAATTGAGCAATGAAAAAGTTTTCCCAATTTTCTCGATTGAACTTATAGATAATAAAGAAAATAAGATAATATCAAATCCGAATTTATTAAGTGATTATGAAAACGAAGGAGTAAATCCAGAAGATTTAAAAAGTCAATTAACTGCAAAATTAACTTTTACGAAAGGAGAAATAAATAATCCTTGCAAATTAATAGTGAAACTAAAGGACAAAAATTCAGCGAAGGAAATTAACATAAGAACTGAATTACAAATAAATTAAAGTTGCCAACAAAGCATAAAATTAATGGCTGGTTTTAGCTTACTTGGAAAATTCCTTCGGAATTTTCCGCTGGCAAGTTTCTATTTACTAAATTAGTGCCTAAACGCGCCACTAATATTATACGTAACCGTTGGCAGTAATTTGAGAAACCTTGTTACTCGACGAAAAGCATACTTCACTCATTTTGATTTTTAAGACAAAAAAGACTGAATTACATTTGAGATACTAAATTCAACGAATGAAATACTTACTAATCTTTTCGATTTTTCTTTTTTGCAAATTCAGTTATGGTACTGGACAAGTCCCTGATTATTTAGTTTATAAAGGCGATACACTTGCAATTTTCTCAAATCCGCTTGAAAAGTATTTTGAAAAAACGGGAAAAAGGGAGTTAATTGATTTTGTTGGTTGTGTTTCGACCGCTTGTTGGAGAGGTTATAAAGCTATTTGGGAATTAAAAGAAGATAAGCTCTATTTAATACAAGTAACCAGTTGTCATAACAGTTGCGGACTTGAAATAAAAAATGCTGACTTAAAAAAGATGTTCGGAAATGAAACTGTGTTTGCGAATTGGTTCACTGGAAAAATAATTGTTCCTCAAGGAGAAAGAGTTCAATACATTCATATGGGTTATGCCTCGATTTATGAAAAGGAACTTCATATATCATTTAAAGATGGAATTAAGACAAATGAAAAAACTATCTCAAACGGAAAAATAGCTAACAAAATCAGATTTGAAAAAAGACAAAGAGAAATCGCAAAAAAAGTACAGGATACTCTTTTTCAACAAGTAAAAAAAGCTATTGTCTGGGATACAATCAAAACACCATATTATGACTTGTGTGATGAAAAATATATTTTGACTTATAATAAAAAAGGTAAATTAAAGAAAGTTTGGGTTGATTGGTGGTGGAATATAACTGATGATAAAAAATGTAGAAAAGAGATTAAGAAAGCACTTAAACCGATAAACATTTCATATCTCAAATTACCAAAGAGAAAAATAAAGATAACTTTTATAATATTTTATAATAAAGAAACTGGAAAATTAGAAACGTGGATGGAAGAATAAAAACTACTGCCAACAAAGCATAAAATTAATGGCTAGTTTTAGCTACTTGGAAAATTCCTTCGGAATTTTCCGCTGGCAAGTTTCTATTTACTAAATTAGTGCTTAAACACGCCACTAATATTATACGTAACCGTTGCCCACAATTAAAGACAAACATTTCGCTGAACAGGAAAATTGAGAGAATTACCAAAAGATATTATTAATCAAATGAAAATCCGATTTGAATCGGACTTTAACTCTGCGAACAAAATTTTATCAGAATATTTGAATAAATACGACTATCTGAACTCTGACCGAATTATTCGCTGTGTGATATTTTTAGCAGATAATGGAATTGAAAGTTTTAAATCATTTTTAGAATCTGCTAAAGGTGACCCAAGAGATGTAATGTATTGGGCGGAATACGAAAATCGAGAATCTTTGGATAATAATAAAAGAGTTCGGAATTTCAACAAATCATTTGAAGAAAATAAAATTTAAAGTGGAAAAAAAACTAAAAATAGTTTCTCTAATCTCATATTCCTTAATAATTCTTATGGGACAAATGATTGGAATTCCATTTTTAATGTGGATTATTTTTACAACTTTTGATTTTGGAAATGCTGAACAGATTTTTGCTATTCTTGGAATGGCTGGAATAATTTTAAACTTTACAAAATATTGGAAATTAAGAATCATTAAAATTTTGAGTTTCATTTTAATGATTTTGCCATTAATAAAACGAATGACTAAAACACCAATTGAGAAATTTAATTACATAGCATTTCAAATTCCTCTTTTGATTTTTATAATAACATATCTGATTTTAATAATAAAACGGAATAAAATAACTGTGGGCAACAACGTGTATAATTAATTACTTCTGAATTCCCTAAACGGAAATTCCTCGGAATTAATTAACTTGTGTCTTCATCAGAAAATTCTAACCGAATTTTCCGTAACTAATCATACACGAACACGTTGTACACAATACCAAAAAAAAATGAAGAAAGCATTAATAATTATAGGTTCAATCGGAGTTTTATATGTTTTCGCATCGTTTATTTTGCCAAAAATCATTGCTATTCCATTTGCTGCTTATAATTCAAAAAAGGTTTGGACTGACTACGAAAAAGAATACTCGGAATCCAAAACATCTGAATTGGTTTTAGACAGTATCGGTAGTTTCCCTTTTCCGATTGGTTCAGTTTCTGACTACGAAAAAATTTTTAATGAAAATCAAATTTCAAATCTGACTAAAATAATCTCAGATTATGAACAAAAAACGACACGAGAAATTGCAATTGTTACGGTAAACTCAATTGAGCCTTATGAAAACATAGCTGATTACTCAACTGATTTAG
The DNA here is from genome assembly GCF_044386045.1 of Thalassobellus sediminis. NCBI lineage: Bacteria > Pseudomonadati > Bacteroidota > Flavobacteriia > Flavobacteriales > Flavobacteriaceae > Thalassobellus > Thalassobellus sediminis. Next base: position 5,499 of record NZ_JBISCD010000015.1, on the reverse strand, counting down.
CAAACGAGTGGGGAATCGGAAATCCAGAGTCGGATAACGGACTTTTGATATTATTCAGTAAAAGTCTAAGAGAATTACGCATTACAACTGGATTTGGTACAGAAAAAATTTTGACAGACAAAAAATGTAAAAAAGTGATTGATGAAACTATAATTCCTGAATTTAAAAACGGAGATTATTATAACGGAATAGAAAAAGGATTGAGCCAATTGATCAAACTTTGGGAATAATGTACTGTGTACAACAAAGTATAAGAAATAATGCTTAATTTTATTCCTAAACCAAAAAGATAGCGCGTATTTGGTCTCTCTGATTTTCCTGCGGAAAATCCTCGGACACAAAACCGCACTATCCTTATACACAACCGTTGTGCCTAATTAAAACCAAAATGTGCATAGAAATGAACGAAATTCTTGAACTAATAAAAAGTATCGGAGTCATTATTGCTTCTGGAGTTGCGATTTGGGGAATAAACAGTTGGCGTAGAGAAACTAAATGGAAAAGACAATACCAATTAGCTGAAGAAGTTTTGGCTAATTTATATGAATCACATCACGCAATTAAAGTAATTAGAAGTCCTATTGGATTTGGAAATGAGGGTTCTTCACGACAAAAAAAAGAAAACGAATCACCTCAAGAAACTGAGATTTACAATCAAGCATATGTTTCGAGGGAAAGATTTGAAAGAAATAGAAAACCTTTAGAAAAATTACATACTTTAAAATATAGATTCATAGCTCTTCACGGAAAAGAATTTGAAGAACATTTCGACAAGTTTAATCAAACAATGAATAAAATATTCTTCGCCTCTGACCAAATTGCAATGGTAAAACTCGGTCAGTATGGAGAGGATAAAAACCTAATTCGAGAAATATTAAAAGAAAGTAGAGCGGATTTATATGTTCGAATTAAAGGAGAAGATACAATTGAAAAAGAACTACAAGAAGCGATGAAAATTATTGAAACTAAATGTCGTTCAATTATTGGAAATAAATAACTAGGCACAACAAAGTATAAGAAATAATGCTTAAATTTATTTCTTAATCAAAAGGTTAGTGCTTTTTTAGTCACTCTGATTTTCCTGCGGAAAATCCTCGGACACAAAACCGCACTATTCTTATACACAACCGTTGTACTGCATTTGAGCGACGAAATGAAATCAAAATTGAAAACAAAACATATAATTGCTTTAATGCTGATTCTATTTGTTGGCTACGTTTTGACTAATATGTTTCGAACAAAAAGTCTGACTGAAAAAGAAAAGGCAATTATTCCATATGAGAAAAATGACGAATTAATTTTTGAGTCAAATAAATCGGATATTGACACTATTAAAATTACTGACTTAACTTTAGTAAAACGCCCACCGAATTTGGGAGATATGTTTTGGGCGAAAAACACGGAATTATTAAGAGTACACACAAATAATTCGGACTGTAAAAGTTGCGATGAATTGATTTATCTCGATACAGAAAATTTTTCTTCCGACACAAATATCAGATGGAATATTAGAATTAACGGAAAGAATTATGTTCACGGAACGAACCTTGAAGAAATATATGAACTGAATACCACAAAACTCAATGTAAACGGAATTGAATACGATGATGTTGTAGTTTTGGAAAGAAGTAAAAGATTTGAAAGACCAAAAGACAAGTTTTCGAAAATGTTTTACAATGGAATTTATCCAATTGATAAACTTTATTGGAGTAAATCAAATGGAATTATACAATTTGAGATAGTGGAAACGAATGAAATATGGAAATTAAAAAACGCAGTACAACACCGTGTATAGCTCATTGCGGCTGAATTCCTAATCGGAATTCATTGCAATTTGCTATCTTTCGGTTACGGCGGAAAATCATAGCTGATTTCCCGCAACGAGCCATACACAAACACGTTAGCATACATTTGAGAAAAACATTGAAACTGAAAAACAAAATATCGAAATTGACATTAATTCTGATTTTAATCGGAGTTTCATTCGGATTGAAAGCTCAAACTTCTGAATTCAGTTTTACGGATAAATACGGAAATGAAATTAAGATTGAGAATACGAAAATGATACCTGAATTAATTGACGAGGAATTTCTGAAAAACAATCTAAACGGAACTCATTTCACATTTAAACTGAAAGAAGATGCGGAATTAAAATTTGAATATAGAATTATGGAATTCGTGCGGATAAGTAAAATGGAATATCGAATTCGGATTTTACAAAAACCTAAATCTGACAAAGCGGAAGACATAATTAGATACGTTGGTTATAGTAATTATCGAATGAAATTAAAGAAAACTAAAAGCGGAATTGAATTAAAGAAAGTTGAATTTATGTACGCTGAAATATAAAAACGTATGCTAACAACGTGTATAATTCATTGCTAGTTATAGCCTACTTACGAAAGTCCTAGCGGACTTTCTATTTATGATTTATTTGCTAACTTTAGTACTTAAACACGCAACGAAATCATACACAAAACCGTTGTAGCGCATTTTGCCAATGAGAATTTTTAAAAAGAAATATAAAGTTGATTACGAGAATCTGATATCCAAACTTGAAATTGGAAATGAAGTAGAAATACGGGAATTATTATGGAAACCGAAAAATAAAGCAGTTGAATATTTACCAATTACGACTGAACTCATTAAAAAACTAAAAAAAGAAAAAACTGCTGACCAACTCAAAATTCATAAAAAACTTGAAAAAGGTCGTTTTGAATTATTAGTTTTCGAAATAACTTGGACTGAAAGTGATGTTCCATACAGTCCGATAATAATTGACAAGTCGAATAGTAAAATTGTTGGAGTAATGTTGCCTTTTAATGAATTGATTCCACATTTGACCAATAAAGAGAATAAAGAAATTGGAAGCTTGGGAATAGAATGGACAAGTTTTGTAATTGGATATAGAACTGGAAAATAAACGCGCTACAACAAAGCATAAAATTAATGGCTGGTTCTAGCCTACTTGGAAAATTCCTGCGGAATTTTCCGCTGGCAAGTTTCTATTTACTAAATTAGTGCTTAAACACGCCACTAATATTATACGTAACCGTTGTGTGTAAGTGCTAACCAACCATCATAAATGAAAAAAACGAACATCTTATCTATAATTCAAGCTCATAATAACCTAAATCCTGAATTATTTAATGATTATCTGAATTATTTTAATACTTCAATGAAAGGTGGAGAATTAAACGACTTGGAAATTTTCGTAAATTCCTTGTTAAAAAAGACAGAGAATGTTGATGAATTTGACAATTATTATCTAGGTTATAAAATCCCACAAATAAGCAAAGAATTTGATTTACTTAGATTTGGAGAAAATTACACAATAAACATTGAGCTTAAAAGCACGAGTACAAAAGAGAAAATAAAAAAACAATTAACTAGAAATAAATATTATTTAGATTTTTTAGGAGAAAATATTTTATGTTTCACTTTTATTTCAGCTGAAAAAAAATTATTCAGGTTAGACAATAACAATGATATCATTGAGGAAAAACCCGAAGAACTTTTAAAAGTATTAAAACTTCAAAAAGTAAAAAGTATTGAAAATGTAGATTCTCTTTTTAATCCTTCTAATTATTTGGTTTCTCCATTTAATTCAACAGAAAAATTTGTTTTGAATAAATTTTTTCTCACAAACCATCAAGAAGAAATAAAACTAAAATCATTAAAGGATATTAATGATGTTAGTAAAAGTTCTTTTATTTCTATTATTGGGAAAGCAGGAACAGGAAAAACTCTTTTAACATATGACATCGTTAAAGAATGTATGTCTAAAAAAATGAATGTATTAATTATTCATTGTGGATTACTAAATGAAGGTCATTACAAATTAAGAGATGAGTATGGCTGGGATATTATACCTGCAAAAAACACATATCATAAAGATATTTCAAATTATTCACTTGTCATTATGGATGAAGTTCAAAGAGTTTATCCTAATCAATTAAAGCACATAATTAAAGAAGTAACAACACATAAAAAAAGTTGCATCTTTTCCTATGACAAGCAACAATGTTTAAGGAGTACTGAAGTAAATAATAATATTGAATTACAAATTGAAAGCATTGTAAATCCTCTTAAGTTTCAATTAACTGAGAAAATAAGAACAAATAAAGAAATAGCTTCTTTTATAAAATGTATTTTGGACAATGGTCGTCAAATTGACAAATTAGGTAAACCAAATGTTGAATTAAATTATTTTAAAACTTATAATGAAGCCATAGAACATATTAAATACTTACAAGATAAAGGTTGGAAAACAATAAATTACACCCCTTCAAGTAGACATAACTTACCTTATGATAATTTAAGAATAGGAGAACAAGACAACGCACACAGTGTTATCGGTCAAGAATTTGATAAAGTAATTGCTGTTGTTGATTCTTTCTTTTATTATAATAACGAGAATAAACTATCAACAAAAAACTATAAGAATAGACCATATTATCATCCAACAAAAATGTTACTTCAAATTATGACAAGAACAAGGAGAAAATTAAATTTCATTGTGGTTGATAACGAAGAAATTTTAGAAAGATGTATAGCAATATTGAACCCAAAATAAAAACACCTACACACAACAACGTATATAATTAATTTGCCATTATTGGCACGCTTATAAAACTATTCTATAAACGCTTAATATTTGGTTATTTGTATATGCTTGCTTTACCTTAGCAAACTAAATTATATACATAACCGTTGTGTGTAATTAGAAAAAAAACGAATATGAAACTTTTAGCTTTAAGTTTATTAACGATATTATCTGTTCAATCCAAGCTATTCGGACAGATAGATATAAAATCTGAATCTGAAATACTAGCTGGAATTGAATGGCTTTCGACTAATCCAGTTGAACAAGCGGACAAAGAATTTGTGTCAAAGGCATCGGATTATATAACTTATCAGTTTGTAAAATATCCAAACTTCCCTGTGGATTTTTCAGCGCTAAAGGAATTTATGGACACCGATAGAAAATATAAATATTATGACGAAATCAATGTTGTATTTACAAGCAATCAATTAGCAAGTAAAATTAGAACAGGAAATAAATATAACTTAAAAGATTCCTCCATAAAATCTATGAATAAAGTCTTGGAATATTATAAGTTATTAATAGAAAAAGAACCTGACCAAAGGAATAGTGTTTTGGACGAATATTCTAAAATGAGTGAAAAAGAATTAGAAAAACAAATTAAAAAACTGCTAAAAAAATAACTACACACAACACAGTATAAAAAAAATTGCTAGTTTTAGCTAAACCAAAGTTAGTTGCTCGTTTGCTAGCTTCTGATTTTCCTTCGGAAAATCCTCGCATACAAACACGCAACTTTCCTTATACATAACCGTTGTAAACAAGCTAAACCAAAATATGAACTTCATTAAAAAACTTTTCGGATTAAATAAAAAAGAGGAAGAAGAATACTCTGTAAATTTTATTGTCGCAACTCTAAATGATAAAGTAATGCCAATCGATAGAGGAGAAAT
>NZ_JBISCD010000018.1:0-238 GCF_044386045.1 Thalassobellus sediminis | reverse complement strand
GCGTTAGATACAGCCTTTGCTAATTGGATTGCTGGGTTTAGTGTAACTGGTGGTTGTGATCCGCAAGCTACAGATATTAGTGTACTTACTACTCCTGCTTTATGTGAGGGTGGTAATACGAGTGTAACTTATAATGTAACGGACTTATGTGAGTCTGGGCAAGATACAGCTACATTTACGGTAACTCCTGCTGATGCCTTAACAATTAGTGATGTACAAAATGAAACAGTTTCTGCTG
>NZ_JBISCD010000017.1:0-276 GCF_044386045.1 Thalassobellus sediminis | reverse complement strand
AAAAAAACGTATGCCAACAAAGCATAAAATTAATGGCTAGTTTTAGCTTACTTGGAAAATTCCTTCGGAATTTTCCGCTGGCAAGTTTCTATTTACTAAATTAGTGCTTAAACGCGCCACTAATATTATACGTAACCGTTGGCAGTAATTTAAATGAACCACAAACTAAACATATTAACTATTCTAATCTGTGGATTTTACGGATTCGCACAGAATAATGATGAATTGGATTCAAATAATGACTGCTCGGAATCTAAAATCTACCTGAAAACAGAA
>NZ_JBISCD010000005.1:0-7928 GCF_044386045.1 Thalassobellus sediminis | reverse complement strand
TAAAAAACTACACACAACAACGTGTATAATTAATTACTACGAATTTCCTAATCGGAAATTCCTAACAATTAATTATCTTAGGTGCTAATCGGAAAATGACTCGTGTCCTTTTCCGTAACTAATTCATACACGAACACGTTGTACACCATTTACGTAAACCATTGAGAAAACTGAACTCCATATTGATTGTTATCTTTTTTACCTTGACAAATATTGTATTTAGTCAAGTTAGCGGAACAATATTAATGGACTCATTATCATTGCCTGGTGCTGAAATTAAATTTAAAAAGTCTGACAAAACAGTAATGGCGGACTTTGACGGAAATTTTGTTTTGCCTTTAGAATCTAAAACTAACAGTTTGATTATCTCTTACGCTGGATTATCCATAGAAATTAAAAATATTGAATTCAGTAATGGAAAATTAGATATTGGAGAATTTGAAATACCGTATTTTAAGGATATTTCAATAATGGAATTCGAGCAACTTTCGGAATCGGAAAAAGAAAACTGTCTACCGACTTATTGTTGGGGACAATTGTTAGGATACTTTTCAACCAACAAACTTGAAAAAGAATATCTGACTCTGAATTGTAAAGAAAAAATCACAGAATTCGAGTTTAATCCGACAACTAAAACCGTAACTGTTGATTGGAATAAAATAAAAGAATGTGAATAAAAAACGGTGTACAACAAAGCATAAAATTAATGGCTAGTTTTAGCTTACTTGGAAAATTCCTTCGGAATTTTCCGCTGGCAAGTTTCTATTTATTAAATTAGTGCTTAAACGCGCCACTAATATTATACGTAACCGTTAGCGGCAAGTAAAACAAACTATGGCGAGAAAAAAAATAGAACTTGGTGATATTTTCGAATTAAAAACTGGCAAAGGTTATGTTTATCTCCAATGTGTGCGGATTCCTGTAGACAAACGGCAGGACGTGGAATTAATTCGTGTTTACTATAAGATACATCCGACACAGATGATTGATATTTCTTTTATTCAGAAAAGTTCCTTTTTTTATTTAAGTTTTGTACTTCAAGCAGCATACAACAGAAAAATAGTTCAAAAAGTAGGAAATTCAACTTTAGAACCTGACTTTAAAACACCGAGATATTTCAAAACAGAAAATCCTTTCGGAGAAGGATGGCACATTATAGATTCAGAAAATTGGCACAGGGAAACAATAGAAAAATTAACAGCTGAACAAAGGAAACTATCTCCTTGGGGAGTCTGGAATGACACATTAATTATTGAGAGATTGGATGAAGGGTGGACTCTGGAAAAATGGAAAATAGAAAAATAAACCTGCCGCTAACACCGTGTATAATTAATGGCTAGTTCGAGCTTGCTTACGAAAATCCTCGCGGATTTTCTATTCGGTTTGTATTTGCTAAATTAGGTGCTTAAACACGCCACTAACCATACACAAAACCGTTGCCATTCATTGCGGAACGCACTCATTATCAAAAAAATAATTTTTATCTATTAAGAATATGGATACCATTATCGGAATTTTAATGTTAATCATTGTGATTACAATGTTTTATTTCATCATAAAACAGGTTTCTTTTCCAAAACATGATTTTTCAGGTGATTTGGAAAAAGAAAAAGAATCGTATGGATATACAATCTCAAAATTACATGGTTTCATAAATGACATCAAATCCCTTTTTCGTAAATAAAAAACTAAAGTAAAATTTATCAATTTTGCGGAATAAAAAATCTCGTCGAACTTTTAGCTCGTTTGCGGAATCGGAAGCTAAATTAAAAATATAAAACCAAACTATGTGCTGAATTTAGCAAGTTGAGGAATTATTCACTCAATTGGAATTAAAAAAAATTGCAGAGTAAAACGCAGACTGAATTCACTCAAACTCGGACAAAAAAAGAAAATATCAACTGAATTCAAACTGAAAGAAAAACAACGAAATGGCAACAAAGTATAAGAAATAATGCTTAAATTTATTCCTAAATCAAAAAGGTAGCGCGTATTTGGTCTCTCTGATTTTCCTACGGAAAATCCTCGGACACAAAAACGCACTATTCTTATACACAACCGTTGTGCATAATTTGAGAAACAGAATATGAAAATAATTTTACTGACATTTTTGATTGGAATTTCAAACATCCAAATCAACCAAGAAAAACCTATTGACAAATGGATTCAAGAAATCGTTGACGAAATGATTGAAATGAATGACCTTGGAAAATATAGTGAAAAAGAAATTCCTTCTGATATAAAAGTTAATTTTATTATGGTGGAATCCGTGAAAGACATAAAAATTGAAAATGGAATTATAAGTATGCTCGTAAATCACGGCACTGGAAAATATTGTACTGAATTGAAATTTAAATACGTGGAAAAAGACAAAAATTTCTATCTGATTTTCGACGAACCCGAAATGAAAACAATACTCGGAACTGAAAGGAAATTTATTAATCCGTGGATTGAAAAAAATAAAGTATGTGAATAAAAACTATGCACAACATTGTATAAAAATAATGCTTAAGTTTAATCCTAAATCAAAAGGTTAGTGCGTATTTAGTCACTCTGATTTTCCTGCGGAAAATCCTCGGACACAAAATCGCACTATTCTTATACTTAACCGTTGTAGCCAATTAAAACCAAACGAAATGCCAATTGACTTTTCAGACATATTAGTAATAGGAGTATCATCAAGAGCATTATTTGACTTGGAGAAAGAAAATGAAATTTTTGATTCTGAAGGAATTGAAGGTTTTCGAAAATTTCAACAAGAAAATGAAAACGAACCTTTAGAGCACGGAACTGCATTTTATTTAGTAAAAAGTCTTCTAGAACTGAACAATCAAGCTAACAAACGAATTGTAGAAGTTGTAGTAATGTCAAGAAATAGTCCCGAAACTGGAGTTAGAATGCTTAATTCTATAAAAAATCAAAACCTAGATATAACAAGAGTAGCATTATCTGGAGGAGAACCTTTAGCACCTTACATTGATGCGTTTGATGTGGATTTATTTTTATCTAAAGACAGTAAAGATGTTCAGACAGTTATAGATTCTAAAACTTGTGCAGCTGCAACTTTGTACGCACCTCCAACTCAATTTGACCCAAAAGATAATCGAGTGAAAATAGCATTTGATGCTGACGCAGTTTTATTCTCTGACGAATCTGAATTAAGATACAAAACAGAAGGAATGGAAGCATTTCATAAATATGAATCAGAACACGAAGATGAACAATTAAAAGAAGGTCCTTTTGCGAATTTATTAATTAAATTATCGAAAATTCAAGAACATCTACCAACAAGAATTGAATTATCACCTTTAAGACTTTCAATTGTTACAGCAAGAAATGCGCCATCACATATGAGAGTAATTAAAACATTAAGAAAATGGGGAGTTTATGTTGATGAAGCCTATTTTTTGGGAGGTCTTTCAAAAGATAAAGTTTTAAAAGCATTTGGAGCACATATATTTTTCGATGACCAAGACACGCATCTAGAATCAAGTAGCAAGGTCGTACCATCTGGAAAAGTTCCTTATGACTCAAAATCTGAATTAACAAAAATTGAACAAAAAAGAAAGAAAAAATAACTGGCTACAACAACATATATAATTTATTGCTGGTTCTAGCCTACTTACGAAAATCCTCGCGGATTTTCTATTTGGTTTTTATTTACTAAATTCAGTGCTTAAAACACGCAACAAATCATATATAAACCCGTTAGCAGCAAGTAAAAACGACACCCGAAATAAATGAAAAATTCAATTCTATTTGGAAACGGAATAAATAATTTGAGTAAAAATAGAATTCCTTGGAATGACCTTTTGAATAAAATTAAAGGAATCTCAAATTTTGATAACGGAACATTACCAAATACTTTTATCTACGAAAGAGCAATCTTCGAAAATCACTCTTCAAATGATATTCGTGAAACGGAATTTAAAATTAAAGAATCTATATCAGAATTATTATCTACAATTGAAACAAATGATTTTTACAGACTATTATTTGAATTAAATTGTGAAAATTATTTAACGACTAATTATGACTATGCTTTAAAAAACTACATTTTAGAAACTGAAGAATATTTAATTGAAAATCATAGTACAGAAGATATTTATAGTATCAGAAGACAAACTCAAGTTTTCAATAAAGAACAAGAAGAAATTTGTAAAATATGGAACATTCACGGAGAGATTTCTAAACCTATTTCAATTATGCTTGGACTTGACCATTATTGCGGTTCAGTCAGCAAACTTGATGCTTACGTAAAAGGAACTTATGATTTTCAAGAAAACTCTAAAAAAATCAATGTAAAAAAAATGTCTGACAAACTTAAACAGAGAGAGTTTGACAATCGTTCTTGGTCTGAATTAATATTTAATTCAAATATTCACATAATTGGATTATCATTAGATTTTAGCGAAACTGACATATGGTGGATTTTGACTAAAAGAGCAAGAATGATTAAAGACAATAAAACAAGTGGTTTAATAAACAACAAGATTTACTTTTATGACAAAAACATTAAAAAAGATAAAGAAGAACTTTTAAATTCATTGAACGTAGAAGTTATTAAATCTTCTAAAGATTATGGAGACAATTGGTCTGAATATTATTTAGATACAATAAATCGAATTAAAGAAAAAATACCTGCTGCTAACACCGTGTATAATTAATTGCTGGTTTTAGCCAATTTACGAAAGTCCTCGCGGACTTTCTATCTGTGTTTTATTTGCTAACTTTAGTGCTTAAAACACGCAACTAATCATACACAACAACGTTGTGGGTAATTTACACTCGATATGAAAAGAATACTAAAATTGATGTTTTTGACAGTTGGTACAGTTTGTTTTTTGCAATGCCAAGAGAAAGTGAATATCTCGAATGGAATTGCATTTAACGGAAAACCTAAAATTGACTCTGAAACTCTAAAAAATTTAGACAGTTTAAATATTGATTTTCAATTAAGAGGAAATTGCTATGCATTTAGCAGTCAAAAAAACGCTAAAGAATCAAATGGAGAAGCTCATTCAGAGAATATTCCAAAGTCTAATAATGGAAAGTTTGAAAAAGATTTGTTCGGACTTTATTTGAGTGAAAACGAACTTCAAAAAGTATATGAGAAAAATATTGGACATACTCTTTATTTAATCAACACGACTGACAAAAATATTGACTTATCAGCTCAAGATAGTCGACTTGACATAAAAACAGAGGTTAAATCTAATATTGGAATGTGGACTGAAATCACATATTTACCTTCAAGTTGGTGTGGAAATAGTTATCATACAATAACTCTTGGTACAGACGAGTATTGGGAATTTGTTCAACCAGTATTTAAGGGAAGTTTTAAAACAAAGCTTCGCTACAAATTGGTATTAGAAGGTAGTACAATTGTTTCCAATGAAATAAAGGCTTTTATCAACCCTGAACAAATGGATAAAGACAGAAAAGAAGGTTATGAAGCAAACAACATAATGGACCCTTACAATGAATAAAAACTACCCACAACAAAGTATAAGAAATAATGCTTAAATTTATTTCTTAATCTAAAGGTTAGTGCGTATTTGGTCTCTCTGATTTTCCTACGGAAAATCCTCGGACACAAAACCGCACTATTCTTATACACAACCGTTGGCATACATTTAGAGTGACTTTATGGAATATAAATGGAATCCCATTGATAAAGGAAATTCGATTGGAACAATTGGTTCTGAAGACGGAAAAATATTAGAAGATGAGGAAAATTCATTTGGTGCAAGAATCACTTTGGAAGAAGACGGTTCAATTGCTCCTTATTCAATTACAGTTGGAATTTACGGACTAATATTTCATACTGACTTTTATAGTACACTTGAAAATGCAGAAAACGAATTTAAAAACTTCAAAAAAAAAGTTGAAAAAATAATAGAACATTATTTAATTGACGAGAACAATAGAGATACATACTGGAATGAAAAACATAATCAATTAATGGAATCAATAACTGAATGAAAAAAAAGAATCGATTTTTTTACATCTGGATTATTGGAAACATTCTTTTGTTAGGACGATTTTTAATCGACCCTTTTTTAATATTATGTGGACCCTGTATTCCTGATTACCCGTGTCCACCTTGTAGAACTGAATTTGCGAAAGATATCTGGATTTATTTTCTAATATGGAATGTATTATTTGGAATAGTATTTATAATAAAAAAGAAAAAAACGTATGCCAACAAAGCATAAAATTAATGGCTAGTTTTAGCTTACTTGGAAAATTCCTTCGGAATTTTCCGCTGGCAAGTTTCTATTTACTAAATTAGTGCTTAAACGCGCCACTAATATTATACGTAACCGTTACCACCAATTACCAAAAATGACTGAAGAACAAAACGAAATATGGAATAAAATTCAAAACTTTGAAATTGACGACATAGATTCTTCTTTCACATTTACTGACAGATTAGCGAGAGAAAATGGTTGGTCAATGGAATATTCGCTTAGAACTATTCAGGAATACAAAAAATTTATTTTTCTAATTGTTATTTCTGATTTCCCTCAAACACCTTCTGACCAAATTGACCAAGTTTGGCATCTTCATCTACTTTACACAGAGTCGTATTGGATTGAACTATGTAAAAACACAATAAATAAAAATATTCATCATGGACCAACAAAAGGTTCAGAGGAAAGGAGTTTATTTAAAGAGCAGTATATCAAAACACTTGAATTTTATGAATCATTATTTAATGAAAAGCCACCAAAAGACATTTGGATTGATGTTAAAACTAGATTTGATGAAATTCACTTTACAAGAGTTAACAGAAAAAGAAATTGGATAATACCTAAACTACGATTTAAAAACTAATGAAAATACTATCTCAAATAACACCTGCAGAAACAATGCTTATTAAGGATTCTTCTGTACAATTGAAAGATTTAATGAAATTCACTTTTATGGATTTACTACTCAAAAAAGTAATTGAAATTAAAGAGATAAATAAAAAGTCACATCCTAGAGATAACTACATTAGAACTTACACTTATGTTATTTTAGGTAAAAACTTCAACAAATACAAACCAAAAAATCACGAATTAATTTACTTAAATCCATTTATAAAAAGTCCATCAATTCAAATACTATTTAAGAATTTTATAAAGATGGCTTACGATACTTCAAACGGAAGCTGGAGTTTTAAAAAATCGACAAAAAGCAATCGGGTGATTAACCCATATTTTAAGCAATCATTTTTATTAAACTTGTTTAAGCTAAATAAATTAACGGACAATGGAATTAAAATAAAAAAAGAAATATCTAACTATTTAAATAAAATTGACAAAAGCATTGACCATCTACTTCATAATGACAAGAAGAAAGGATTAGAACTTTTACTGAGTATTGGAGGAAACATTTTTTTATTAAAAAACTTAGATTTTCAACTTTTAAAAACAATTGATAAGGAATTACTAAATCAACAGAAAGTTTTATATAATGACACTTATGACTCAGATAGTGATTGGTGGCTATACATTGACTTTTTCGAAGATGATTATATGTTTGATTCTTATTTTGATAGTTTTGATGACACTTTAAATTCATTTGATTCTGAATTTGATGCATCAGGATGTTCTTCTGACGATAGCGGATGTAGTAGTTGCGGAGGATGTGGTGGTTGCGATTAAAAAAACTGGTGGTAACAAAGTGTATAATTAATGGCTTGTTCTCGCCTACTTACGAAAATCCTCGCGGATTTTCTATTCCGTTTTTATTTGCTAAATTAGGTGCTTAAACACGCCACTAATCATACACAAACACGTTGTGTGCAATTTGAAAACCTGCCAGTTTGTAACATTTTTGAAGAAGAACCGTCAGATAGCCAATCAATCAAATATAAAAAAAATGAAATCAAATCAAAAAACAGGCAGAATTGCAGGAGTGTTATTATTATTCGTTTT
>NZ_JBISCD010000029.1:0-778 GCF_044386045.1 Thalassobellus sediminis | reverse complement strand
CGTTGTAAACAAGCTAAACCAAAATATGAACTTCATTAAAAAACTTTTCGGATTAAATAAAAAAGAGGAAGAAGAATACTCTGTAAATTTTATTGTCGCAACTCTAAATGATAAAGTAATGCCAATCGATAGAGGAGAAATTTATGAAGACCCATTAGATGAATTTCTTCAAGCTAATGGAATTGGAGAAGTTACAGGCGGAGGAACTATGCAATTAGAATCTGGAGAATTGGAATACTGTGACGTAGAAATACAAATAAATTCTGATGAGATTAATGAAAATCATATTAAATCAATCATTGAGAAACTTGAAGAGCTTGGAGCACCAAAAGGTTCTAAACTGACAATTGAGAAAACGGAAGAGAAAATTGAATTTGGAAAAAAGGAAGGTTTAGGAATTTATCTTGACGGAATAAATCTGTCCGATGAAGTTTATAAAAATTCTGACTCTGAAGCTTTGGCTATAGAGATTAGACGATTAGCAAATATAAAAGATAATGTTCTTCGATATTGGCAAGGAAATACAGAAACTGGATTATATTTTTATGGAGAATCATTTGAGAAAATAAATGAATCGATTGCTGACTTTGTAAAAACTCATCCAGAATGTGAAAATTGCCGAATTGAAAGAGTCGCATAAAAGCCTGTTTACAACAAAGTATAAAAATAATGCTTAAATTTATTCCTTAATCTAAAGGTTAGTGCATTTTTAGTCACTCTGATTTTCCTGCGGAAAATCCTCGGACACAAAACCGCACTATCCTTATACACAACCGTT
>NZ_JBISCD010000028.1:0-385 GCF_044386045.1 Thalassobellus sediminis | reverse complement strand
TCGTATTACCACCCTCACATAAAACAGGAGCAGTAAGCGCACTAATATCTGTAGCTTGCGGATCACAACCACCAGTTACACTAAACCCAGCAATCCAATTAGCAAAGGCTGTATCTAAAGCCGCTTGGTCATTAAAGTCACAAGCATTTACAGTAAGATCTTGAACATCACTAATTGTTAAGGCATCAGCAGGAGTTACTGTAAATGTAGCTGTATCTTGCCCAGACTCACATAAGTCCGTTATGTTATAAGTTACACTCGTATTACCACCCTCACATAAAGCAGGAGCAGTAAGTGCACTAATATCTGTAGCTTGTGGATTAAAACCACCAGTTACACTAAACCCAGCAATCCAATTAGCAAAGGCTGTATCTAAAGCTGCTTG
>NZ_JBISCD010000002.1:0-201 GCF_044386045.1 Thalassobellus sediminis | reverse complement strand
TAGTGTAACTGGTGGTTGTGATCCACAAGCTACAGATATTAGTGCACTTACTGCTCCTGTTTTATGTGAGGGTGGTAATACGAGTGTAACTTATAATGTAACGGACTTATGTGAGTCTGGACAAGATACAGCTACATTTACAGTAACTCCTGCTGATGCGTTAACAATTAGTGATGTTCAAGATCTTACTGTGAATGCTTG
>NZ_JBISCD010000008.1:0-200 GCF_044386045.1 Thalassobellus sediminis | reverse complement strand
TAGTGTAACTGGTGGTTGTGATCCACAAGCTACAGATATTAGTGCACTTACTGCTCCTGTTTTATGTGAGGGTGGTAATACGAGTGTAACTTATAATGTAACGGACTTATGTGAGTCTGGACAAGATACAGCTACATTTACGGTAACTCCTGCTGATGCCTTAACAATTAGTGATGTTCAAGATCTTACTGTGAATGCTT
>NZ_JBISCD010000003.1:0-201 GCF_044386045.1 Thalassobellus sediminis | reverse complement strand
TAGTGTAACTGGTGGTTGTGATCCGCAAGCTACAGATATTAGTGCGCTTACTGCTCCTGCTTTATGTGAGGGTGGTAATACGAGTGTAACTTATAATGTAACGGACTTATGTGAGTCTGGACAAGATACAGCTACATTTACAGTAACTCCTGCTGATGCGTTAACAATTAGTGATGTTCAAGATCTTACTGTGAATGCTTG
>NZ_JBISCD010000021.1:0-398 GCF_044386045.1 Thalassobellus sediminis | reverse complement strand
GTAAATGTAGCTGTATCTTGTCCAGACTCACATAAGTCCGTTACATTATAAGTTACACTCGTATTACCACCCTCACATAAAACAGGAGCAGTAAGTGCACTAATATCTGTAGCTTGTGGATCACAACCACCAGTTACACTAAACCCAGCAATCCAATTAGCAAAGGCTGTATCTAAAGCCGCTTGATCATCAAAGTCACAAGCATTCACAGTAAAATCTTGAACATCACTAATTGTTAACGCATCAGCAGGAGTTACTGTAAATGTAGCTGTATCTTGTCCAGACTCACATAAGTCCGTTACATTATAAGTTACACTCGTATTACCACCCTCACATAAAGCAGGAGCAGTAAGTGCACTAATATCTGTAGCTTGTGGATTAAAACCACCAGTTACACT
>NZ_JBISCD010000016.1:0-408 GCF_044386045.1 Thalassobellus sediminis | reverse complement strand
TCAAGCACGAATGTAACATGTTATGATGATGCCGATGGCACATTAACCATAGTAAGTACTTCAGGTACAGGTACACCAATCTTCTCATTATCTACAGATGATGGACCATTTGTTGTATCAGACGAGGCTACGATCGAGGGCGAAAGTTATGGACCAGGTAAATATGTTATCAAAGTCGCCTATCCAGATGGAGAAGGTAATGCAGGAGTGTGTGAGTTTACACAAGAAGAGAATATTACACAGCCAGATAATGTTACCCTAGTAACTTCAAGCACGAATGTAACATGTTATGATGATGCCGATGGCACATTAACCATAGTAAGTACTTCAGGTACAGGTACACCAATCTTCTCATTATCTACAGATGATGGACCATTTGTTGTATCAGACGAGGCTACGATCGAGGGC
>NZ_JBISCD010000023.1:0-2218 GCF_044386045.1 Thalassobellus sediminis | reverse complement strand
GAAAAAGCCAGTGCCTAACATTGTATAAAAATAATAGCGGTTTAATCGCTAAAACGAAAATGAAATTTATAAATCAAACGACAGTAACAAACCGAAAAGTAAGTGCGTAAAAATCCGCTACTATTCTTATACGTTACCGTTGTGCATAATACTCAAATGACGAACCACGAATTGACATTTAGTAAAATAAAAGAGCTTTTGGAATCTCATTTTCCAGAAAATATTTCGGAATTCGAAGACGGAACTCATCTTACTTTGGATTCGGAAGACGAAGAAGAATCATCAATCTGGATTGAACTTGATCAAGATGGACAATTGACTGTTGGTTTCGGAATTAGTCACTTACATTATGACCCGAAATATGACGACTTGAATAAAGGATTTAATAAGTTTTTACTATTTCTGACCTGCAAAAAAAGAAGAGTCGATTATTACAAAGGAAAATTTCGTTTCAAAAACGAGTATGAATTTGAAAATAGAAACGGAACTTGGGAGAATTACGGAACTGCTTCAACTTGGGCTTTACCATTTTGGAGAAAAACGATAAAAAAAACAATCACTCAAAACGGATTTATAAACTATACGGAAATTGAATCTGAAATTGAAAAGATAAAAAGTACTATGCACAACAAAGTATAAGAAATAATGCTTAAATTTATTCCTAAATCAAAAGGTTAGTGCGCATTTGGTCACTCTGATTTTCCTACGGAAAATCCTCGGACACAAAACCGCACTATTCTTATACACAACCGTTACCACACATTTGAAAAAAATCGAACGTCCATATAATCCAGAGGAAATCAAACTGTTGAAAAGCAGGAAAAATTCGATTTGGGATCATTTTGAGAATTTTGGAAAGAAATGGATATTAATTACTCTGATTCTTTTAGCTCCTTTATTACTTTATGACAAATTCGTTAGTAAAGTTTCTTCTGACACACAATTACTGACTTCAATTCCGTTGCTAATCATCTCAATTGGAATTGTGATTTATTGGATGAGAAAAAACGGAGAAATTGGTTGGAATAAAAAAGTGGATAACTAAATAAAAAACGGAAAAGCCCAAGTTCTGAAAATAAAGACTGACAAAGTTTACAAACGAAAAGAAACTTTTGATTTAGGCTCAGGATTTTATCTGAAAATATCTGAAAACGAAACATTGTTTTTACAAGGTCAGTATTTTGACGAATTACAATATTCACGCAAATTTCCAAATACGGAATTTGAGATTGTTCGAACTGAATTGACTTTTAACGAATTGATTGACATCAAACCTTTAGGACCATACTTAAAACCTGAAAAGAAACTAAAAGCATTTACGAAAGAACAATTTGAAAATAACGAAGTTCATTACGATGGAGATTTATTGAAAATTCCGATTGAACAAATAAAATAAAAACGTGTGGTAACAACGTGTATAATTAATGGCTAGTTCTCGCCTACTTACGAAAATCCTCGCGGATTTTCTATTTGGTTTTTATTTGCTAAATTAGGTTCGTGGAATACGCCACTAATCATACACAATCACGTTGTAGGTAATTTGAGAAAAACGGAACTAATGAAAAAAACATTGTACTTTTTAATCGGAATTTTAGTGTTGAGTTGTGTAAATAAAACTGACTCTCAAAAAAAATCTGAAATAGTAATAAACTCAAAAACAAATTCAATTGAGATTATATATTCCAACTCAAGAGAAAAAACTATTGAGAATTTAAAAAAAATCTGGAATTGTGAATTTCCATTGATTTCGAAAAGTGAGACTAATTTTAATGGAAAAATATCGAATGACATTACTCTAATGATTTCGGAATTTAAACCTATTTCTTCTGAAGGAAAGAAAAATAAGATTGAACTAACTTCTGATTTAATTAAAAAGAGTATTCGGAATTATAAAGAATTTTCGGAATTAAAAATCATTACAAGTTATACAACAACAGATGGAAAAAGAAGAACATCAAGTAAAACTTTTAAAATGAATGAAATATAAAAACTACCTACAACAAAGTATAAGAAATAATGCTTAAATTTATTGCTAAATCAAAAGGTTAGTGCACATTTGGTCTCTCTGATTTTCCTACGGAAAATCCTCGGACACAAAACCGCACTATTCTTATACACAACCGTTGGGTACAATTATGACAAACAGTATTTTCCATAACAAAGAGTTTGAGTTAAACGGAATTTCTGTACCTGAATTTGAATTAAAAAGCGGAAAACT
>NZ_JBISCD010000026.1:0-568 GCF_044386045.1 Thalassobellus sediminis | reverse complement strand
CAGTTTTAAAAAGTCCTTTTTGAAAGGCTTGATAATGCAATTCGGATAACTTTTCAAATTCCTTTTTCCGGAGTCGGTCAACTTTGGCAGGCGAATCAAAACAATGTGTAGAGGCTAAAAACAGAATTATTTCCGCATTTTCACAATCTTTTGTAATTGAGACTGTTGCCCATTCATAGCCAAGTCCAGCGAAAATAAATTTATCGGTTTCTTTGAGTAATTTAATTTGGAAATATCCATTATAGTCAGATTGTCCGATTTCGGTGGTGTCTTTGTCAAAGATTGTTATTCCTATAGCAGTTTCCATAAATTGGTCGACAATTCTACCGTTTAAAGTCCGTTGTCCAAATGCGGAAAAAACGCAAAAAAAGAATGATATGAAAAATGTTGTTTTAAATCTCAATATTTTCGGTTTTCATATTGTTGCCAACGTGTTCGTGTATGAATTAGTTACGGAAAAGGACACGAGTCATTTTCCGATTAGCACCTAAGATAATTAATTGTTAGGAATTTCCGATTAGGAAATTCGTAGTAATTAATTATACACGTTGTTGTGTGTAGTTTTTTA
>NZ_JBISCD010000020.1:0-283 GCF_044386045.1 Thalassobellus sediminis | reverse complement strand
AGGGTGGTAATACGAGTGTAACTTATAATGTAACGAACTTATGTGAGTCTGGGCAAGATACAGCTACATTTACGGTAACTCCTGCTGATGCCTTAACAATTAGTGATGTTCAAGATCTTACTGTGAATGCTTGTGACTTTGCTGATCAAGCGGCTTTAGATACAGCCTTTGCTAATTGGATTGCTGGATTTAGTGTAACTGGTGGTTGTGATCCGCAAGCTACAGATATTAGTGCGCTTACTGCTCCTGCTTTATGTGAGGGTGGTAATACGAGTGTAACTTA
>NZ_JBISCD010000010.1:0-898 GCF_044386045.1 Thalassobellus sediminis | reverse complement strand
CGTTGTGTGCAATTTGAAAACCTGCCAGTTTGTAACATTTTTGAAGAAGAACCGTCAGATAGCCAATCAATCAAATATAAAAAAAATGAAATCAAATCAAAAAACAGGCAGAATTGCAGGAGTGTTATTATTATTCGTTTTTATTTCAGGAATTATCATTTTTCAATTTTTACAAGGTTCTGTACTTTTTTCAGAAAACTTTATTACTAGCACTTCAGAAAATTCAAATAAAATTATTAGTTCTACTCTACTCGGAATTATTAATGGAATAGTATCTATAATTATTGCAACAATACTTTTACCAACATTTAAAAGACACAGTTCCTTTTTGGCATATTTATATTTCGCGTTTTGCATTTTAAATTTTATTGCTTTAATGATTGACAACGTTAGTGTAGTATCTATCTTGGAACTGAGCAATGAATATGTAAAAAGCGGAAATGATAGTTCAATCAAAATTTTGGAGACTCTTGTTTATCAAAGGCACCGATGGACACACTACTTTTATCTTTTGATTTCTTGTTTTCCTGTTTTTATTTTGTATTACACATTGTATATCTCTAAACTAGTCCCAAAAATTCTATCGATTTTTGGAATATTTGCGGTAATACTTATGTTCACCGAAGAATTGCTTTCAATTTTTGGACATGGTATAAGCATGGACATGCTTCTTCCAATGGCTTTAATTCAATTAACTCTTCCACTTTGGCTAATTTTCAAAGGTCTGAATTCACCATTATTAGAAAAGGAAAACGGATAAAAAACTACACACAACAACGTGTATAATTAATTACTACGAATTTCCTAATCGGAAATTCCTAACAATTAATTATCTTAGGTGCTAATCGGAAAATGACTCGTGTCCTTTTCCGTAACTAATTCATACACGAACACGTTG
>NZ_JBISCD010000011.1:0-301 GCF_044386045.1 Thalassobellus sediminis | reverse complement strand
TTTATGTGAGGGTGGTAATACGAGTGTAACTTATAATGTAACGGACTTATGTGAGTCTGGACAAGATACAGCTACATTTACAGTAACTCCTGCTGATGCGTTAACAATTAGTGATGTTCAAGATCTTACTGTGAATGCTTGTAACTTTGCTGATCAAGCGGCTTTAGATACAGCCTTTGCTAATTGGATTGCTGGTTTTAGTGTAACTGGTGGTTGTGATCCGCAAGCTACAGATATTAGTGCACTTACTGCTCCTGCTTTATGTGAGGGTGGTAATACGAGTGTAACTTATAATGTAACG
>NZ_JBISCD010000014.1:0-974 GCF_044386045.1 Thalassobellus sediminis | reverse complement strand
CGTTAGGCACAAGCTAAACCATACGATGAACAATAGAATTTCCAAAATACCGAATAACGTTCAAGACAGAAGTTCTGTTGCTTGGAGAAATCTATGTGAATATATTGACCAAGTTGCTGAAAACGGAACCGATGAGTTTGTTCCGAGAGAAGCGCTTGGAGACGAATTGTTTGCTCAAATTTTCACTCTTCCCGAGTCAATCGGAAAACTTAAAAAAGTAAAGAAAATTGGACTTTATGGGAGCAATCTAAAGAGAATTCCGCCCGAAATCGGACAAATGGAATCACTTGAATATTTTGACCCTTATACTTCCTATGATTTGCATTGGTTTCCATTTGAGATTTACAAATGCAAAAAACTAAAAGACAGCCGAATTAGTACAAGAGCACTTTATGGAAATTATAAAAACCGAATGGGATTTCCAAGACTTGACCACAATCCTGTACGATACTTTGGAGACAATTTAAAATGTAGTGTCTGCGAAAAGGAATTGACATACGAAACAACCAATCAAATGTGGATTACTGCACACGTTGGAACTGACACAATACCAATGCTCGCAAATTTTTGCTCAAAAGAGTGTGAACAGAATTTACCAAAACCACCAGAAAATTATGTGCAAATTCCTCATAAAGGTGGAGCTTATTTAGTTCAACCACCTGACGAAGATGAATTATGGGAAATTGAAATGGTGGAAAGAGAAAAAGCCGAAAGAGAAAATTCTGATAAGGAAGAACCAACTGAACAAATAAATACTGATTCAGGAAAAGTAAAATTGGATGTTTCTAAACTTCCGATTTTAAAACTTGTGCGAAAAATTTGGGAGAAATAATGAAAAAGCCAGTGCCTAACATTGTATAAAAATAATAGCGGTTTAATCGCTAAAACGAAAATGAAATTTATAAATCAAACGACAGTAACAAACCGAAAAGTAAGTGCGTAAAAATCCGCTACTATTCTTATACGTTACCGTT
>NZ_JBISCD010000009.1:0-902 GCF_044386045.1 Thalassobellus sediminis | reverse complement strand
AACCGTTAGGCAACATATGAAAAAACTCATTCTGACATTAATAATTTTAACTTCTTTAAGTGTTTCTGCCCAAAAAAGGACAAAAATATTTTTTGAAGATATTGTTGAATGTTTTTATTCAAATAAAGCAACTGAATCTATTTCTATTTACAATAATCCGAATGAAAACAAAATTGCGGAATTAAGTGCGTTAACCAAATCTCATTGCTGGTATAAATTTGCAATATCTGAATCAAAAGACAATTGGCTGAAAATAGAAAATATAATTGTATTGCCTGCTTGTGAAGATAATGAGTTAAATAGTGACATTGGAAAATATAAAGGTAAGTGGATTAAAGCAGAAAATCTGAAAGTCAATATTGGTCATTCTGGAGAAACAAAAGTAGATTGTTTAAAAGATAAAACTGACAAAGGATTCGTCGAAAGTGGATATCGATTTTATTCGGAACCAACCACAAACTCTGAAATTGCATTTTGCGTGAAAGGGTATGTAGAATCTGAATTAATAGCTGTAAATGGAACTTGGGCAAAACTGAAAATAAAATACGACGGAAAATTATATATCGGTTGGATACAAAAGAATTATCAATGTGCTTATCCTTGGACAACTTGTCCTGTATATGAATAAAATACGTTGCCTAACAAAGTATAAAATTAATGGCTGGTTCTAGCCTACTTGGAAAATTCCTGCGGAATTTTCCGCTGGCAAGTTTCTATTTATTAAATTAGTGCTTAAACGCGCCACTAATATTATACGTAACCGTTAGGCACAAGCTAAACCATACGATGAACAATAGAATTTCCAAAATACCGAATAACGTTCAAGACAGAAGTTCTGTTGCTTGGAGAAATCTATGTGAATATATTGACCAAGTTGCTGAAAACGGAACCGATGAGTTTGT
>NZ_JBISCD010000019.1:0-1130 GCF_044386045.1 Thalassobellus sediminis | reverse complement strand
TCTACTGTGGGCAACAAAGTATAAGGAATAATGCTTAAATTTATTCCTAAATCTAAAGGTTAGTGCTTTTTTAGTCACTCTGATTTTCCTGCGGAAAATCCTCGGACACAAAACCGCACTATCCTTATACACAACCGTTGTAAAACATTTAAAAGAAACTTTGGATACTAACAAAAATAACATTGAACCATTTGACCTTGAAGGAGAGGTTTATCTTCCCACATGGAAAGGATTTCAAAGTAGAAAAGGTATTTATGGATCAAAAGATTCATCTGCTGAAACTGATTGTGTTTTTGATTATGCTATTGGAGGTGATTCAACCTTAATTTTGGATAAACCGAAAGATTATCAATATAGCGCTTATAAGTATGTAATTGAAAATCAAGAAATAATTAAGGAGAAAATTCTCAGTGCTCTATTGAAAGAATACCCTGAAATTCAGAATATTTATGACTATGAGTCTGATGAGAAACAAGAAATAATGCCAGACATTACAACTAATAATGAGTTTAAAAAATTAATCGGATTATCTAGATTACATTTTGTAAATGTCCATAAAAACAATATTGGATATGTAGGTTTTGAATTTGGTTGCGAATGGGATGACGAACACGGATTAGGTGTAATGACTTATATGAATCGAGTAATCAAAATAGGTGGCGCTGATAGTTCGTTTCTGCAATGGGTAGCAGAAGAAGATTTATCTGAAAAAGAGCTGGAAGTTCTTGAAGAAGAACAAAACTTAGAATTCAAAAAACAACAAGAGGAAAAGAAGCCATTGGAAGAGGATTTTATTAAAACTAAAGTGATAAAACCCTATAAAGAAAAGAAAACTCATTGGTGGAAGTTTTGGAGATAAAACGTTTCACAACAACGTGTATAACCAATTGCTAGTTTGTGTGTACTCGGAAAATCCTTCGGATTTTCCTATTGGTTCGGTTTCTTTTACTAACTTAGTTCTTGCCAACGCAACTAGCCATACACGAACACGTTAGGCACAAGCTAAACCATACGATGAACAATAGAATTTCCAAAATACCGAATAACGTTCAAGACAGAAGTTCTGTTGCTTGGAGAAATCTATGTGAATATATTGACCAAGTTGCTGAAAACGGAACCGATGAGTTTGT
>NZ_JBISCD010000012.1:0-3607 GCF_044386045.1 Thalassobellus sediminis | reverse complement strand
TCTACTGTGGGCAACAAAGTATAAGGAATAATGCTTAAATTTATTCCTAAATCTAAAGGTTAGTGCTTTTTTAGTCACTCTGATTTTCCTGCGGAAAATCCTCGGACACAAAACCGCACTATCCTTATACACAACCGTTGTGTACAATTATGAAGAACATCCTTCTAATCATTATAATTTCCGTTTATACTTCGAGTTTTTCGCAAGTAAAAATTGACACATCTGAAGTAAAGTCAATAAGGTACGAATGGAATATTAACCCAAAAACAAAGGACACCACTCTTTGGACAAAACTGACTGAATATAAAAGTGGATTTTTCTATGAAAAATTAGAATTCTTAAAGGACAGCTCAAAATTTGGGCATTTTTTCCTTTCTAAAGGGAAGTTTTCGGAAATAAGAAATAAGCGGAGTTCAAAAAATTATGACGCTGGAATGGGAAATGGAATTTTAAAAACCTATTATGACAATTATCAAAATCCTGACAGTATCGTTTTATTAAAATATGAGCCTAAACTTAAAAGAATTACCACAATAATAGAAAAGAAATACAAAAGGAAAGGTAAACTGGACTTTATATCAGATTTAGACGGAAAGAACTATTACAAATACAATCTGTTTGGAAAACTAAAGCAAATTGAACATTATAGAGATTCTGTTTTGTTTCGAATAGACGATTACAAAAACGGGGTTTTGATTTCTGAAACATTTCCGACCAGAAAAAAATACCGAAAAAAGTTTACTTACGAATACGATAAGATAGGACGATTAATTAAAAGAGATGATAGCGATTATGAATTCTATCGTTATGAACACGACGAATTTGGGATTAGTAAAATAGAGAAAGTTTACAAAAAAAAGAATGCTGTAATGGAATACACTATTTTCTACTATAACGAAAAAGGAATATTAAAAAGAAAAAAGGAATTCGCTCGGAATGAAAAATTGAGAAACGAATTCTATTATGAATATAAATAACTGTACACAACAAAGTATAAGAAATAATGCTTAAATTTATTCCTAAATCAAAAAGATAGCGCGTATTTGGTCTCTCTGATTTTCCTGCGGAAAATCCTCGGACACAAAATCGCACTATTCTTATACACAACCGTTGTAGCACATTATGGAACACACCGAAATTAGAGGAATTAAAATAACAGAAACAACCTATGTTAATCCATTATTCGCTACGGAGAAAAAGAATTTATACCTCAATTCGAAAAGACTAAAAAGAAGTTTTCGTTATCTGAAAAAATATAACATTAAATCAATTGTTATTTCCGAACAGTTTTTTGAATATGATAATCTTGAAATCCTAAAAAAGTTTGATTGTGATAGAATTACAGAAGTGTCAATTAAAAAGGAATTTGACAATCTAAATACCTTAAATATTTTTAAGAATCTTCAAGTCTTAACAATTGGAGAGGAATGCAAGAATTCGGAATTAGACTTCTCTGAAGTTAGTAAAAAATTAAAGTTAATTTCTGTTAATTGGAGTTCAAAGTTCAAAAACTTTAATGAATTGTCTGAACTTATTTCTTGTAAAATATGGTATTTAAAAAAAGATGATTTAACTATCTTATCAGACTTTAAAAAATTAATCAGATTAGAATTAGTCAATGGAACAGTAAAATCCTTAATCGGAATAGAAAACTTATCCAATTTAAAAGAGATACACTTGTACTATCTAAAATATCTCAAAAATTTTAATGGAATATCCAAAAACCATAAAAATCTTGAAGTGTTTTTTACATATAGTATTCCTAATATCGAACAAATATCGAGTATCGGAAATGCCGAAAACTTAAAAGTTCTTCAAATTAGTAAAACAAATAAGGAATACGACACTTTCAAATTTTTGGACAAACTTAAAAAATTGGAAAGAGTCAAAATGATTTGTGAAAAAGTTTCAGACAAAGATTTGGAACCTCTGAATAGAATGAGAGATAGAACAACTGACCAACTGAATAACATAAAATAACGTGCTACAACAACGTGTATAATTAATTGCTTGGTTCTGGTCTACTCGGAATTTCCTATCGGAAATTCCTCTGGCTCGTGAATGTTTGCTAAATTAGTTGCTGAAACACGCAACTAACCATACACAAGACCGTTGTACGCAAGCTGAAAAACTCACTCAAATTGATAAAAAAAGTATTTATCGGAATAGTTGGATTTATTCTTGGAATGAGTATCGGATTCTATTTTGAGTCATTTTTCCGAGGAATAATTCAAGATATATTCAAGTTTTCGACTTCCGACAAAATTCAGTTTGTGGGAAAAAATATTTCCATCTTTTCGGACAGAACATTCGAATATATACTCGGATTTGCTTTAATGACTTTTTTATTGGCAAACATCGGACTTAAAACAAAGCGGATTTTGAAAAATGCTATACTTTGCCTACTGATTTTTGGAATCTCTATTTTCCTAATTTCAGCAATTAATGCAAATTTAAAAGTAGTACAATGTACGGCTTGTGACAACGGAATTGTCAAAATTCATTGGAACAATATAAATTTCGGACTTACAATTGGATTAAGTGCAATCTTTTCAATAGTTCCAAGTATTATAATATTGAAAGATAAAATAAAAGCCAGCGTACAACAAAGTATAAGAAATAATGCTTAATTTTATTTCTAAATCAAAAAGATAGCGCGTATTTGGTCTCTCTGATTTTCCTGCGGAAAATCCTCGGACACAAAACCGCACTATCCTTATACACAACCGTTGTGCGCAAAACTATCAGAACCATTTAGTAATATGAATTAATGTTTAAAGAAACTAAAGCCAAATTATTTTAATTACGTATGAAACAATTCAAAATAATCTTAATCGGAATACTTTTAATGTTTACATCCTCTTGTAAGACAATAAAAAAAACTGATTGTTTAAATATTGATAGTTTAATTAAAAGCACAATTACTTCTATAAATAATAGAAATACTGAAAATTACATAGACAATATTGACTTTGACAAAATAGAGAGAATCTGGGTAGAATCTGGAGGAAAAGATCCTTCAAAACTAGAAATACTTGAATACATAAAAAACAGAAGTAATTTAATTGAAATGTTTTCAACGAGTTACAATATAATGATTCAGACAATTGAAAAAATACATAAATTAAAAGATTGGAAATTTGACCTAGAATCTTATGAGCAGATTGACAAAGAAAAAGATGACAATCTTAGCACTCTTAAATATAATTTGAAACTAAAGGATAATTTAGGAAATAAGTGGAATATGATTATTTACATTGTTGAGCATAAAGATTGCTATTATAGCATAGAACCTTTTGATGCAAATAAGTTCACTAAAGGTTGATTAACAACGTTCAGCGCACAACAAAGTATAAAAATAATGCTTAAATTTATTCCTAAATCAAAAGGTTAGTGCTCTTTTGGTCTCTCTGATTTTCCTGCGGAAAATCCTCGGACACAAAACCGCACTATTCTTATACACAACCGTTGTGTGCAATTTGAAAACCTGCCAGTTTGTAACATTTTTGAAGAAGAACCGTCAGATAGCCAATCAATCAAATATAAAAAAAATGAAATCAAATCAAAAAACAGGCAGAATTGCAGGAGTGTTATTATTATTCGTTTT
>NZ_JBISCD010000022.1:0-3824 GCF_044386045.1 Thalassobellus sediminis | reverse complement strand
CGGAAAATCCTCGGACACAAAACCGCACTATTCTTATACACAACCGTTGGGTACAATTATGACAAACAGTATTTTCCATAACAAAGAGTTTGAGTTAAACGGAATTTCTGTACCTGAATTTGAATTAAAAAGCGGAAAACTAAT
Source organism: Thalassobellus sediminis (assembly GCF_044386045.1). Taxonomy (NCBI): domain Bacteria; kingdom Pseudomonadati; phylum Bacteroidota; class Flavobacteriia; order Flavobacteriales; family Flavobacteriaceae; genus Thalassobellus; species Thalassobellus sediminis. Next base: position 3,680 of record NZ_JBISCD010000022.1, on the reverse strand, counting down.
CCGACTTTATATTCCGAGTGTGAGAATTATTGGATTTGACCTAACGATTGAATTAATAAAACGTTTTCAAAAAAAGAACAAGAATTTACCTTGGGCAAAAAATCACTCTCAAAATTCGATTTTAGAAAAATTATTTCCTCTTACAGTTGAGAAGTATTTGATTAAGAAAAAGAAAATTGACAAACAAAACGCAAAAAGGATTGCAGACGAAATCGGAATTAAATTAAATGATAAGTTTGAGGAAATAGGATTTATTAATCGAAAAGCATTAATAATAAAAACTCTATTCGAAAAAAATAGTTCTATTCTTATCGATTATTATGGTGTAGATGCAATTGGAATAAAAAAATTGGAAGGAATTGTAAACACAGAAATTGAAAAAGGTAAAACAGGAATCGCATTTGACCTATTGGAATATGTTGAGGAAAAAGAACCTTTTGAAAACATTGAACGAATAAAAATAACTGTACCCAACAAGGTATAAGAAATAATGCTTAAATTTATTTCTTAATCAAAAGGTTAGCGCTTTTTTAGTCACTCTGATTTTCCTGCGGAAAATCCTCGGACACAAAAACGCACTATTCTTATACACAACCGTTGTACACAAGTTGAGAACCGAATGAAATACCTGCTTAAAAATCAAGAAACAGAACGAATCATATTCAGAGAAATTAAAAAATCTGATTTTAATGACTGGTTGAAATTTCATAAAAACCCAATAACTTCTCAATACTGGATTTCTGAATTAGAAAGTCCCGAAATAGAATGTAAAAATTGGTATGAAAAACAATTTCATCGTTATCAGAATGACTTAGGTGGAATGAACGCACTAATTGAAAAAGAAACAGGAAAATTAATTGGACATTGTGGACTTTTAATCCAAAACATTGATAAACAATCTGAATTAGAAATTGGATATTCACTTTTACCTGAATTTTGGAATAAAGGATTTGCAACGGAATCAGCAAAAAAATGTAGAGATTTTGCATTTGAGAACAACTTTTCGGATTCACTAATTTCTATAATCAGTTTGACCAATAAACCATCCGAAAGTGTTGCTTTAAAAAACGGAATGAAAATCGAAAAAGTAACTGAATACAATAAAAACAAAGTGAACATTTTCCGAATTTATAAATCAGAATGGAATAAAATAAAACCTGTGTACAACAAAGTATAAGGAATAATGCTTAAATTTATTCCTTAATCTAAAGGTTAGTGCTTTTTTAGTCACTCTGATTTTCCTACGGAAAATCCTCGGACACAAAATCGCACTATCCTTATACACAACCGTTAGCAAACATTTACCAAAACAGAAACCTATGAAAAAAACGATATTATTTTTAGCCCTGATTTTATTAAACATCTTCATTTTCTCTTGTTCATCGGACGATAGCACTGAACCTCAAGAACCTGAGCCAACCGAGAATAGATTAGTGAAAACTGAAAAAATATCAGATACAAGAAAAGTCGATTATACTTATGATAGTAACGACTTACTTTCTAACTTAACTGGAATTTATAATAGTTTCGGTTACGTTTCTGATTTCACTTACGATTCTACGAATAAACTAACTCAATGGAATTATCAAGAAACTGGTTCGTCGTCTTTTAGTAACAATTATGCTTACAATTATGACACAAATGGCAATTTAACAAGTTATACTGCCAATAACGAAAACGTGAGTTTAGAATATAATGGTAACATTATAACCATTACAGGAACAATTGAAGGAAGTCCAAATTCAGAAGCGGATTTAGAATTGAATACTAATGGAATGGTAATTAAATTAACAGAAAACAATCAATATACGAATTTTGAGTATGACGCTGATGGAAATATGATAACTGCAAAATCTTATGATAACTCTGACAATCTTTTGCTTGAATACACTTTGAATTATGATGACAAAATCAATCCATTTTATGGACAATTAGAATCAATATACATAGAACGATTTATTGAGTTCTTTTGGGAATTCGAAGGAGTATTTATCAGTGGATTTGAAGGTTATAGTTTTCCTTTTTTAAAGAATAATATTGCTTCAATTTCTAGAACTGGAGGAGAAACGACTACTTACACTTACATTTATGATAGTGAAAATTATCCAACTAACGTTAACGGAGAAACTTCTGGAGACACGATTATGTTTGATATTGAATATTACGAATAAAAAACGATTTGCTAACAAAGCATAAAATTAATGGCTGGTTCTAGCCTACTTGGAAAATTCCTGCGGAATTTTCCGCTGGCTAGTTTCTATTTATTAAATTAGTGCTTAAACGAGCCACTAATATTATACGTAACCGTTGTAAGCAAGCTGAACACCCAACAAACATTGAACATATCACCATACATATTTGAACCCGAAAAAAGTATCGAAGTTTATAAAAAGACTTCTGAATACTTATTGGAAAATTCTAGCATAAAAGACAAAATAGGAGAATTAGGATGGTTTTATCATATAATTGGAATGACAATCCCTCAAAACTGGGACAATTTTTGGTCTGGACACATATTTCCTTTTTCGGAATCTTGGGAAGAACTTCAAATTTCATTTAATTTAGTTTGTTTTGGACTTTATAAACAAGCTTTTGTCTCATTACGAAGTGCACTCGAATTAGGTATGTTATCTGTCTATTACAACATCAATGATGAAGGACATAAAATGGTAAAAGATTGGCTTTCATCAAAAGATTCTAATGATGCGAATACACCAAGAGCAAGTGTAATTTGGAGAGTATTACTTTCAAATAAAAATATAAAAGAATTTGACGATAAACATAATCTAAAAGAAAGATTTAATGAGCTTGGATTTTTACATAATTACGTTCATACAAAAGGAAGTAAATACTCTAATAAACTTGGTAGATTTAAGAGCAATTTTCAAACTTTCGAATTCGACCAAATAGAACATTGGCTGGATACTTATCAAAAAATAGCCTCGATTATCTGCACGCTTCATTTATTAAAATATCCAATAGCAGTTGTAAAATATGATTATTCACAAAAATTTGGAATTGACATACCAAGTTTTGGTGGATTGGAGGAATTTAATATCGAGAAGATAAGAAGAATTTTACCAGACAACTATTTGAGTACAATTGAAAACATTGCGGAAAAAGACAAAGCAACACAGGAAACAATTAACGAAATAAAATCATTTCCTGACAAGACCGAAGAAGAAGTTGAAGAACAATGCAGATTTATTGAGAAAATGAGTATTGAGGGTTCAGGGTTTATCAAATGGCTCGAACAGCAAGAGAATTTCCTTGAATTAATAAACGAAAAGGAATTTAGTGAAGTAATGCAGACCCGAATTGACTATCTCAAGGATTGGTCTATTAAAAATGACCTTTATGACAAAACAAAGCTAGACAAGATTAAAGAGAAGAATAACAAATAAAAAAGCCAGCTTACAACATTGTATAAAAATAATGCGTAGTTTAGTGCTTAATCAAGAGTTCGTGCGCTTTTGTTAGCTTCCGATTTTCCTTCGGAAAATCCTCGCACACAAAACCACACTATTCTTATACGTAACCGTTGTAGTACATTTTGAAAATGAAGAACACCTTAACAATATTTCTGATTTCAATTTTAGGATTCAGTTGTTCAAAAAACGATTTTGAAAAGACCAATCTGTACTTGGAATTTGACAAAGAAACCTATCTGCTAAATGACA
>NZ_JBISCD010000006.1:0-2475 GCF_044386045.1 Thalassobellus sediminis | reverse complement strand
ATAGATTCAGTTGCTTTATTTGAATAAAAACATTCAACAATATCTTCAAAAAATATTTTTGTCCTTTTTTGGGCAGAAACACTTAAAGAAGTTAAAATTATTAATGTCAGAATGAGTTTTTTCATATGTTGCCTAACGGTTGTGTATAAGAATAGTGCGATTTTGTGTCCGAGGATTTTCCGCAGGAAAATCAGAGTGACTAAAAAAGCACTAACCTTTTGATTTAGGAATAAAATTAAGCATTATTTCTTATACTTTGTTGTAAGTAGTGCTTTATTCAGTTGTTTCTTTTTTCCAATATTCTTTCTTTGCTTTTTTCTGTCTATAATATGCTACGAATATTAAAGAAAGAGGAAAGAATAAGATTATCAAAATCCATTTAAATATGTTTGAGATTAAAGTCATTTACTTTTCTTTTTTGATGCAATGTTCTTTTAACATTTCTCTTGCGTCTTTGTCTCCAAGTTTCGCAGATTCAATAAACGCTTGACAAGCGTTTATTGAATCCTTTTTCCCAATGTAAGCTTCACCAATTAAGTAATAGCAATCTTTTTTTGCATTGTTAGAAAGAAGGGACTTTTTAAAATCAGAAATTGCCATATCAAATTCTTCTATAGCTAGATACTCAATTCCGCGCTCAAAATATATTTCACAATCGTGCACATAATAGTCTGCATCATTGTCAAAGTACTTATAATCATCATTAAATTGGAAGGCCATAGCCTTTCCGTCTGAACTAGCGAAACTCTTTAGAGCTCCTTTTGTTTTAAGAGCTTTAGTATAATATTTGATTGCATGGTTCGGTTTTTCAAGTAAGCTAAAGTTATTAGCTATATTAAAGAGGGCAGAGGTATTGTCTGGGTCAAAGTCTAATATTCTTTTATAGTCTTTGTTGCCTTCGTCATAAAGACCCAAATCTGATTTATAAGTTCCTCTATTCAATAGGGCTGGTCTATGGTTTTCTTTTTTTGCAATTGCTTTATCAAGTAACTGTATAGCTAGTTTTAAATCTCCTTTTTTCTCAATATCTAAAGCTTTGTTATAGTATTCGGAAGCAGGCCTAAAATCGCAAGAGTTAAGGGTAATGACTATTAATAATATGTAGATCAGTTTTTTAGGCATTACTTACAACGGTTTTGTGTATGGTTAGTGGCGTGTTTAAGTACCTAATTTAGCAAATAAAAACCAAATAGAAAATCCGCGAGGATTTTCGTAAGTAGGCGAGAACTAGCCATTAATTATACACTTTGTTGGCAACTGTACTTGTTTTTTCAATATAATATTCATTCGATTCAAGTCCAAATAATTCATTCCGTTTGAGGTCAGGATAATTTTTGATTCTTTCCATTAAATCCTCAAAAGTCTCTTCTTTATTCCTTATTTCTCCAAGTTCAAAAAACCATTCGGAAAAATAGATTAATTCCGAAATTCCATATTCAGACGCAATTTTCCCAAATATTTTTCTAATTCCATTTGTAAGTTCAGATTGCTTTTTATCAGCAAATTGAAACCAAGAACTGAATAGTCCAAAAGAGCCTGAAAATTCAATAAAATTCGGATTATCGAAATAAATCCTTAAAGATTGGTCAAGAATTGGCAATTCAAAATATTCAACTCCTTTGGATTGAGTTAAATTCCAATTAACTTTTTCAAATTCAAGTCCAGAATTCTTATTTACAAAGCCAAAGTCAAATTTCTCATTCTTAAGAATTTTAGAAATCATATTTTTATCATTCTCAATTGAGTCTGATTTTCGTATTCCAATTATTTGAATCCAAACTGCCATTCTGTTTAGGTATTGTTGCCAACGGTTGTGTATAAGAATAGTGCGTTTTTGTGTCCGAGGATTTTCCGCAGGAAAATCAGAGTGACTAAAAAAGCACTAACTTTTTGATTAAGAAATAAATTTAAGCATTATTTCTTATACTTTGTTGGCAATAGTATTTTTTATTCAGTTAGATTTTCCGTTATAGATTTCAGAGTTTCAATTTTCGGCATTTCTGTAATTTCAGATTCTCCGTCTATTGAGTAGAATTCCAATTCAGTCGGCATTTTGTCAGTTCCGAATACAGATATTCCAATCAATTCTCCGTTTTTACCTTTTCCAGCGTAATCTATTATTAAATTTCCTTTTTGAATTTCCGAGTCAAATGTTTTTCCAAATATTATAGTCGGACATTTTCCGCAACCACATCTCGCAATAACTTTCAGATTTCCAATTAAATTAGTCCATTCTGATTTTTCTTTTCCAAACAGATAAGTCAGAAATTCAATTTCGGATTTTGTCAATTCTCTTTTATATGGAATGCTATATTTCATTAATCAAATTGTTCATTTTTTACGTTCCGTTGATATTATTGCCAACGGTTACGTATAATATTAGTGGCGCGTTTAAGCACTAATTTAGTAAATAGAAACTTGCCAGCGGAAAATTCCGAAGGAATTTTCCAAGTAAGCTAAAACTAGCCATTAATT
>NZ_JBISCD010000031.1:0-321 GCF_044386045.1 Thalassobellus sediminis | reverse complement strand
TATAGCAGTTTCCATAAATTGGTCTACAATTCTACCGTTTAAAGTCCGTTGTCCAAATGCGGAAAAAATGCAAAAAAAGAATGATATGAAAAATGTTGTTTTAAATCTCAATATTTTCGGTTTTCATATTGTTGCCAACGTGTTCGTGTATGAATTAGTTACGGAAAAGGACACGAGTCATTTTCCGATTAGGAAATTCGTAGTAATTAATTATACACGTTGTTGTGTGTAGTTTTTTATCCGTTTTCCTTTTCTAATAATGGTGAATTCAGACCTTTGAAAATTAGCCAAAGTGGAAGAGTTAATTGAATTAAAGCCATT
>NZ_JBISCD010000030.1:0-226 GCF_044386045.1 Thalassobellus sediminis | reverse complement strand
AAGATCTTGAACATCACTAATTGTTAAGGCATCAGCAGGAGTTACTGTAAATGTAGCTGTATCTTGCCCAGACTCACATAAGTCTGTTACATTATAAGTTACACTCGTATTACCACCCTCACATAAAGCAGGAGCAGTAAGCGCACTAATATCTGTAGCTTGCGGATCACAACCACCAGTTACACTAAATCCAGCAATCCAATTAGCAAAGGCTGTATCTAAAGCC
>NZ_JBISCD010000001.1:0-6358 GCF_044386045.1 Thalassobellus sediminis | reverse complement strand
AAAATGCGGAAATAATTCTGTTTTTAGCCTCTACACATTGTTTTGATTCGCCTGCCAAAGTTGACCGACTCCGGAAAAAGGAATTTGAAAAGTTATCCGAATTGCATTATCAAGCCTTTCAAAAAGGACTTTTTAAAACTGAAAAACCTTGTGTGATTAGAAAGTTTGAGCCTGACTTCCCTGACCTTGACGAAATTCGAAGACAGAATAAATTGACCAAAAAAGAGATTAAAACAAAATTTAAAGAACTGAATATCGGAGATACTGTAAAAGTTCCAACTCAAACTTGGTCTGCATATACAAATGGAGCTGACTTTGGCTGTCTAATTACTGGAATGGTCATCGAAAAAAATAAGAAAAAAGGAGGATACAATTTAATTATTAAAGTAACCGACAATCTTTGTGAAAAAGACAAGGCTACTTATAATGGAAATCTAGTTAAAATTGGAGATTCGATTACACATAATATGAAATATTTTAAAATAATAACTGAATAAAAATACTGTTGCCAACAAAGCATAAAATTAATGGCTAGTTTTAGCTTACTTGGAAAATTCCTTCGGAATTTTCCGCTGGCAAGTTTCTATTTACTAAATTAGTGCTTAAACGCGCCACTAATATTATACGTAACCGTTGTGCATAATTTACAAAACGCATTTATGAAAGCAAAGTATTTAGTTTTTTTAGTAGTAATATGTTTAATTTTAAGAATAGGATTAAACTTATTAATGCCAATTATCGTTACTAAAACTGAAATTGAACCATTGACTTTTGGTTTTATTGGAGGAGGAATTAATATTTTGATTTTTCTTTCGACTGTGGGTCTATTGATAAAGATTTTCAGATATCATAACAAAGCAGACTTTTTAAATTCTTAATCCAATAAATCCTAAAGTTTATCAATCAAATGAACTTTACTAAAAAATATGAGGTTATTAATAATACTAGCGTTAATTCTCGGAGTTAGTTCATGTAAAGCTCAATCAACATCGAAAAATAAATTAATCGGAAAATGGATTTTAGTTGCAGAAACGGACTCTTTTCCTGAAGATATTGAATCACTTACTGAAAACGAATCTGAATCGGAACTGACAACTACTCTGACTTTTAATAAAGACAAAACAATCTTTATAAACCAAATGGGAAATGAATACGACTCAACTTATAAATTGACTGATTCAATTCTGACAATTGGAAATCGAAATTACATTCTGATTGAGGTTAATAAAAAGAAGTTGATTTATAAAAATAAAGATGGATTGTTCAACAAGCATTATGAGTATAAAAAGATAAAATAAAACTATGCACAACAATGTGTATAACCAATTGCTAGTTTCTGTGTACTCGGAAAATCCTGCGGATTTTCCTCTGGTTCGTTTTCTTTTATTAACTTAGTTTTTTACCAACGCAACAAGCCATACACGAACACGTTAGCTGTAATTAGCTCACTCAAATTTGAAAGACCAAAAAATGGGAATATTTGACTTTTTTAAAAAGAAAGAACCTGAACAAAAAAACGAATTGGAAGACAATTGTGTTTTGCCATATTTCGGACAAGTAACTAGAAATAACCTTGAAGAATATTACAGTGCTGATTTTGAGCTAAATAACAGCAATATTAAAACAGACCTGAATTTTGAAAACAAAAAAATTGGGAAAAATGAAATTGAACAAATTGAAAAATTTTTAAAAAGTATTGCAGATTTTGACAAAAAGAATAAAGTCTACATTGAAAAAGATTTTAACGAGGAAAGTGGAGAATCATCTGACTATATTAATTTTTATCTTGATGAACTTGACGAAAACGAATTGAACGGAATAATTGATATTGAGAATATTGATACATCTAAAAACATCCAGCTTTTGAACAAATTAAAACTTATCAGACTTGGACTTTATCCTGATGGTAAATATGGAACAGATTACTTTGCGACATTTGATTATTCAATTGACATTAATGGAGAACCTTGCAACCAATTGTTGGTTGTGAATACAGACGAAAAAGGAAATTTAGACCATATATCTTGGGAAAGTTGAAAATAAGAACTACAGCTAACAAAGCATAAAATTAATGGCTAGTTCTAGCTTACTTGGAAAATTCCTTCGGAATTTTCCGCTGGCAAGTTTCTATTTATTAAATTAGTGCCTAAACGCGCCACTAATATTATACGTAACCGTTAGCCACAATTTAAAAACATGCCATCTACAATAACAAAATATAAGATTTTTTTAGCTTCACCAAGTGATGTTCAAGACGAAAGAGCTTCTATTGATGAAGTTATTAATGAATTGAATCTCACATTCGGAAAGCAACAGGATATACATTTAGAATTATTAAAATGGGAAACACATTCTGCACCTGCAATAGCAATTAATCATCCTCAAGAAATAATAAATTCAGATTTAGGAAAAGACTATGATTTGTTTATTGGGCTTATTTGGAAAAAATTTGGAACACCAACCAACGAAGCTGACTCTGGAACAGAAGAAGAGTTTCTAAATGCATATAATAGATTTATAGAAACCCCAAATTCTTTACAAATACTGTTTTATTTTAATTGTAAACCAGTATCTATAACTGAAATGAATCCAGAACAACTATTAAAAATTCAAAACTTTAAAACGGATATTGGAAAAAACAAGAAAGTTCTATATTGGGAATATCAGGACACACAGCAATTAAGTAAATTTTTAAGAATTCATATTCCTCAAAGAATATTAGAGTTAAGAAAAAACGAACAAAATAAAGTTGCATTAGTAGAGACTAAAGAGGTGTTGGAAGTTGATATTTTAAAAGAAGAATATGGAATTATTGACTATCAAGAAATGATAGAAGATAATATTCGAGAATCAACAGAATCATTAACTAGAATTTCTGACGCAACAGAATGGATTGGAAATCAGCTAAATAAAAAAACAGCAGAAATGAATGCTATGACAGCAAATGGCAATCAACCTGGTCGGAAAACATTGAAAAATTATTTTATTCGAACTGCAAAGGTAATGGACAATTATGCTAATCGAATAGAGCCTGAAATTCCAATATTTCACGAATATTTTGAGAAAGGAATAGATGCTCTTTCTAATGTAATAAATATATCTAGAAATGACTTAAATGTTGAACAAGAGGAAATAGATGAAACAAACGAATCTCTTTCATCACTTATAAATGGAATTACATCTTCGATAGAAAGTATGGACGGTTTTTTACAATCAGTAAATGACTTACCTAGAATGTCAAAAGAATTAAATAAAGCTAAATCAAACGTAGGAATGAAATTAGAGGACTTATTGGATAATTTAAGGGTTAGTCTCTCGATAGCAATTGAGTTAAAAAAAAGTCTTTTAGAATAAAAACTGTGGCTAACAAAGCATAAAATTAATGGCTAGTTCTAGCTTACTTGGAAAATTCCTTCGGAATTTTCCGCTGGCAAGTTTCTATTTACTAAATTAGTGCTTAAACGCGCCACTAATATTATACGTAACCGTTGGCGGTAATTTGAACAAAGTACCAAATCCAATAATATTTATCAATTGAAAAAAAAAAATTATTTATGAAAAAATTGCAAACCCTTATCTTTCTTTTTTATACAATGCATGGCTTAAATGCCCAAAATTGGGAGTGGGTGAAAAGTTTTAATAATAATACTGGAAATTCATACACAAGCTATGAGCGTTATAATCAAGAATATATAAATAATATAGCTATTGATTTAGAAGGTAATATCTATTCAGTTGACAATTTTACCAATACCTTGATTTTGGGTTCAACCACTTTGACAAGTGCTGTGAATGGTACAAATATTTTTATTGAAAAAATCTCCTCAAATGGTGATTGGGTTTGGGCAAAACAATCAGGTGGGAGTGGTACTGGAAATGCGACAGCAAAATGTATTTTTGTTGATAATTCAAATAATACATATATAGGTTTAGGGCATAACGGAAATGTTAGTTTCGGAAGTTATTCATTTAACACAACTGATTATAATCCTATCATTGCAAAACTATCTCCAAATGGAAATGTATTATGGGGTATAAATATTTCTGGATGGGATGATGGTGCTTTTATTAATAGCATTGTTGCAGATAAAGATGGAAATGTTTACGTTTCAGGTGAATTTGAAAGACGAGTCATAATTGCTCCAACGAGAACATCAAAAATAACTTTAAATAGCTTTGATTTATATGAAAACCCTCCATATGAAAGGGATGTTTTCATTGCAAAAATTTCACCTACGGGAGATCCAATCTGGGCAATTAATGTCGGAAGTGCGGATGGTTCTGAAGAAACCTTTAAAATGGATATTGATGCTAATAATAATTTATATATAATTGGCACCTTTCGTGAAGACATAGATGGAAATAGCCAAAGCCCATCAATTTTTGGTGATATAAATATTGATTTCATTAAAGAATCTAAATACATAGCAAAATTAAATACTGATGGCCAATTTTCATGGGTTTATCCTCTTACCGATGACAATTCTATTGGTTTGGATTTAGTTGTAGACAATAATGAAAATATTTATTGTGTTGATAACAAAGGATTTTTAAATAAAATAAGTCCTGATGGCCAGCTTGAATGGTCGAAAAGTATTGGCAATGATTCAACCAATTACGCCATAGGTACTGCTATAACAGCTGATAGTTCAAATAATGTATATATCGGTGGTTCTTTTTATGATACAGTTGTTATTGGGCAGGATATTTTAATATCTCCAATTTCACCAAATGGCAGTCCACAGCAAGGAACTTTTTTAGCTAAAATAGACGAATTAGGTAATTGGGAATATGCGTTTGAAAACAATACTAGCAATATCAAGTCAATTGCTAATTCAAATAGAATTAAAGAAATAAAAGCTGTTAAAGAAGACCAATTAGTAGTTTCTGGAGATGGTTATTTGGAAGACGAATTAATCTTTCGAGGTAAAGTGACTCATCAATCTCATGTCGGGGATAATAATGATTTAAATATTAGTGTATACCCCATAAATGAAGCAAGAGGAGGCTTTAATTCTTCTTACAGAATTGTATTTAATAATGTTGGAACTACTCAATTGGATGGAGATATAATGTTTAAATTTGACAACAGTAAGTTAACTTTTTTAAATTCAAGTCAAGCAGTAGATTCGCAAAATTCAAATAGTTTATCATTCATTTATAATGGATTAGCCCCAAAGGAAAGTAGATTTATAGATTTAAATTTTGTTGTAAATTTCATATCACCTGAAACAGAAGAGACTTTGAGTTTTGAAACAAGTATTAACCCAATAATTGACGATTTAACTCAAGAAGATAATGTTTTCACATTTAATCAACCTATTGTTAATTCATTTGACCCAAATGATATATTGGTAATAGAAGGAGATAAAATATTACTGGAAAATTCAGATGAATATCTCCACTATATAATTAGATTTCAAAATATAGGTACAGCTTCTGCAATTAACGTTAAGGTAAATAACTTATTTGATTCCAATTTAGATTGGACAACTTTTCAATTAGAAAGCTCTAGTCATTCTCTTAATATAGAAAGAGTTTATGGTTATGATATTTCTTTTATTTTTAACGGAATTAATCTTCCCGATAGTACTTCAGATGAACCAAACTCGCATGGGTTTATTGCCTACAAGATAAAACCTAAAAAACATATAACAGTTGGAGAATTTGTACCCAATGAAGCTGATATATATTTTGATTTTAATCCAGCTGTACCAACAAACCTTGTCAATACTGAAGTAGTAAGTACTCTAGGAGTAAGCGAAACTAATTCAAGTCCTATTTATTTATACCCAAATCCTACATCAAATATTTTAAACATTAAATCAAATAATCCTATTTCTAAAATTTATGTTTATAACTCTTTGGGACAAAAAGTTATTTCTTTTTTTAATCAAAGTAAGGTTGATATTTCTATTTTAAATAAAGGGCTTTATTTTGTTGAAATTTATAATGGCTCTGGAAGAAAACTTGTAAGCAGATTTATAAAGAAATAAGCTGACTGCTGAATGACTATAATATTTTTAAGTTACATCACATAATATCTAATATTAAAAAAAAACGTACACTAAATTATTATTAAAAAACTACCGCCAACACAGTATATAAAAAATTGCTAGTTTTATACTAAACCAATGTTAGTTGCTTTGTTTGCTAGCTTCTGATTTTCCTTCGGAAAATCCTCGCACTAAAACACGCAACTTTCCATATACATAAACGTTGTAGTACATTTTGAAAATGAAGAACACCTTAACAATATTTCTGATTTCAATTTTAGGATTCAGTTGTTCAAAAAACGATTTTGAAAAGACCAATCTGTACTTGGAATTTGACAAAGAAACCTATCTGCTAAATGACA
>NZ_JBISCD010000025.1:0-1505 GCF_044386045.1 Thalassobellus sediminis | reverse complement strand
CAGTTTTAAAAAGTCCTTTTTGAAAGGCTTGATAATGCAATTCGGATAACTTTTCAAATTCCTTTTTCCGGAGTCGGTCAACTTTGGCAGGCGAATCAAAACAATGTGTAGAGGCTAAAAACAGAATTATTTCCGCATTTTTACAATCTTTTGTAATTGAGACTGTTGCCCATTCATAGCCAAGTCCAGCGAAAATAAATTTATCGTTTTCTTTGAGTAATTTAATTTGGAAATATCCATTATAGTCAGATTGTCCGATTTCGGTGGTGTCTTTGTCAAAGATTGTTATTCCTATAGCAGTTTCCATAAATTGGTCTACAATTCTACCGTTTAAAGTCCGTTGTCCAAATGCGGAAAAAATGCAAAAAAAGAATGATATGAAAAATGTTGTTTTAAATCTCAATATTTTCGGTTTTCATATTGTTGCCAACGGTTGTGTATAAGAATAGTGCGGTTTTGTGTCCGAGGATTTTCCGCAGGAAAATCAGAGTGACTAAAAATGCACTAACTTTTTGATTTAGTAATAAAATTAAGCATTATTTCTTATACTTTGTTAGCAGTTGTTTTTATTTTCCAAAAAGTCTTGATAAAAAGCCTTTTTTCTTATTCTTTATTACCCAAACTAATTCGGTTGGATGCCTTTCCGTAAATTGATTCGCACCAAATTTTCCCCAAGCAAAACCATCTTTATTTTTTCCTTTTCTCAAGTCAGCTACAGTCCATTCTTCTCCGTCAAATTTTTTCAGAAAGTCTCTAAATTCAGGATTCTTATTTTCAAATTCAGTTTTGGGTGAGCACAAGTTGTTTTCGTCCCAAATTGTCATAACTGTTTTGTCGTGAATTTCATTCATATGACATTTGTCCGGGCTTTCATAAAATTCCAATAAGTGCTTTAGATATTCATTCAAGTTTTGTGAGTGTACAACAAATACTGCTGGGTCGTGACAAGCAAAGAACACTTTATTAGGTTTTCCATTTTCATTTAAGTCCAAAATCCAATGATTGCCAAATCCATCGTGTCCAAGCGTAAGAGAATTTGCCGATAATTCCCAAAATCCAAATTGTCCAATTGAGTCGAAATAAACCATTTCAGGACCATAACCATCCCAACCTTTTGTTACTTTAAGTATTTCGATTATTTCGCTGTCAATATTTTTATTTGGGAATTGTTCTTTTAGTTGTTCAATTTCAGAATCAGTTAACCCATTTTGAAATTCAAGTTGGTATTTTTCTCCATCTTCATCTGTAAAGGTGGATTCTTTTAATTTTCCTATTATTTCAAGATTAGTCATATCTTTTTTCTCAAATAACTGCTAACGGTTGTGTATAAGAATAGTGCGGTTTTGTGTCCGAGGATTTTCCGTAGGAAAATCAGAGTGACTAAAAAAGCACTAACTTTTTGATTAAGAAATAAATTTAAGCATTATTTCTTATACTTTGTTGTAGTACGTTTTTTTATTCAACTATTATTTTCAATTCTTTGGTTTCAAAGGATTTGCCTTCAA
>NZ_JBISCD010000024.1:0-4606 GCF_044386045.1 Thalassobellus sediminis | reverse complement strand
TACAACGGTTGTGTATAAGAATAGTGCGGTTTTGTGTCCGAGGATTTTCCGCAGGAAAATCAGAGAGACCAAATACGCGCTAACTTTTTGATTTAGGAATAAATTTAAGCATTATTTCTTATACTTTGTTGGCAGTAGTTTTTTTATTTAAACATAAATTTATCCATTACAAGATCCGAGTCTAATTTTTTCTCTGCAATTTTCAGTCCGCATTTGTTGTAAAAAATAGCTTTTCCGTAATCAGGCTTATTGGTTAACAGGTATTCAACTATTTTATTATCCTCAATTTTTAATCGATTAAAGGACTTAATTTCCCAAGCGTCTCCATGTCCAATTGATTTAGTAATTCTCTCCAGCACAACATTTGAGTCCGCGTCCAATATTCTGTCAATAGTTTTTATCTTTTTGAGTCGAGTTTTAAAGAGTAGTATTCGTTTAGGTTTTTCCTGAATTTCTGTTTTCAGGTAGATTTTAGATTCCGAGCAGTCATTATTTGAATCCAATTCATCATTATTCTGTGCGAATCCGTAAAATCCACAGATTAGAATAGTTAATATGTTTAGTTTGTGGTTCATTTAAATTACTGCCAACGTGATTGTGTATGATTAGTGGCGTGTTTGAGCACCTAATTTAGCAAATAAAAACCGAATAGAAAATCCGCGAGGATTTTCGTAAGTAGGCGAGAGCCAGCCATTAATTATACACGGTGTTAGGCATTGTTTTTTTCTAATCGGTTTATGATTTTTTCAGTTATTCCAATTAAGTTGTTAAATAATTTTTTGTCGAAAATATCCCATTTTTCAATCTCAAACTTTCCTTTTGGTTCATCAGAATCTTTAAATATCTTTTTAAAATCCCTAACAATTTTTGAATTCGTTTTTCCGCCAGAGTGAGCAATCATATTTCTACAAAGATTAAGTGAGTTAAAAAGTTTTTCCTCTTCTTTATTCACAAAAACCTCAATTCCAAAAGAACCTTTTAATGTTCTTTCCCAAGTTTTTAAATCATAAGAATTTTCAATTGCTATATGGTCAACAATAAAGTCATTCACACTTTTTTTAGTTTTCCAATCTAATATATCGGAAACTTGAATTTTTCTGTCAGTTGGAAGGCTGTCAGGATATTTAATGTATAGTTCTTTCAAATATTCATACATAAAAGCCTCAAATGAAGCAAAAAGTCTAATAAATCCTAATTCATAAATATTATCAATTTTTTCTTTATCAAATTTTAATTGAGGATTATCATTCATTATTTTTTCGAATTCCTTTGCTTTCGATTTTAATTGTGGGAATTCAGGTAGTTTTTCAAAGACTTTAACTATAGTTATTAATCCACCAATCAAGTCTTGGATTTTTTTAGTCTCCTTTTTGTAATCTTCAATTGATTTATATTTCTTTCTTCTACCCATTTTTTAAATAATGCCTAACGGTTTTATATATGATTTGTTACGTGTTTTAAGGACTGAATTTAGTAAATAAAAACCGAATAGAAAATTCGCGAGAATTTTCGTAAGTAGGCTAGAACTAGCAATAAATTATATATGTTGTTGTACGTAGGCTTTATTTTAATTTTATTCCTTTTTGTTTTATGAAATCTTCCATGTCATATTTCCAACTTTTATCTCCTTTCCAAAATTTTTGACTGATTGGATGCTCATAATCCATTTCAGGTCCATAAATTACAGCTATTAGGCTACTTTCATATTCAATCTCTTTTTTCAGTTCGTTATACCAACTAAAATCTCCGAGCATAATTGATTCCATTTCATTGTTTAATAATTCACAGTAGAATTTTAAATCAGCTTTTGGATAATCTTTTGATTCATTCTTTTTTTGACTGATAGGAAATAAAAACTCATAAACTTGCCACAAAGCAAATTTAAAATCGTCACCTTTCTTTTTAATTTCACAAAATAAATCTCCTCTATCAAATTCAAATTGAAGAACTACTTTTTTCCCAGTAAGTTGAACAAAATAATCTCCCTTAAATGTTTTAGACAAGTTGTGTTTTTCAATTAAAGGTGAAAATGAATCAAAAACATCTTTAGGAAATTCTTTATAACTAAAACTCATAGTTTGTTCAGCTTACGTACAACGTGTTTGTGTATGATTAGTGGCGTGTTTAAGCACCTAATTTAGCAAATACAAACCAAATAGAAAATCCGCGAGGATTTTCGTAAGCAAGCTCGAACTAGCCATTAATTATACACGGTGTTGTGGTGTCGTTTTTATTTTTTCAATTAGATTGTCGCTAAATCTAATCAGTTCAATCGTTTCACTTTTCCAACTGTCTTCTACAAAGTTTCCGACATTTGAAGAGAAAATATCCCATTTTAAATTCAAACTATTACCAAGTTCGATAATCAATTCCCTTAAATTATGACCATTTTTTTCCAATTCAGCCATTATCCAGTTTCCGACTTCGTGAACTGATTTTAGGTCTTCTGAAAAGCTTAAAAAATATTTCGGAATATCATTTTCATAAATCACATTTTCATTGTATTCCATTTCCAAGAAAGGGAAATAGCGCTCTGTTCCTTTTCCGCTTATTAAATATGATTCAGTTTCTAATTTTATTATTTCCATTTTAAATAAATATTCTCCAAATTCTAAAAAATGACATAATCATAGCTAGAATAGAAATTAACATAGCAATGGATACCAATAATCTATTTCCTTTTTTTCTTAAATAGTTGGCTGAAATTATAAATCCAATTAAAGATATAATTCCGAAATAATATTTATAGCTAAATTTCAATTCTGACAACCCAAATAATGCTCTTGTTTTTCCGGTTGATTGAATATAATCTTGATAAGTATTTATGTTCGCTTTTACAGAGAAAATCAAGCAAATAAAACTCACGAATATTATCAAATAAATTGTCTTTTCTCTATCCATAATTTTTATTCAGTACTTTTAATTTGATGTGTTCCGAGAGTTTTCTCAAATGCACCACAACGGTTGTGTATAAGGATAGTGCGGTTTTGTGTCCGAGGATTTTCCGCAGGAAAATCAGAGTGACTAAAAAAGCACTAACCTTTTGATTTAGGAATAAATTTAAGCATTATTTCTTATACTTTGTTGTGGTGCGTTTTTCTTAGTTCATAAATTTTGTCATTATTCCTAATTGCAATAACATAAATCCGCTTATTATCATTGCGAAAATTGCAAATTTCTTAATATCACTCAATTCTCGTCCTTCCTTTAAAATCAAGCGTCTAAAGTCAGACGAAATCACACTAAAAAGTGCGGTCAGAAATAAAAGCCCAATAGCAGTCAATACGCCATTACCAATTGGAAATCCTTCTCTGTCGCCAAGAAAAAATGGAGTAATGTCAGTTAGAAAAAGTAAGTTCCAAACTACTATTGCCCCAATTGCAAATCCTTTTTTGATTGGAAATCCACCTTTTGCCTGTTTTTCAATTATCGTTCTATCTATTTTCTGATTTGATTGATTTTCATTACTTAAAAATCCTGTTTCTTGGATTTGTCGAACGACCGAGTTCGGGTCTTTAAAAGTCCAAAATATAACACGCTCTTTGTAGGTCGAAACTTTGTGATTGATTTTTATTCCTTGCCCGAGAATTGGAATCATTGTGTAAGGTTCGATTGAAATAATGTCTGAAGCTTGAAAAGTCAAATTTCCAATAATCGAAGCGTTTAATTCCAATCTGTCTTTATTCACTTTTAAAGTCGCAAATGGAAATGTCGCATTAGCCATTCCAATTTTTGCTCCACCTGTTAATTGTAATTCGTTCATTGATTGTACGATCGTTTTTACTTTAATGAACTCCAATTCCGTCAAACATTAATAGACTTATTGCAGTGTCGTTATATTTTTTTCCTTTGTAAACTTGAGTTATTTCAAACTTTAGTTTCGTTTCTTTATTTGCTGGAAATTTTATTTCTCCAATGTCAATTGTTTGAATTTCGAATGAATCCAAAAGGTTTAGAATTGCGTATGGTTTTTGGTTTAAATAAACTTTCAGTTGTTTTATTCGTGAATTATTTTCCCAAATCTGTTTGTTTTTTTTGTAGCCGTTTGCCAATAAAATTCGATTAATTCCTAAATTTCCTTCATATCCTTTCATTTCGCTAAAGTCGAAACAATACTCAATATATTCTCCGATTCCAAAATCAGATTTTCCTTCAATCCAAGCAGTATTTTTGTCAAAATCGTGAGCATTTTTCGGTGCGTAATTTATTCCTTTATTCTCTTTCAATTCAGACGAAGCTTTAATTGACTTTACAGAACCACCACAATACCAACTGCATCCTTTCAAAAAGATTAGTTCTCCAATTGGTTTATCAGGTGTTTCATAATCTTCGTAGTCAAAAAAGTCTGAATCTTTTCCTTGAACAGCTTGAATCGTTTTCAATTCTTGCGCAAACAAAATCGAGCAAAATGCCAAAAAGAAGATTGTTAATTTAATTTTCATATCGTTTTTCGTAAATGCACCACAACGGTTGTGTATAAGGATAGTGCGGTTTTGTGTCCGAGGATTTTCCGCAGGAAAATCAGAGTGACTAAAAATGCACTAACCTTTAGATTAAGGAATAAATTTAAGCATTATTTTTATACTTTGTTGTAAACAGGCTTTTA
>NZ_JBISCD010000027.1:0-562 GCF_044386045.1 Thalassobellus sediminis | reverse complement strand
GGTGGTTGTGATCCGCAAGCTACAGATATTAGTGCACTTACTGCTCCTGCTTTATGTGAGGGTGGTAATACGAGTGTAACTTATAATGTAACAGACTTATGTGAGTCTGGACAAGATACAGCTACATTTACGGTAACTCCTGCTGATGCGTTAACAATTAGTGATGTTCAAGATCTTACTGTGAATGCTTGTGACTTTGATGATCAAGCGGCTTTAGATACAGCCTTTGCTAATTGGATTGCTGGGTTTAGTGTAACTGGTGGTTGTGATCCGCAAGCTACAGATATTAGTGCACTTACTGCTCCTGTTTTATGTGAGGGTGGTAATACGAGTGTAACTTATAATGTAACAGACTTATGTGAGTCTGGACAAGATACAGCTACATTTACGGTAACTCCAGTAACACCTGTTGTTTTTGATCTACAAAATTTACCTGAAGATCTAACTGTAGAATGCGATAATGTTCCTAGTGCAAGTAACCTAACTGCATCAACAAGTTGTGGAACTATAGAAGTGAATTATAATGAAAATAAAATGATTGATGGTGATTGCCCTTCTTCTT
>NZ_JBISCD010000007.1:0-245 GCF_044386045.1 Thalassobellus sediminis | reverse complement strand
AATTAGCAAAGGCTGTATCTAAAGCCGCTTGATCATCAAAGTCACAAGCATTCACAGTAAGATCTTGAACATCACTAATTGTTAAGGCATCAGCAGGAGTTACCGTAAATGTAGCTGTATCTTGCCCAGACTCACATAAGTCTGTTACATTATAAGTTACACTCGTATTACCACCCTCACATAAAGCAGGAGCAGTAAGTGCACTAATATCTGTAGCTTGCGGATCACAACCACCAGTTACACTA
>NZ_JBISCD010000033.1:0-247 GCF_044386045.1 Thalassobellus sediminis | reverse complement strand
CAAAGTCACAAGCATTCACAGTAAGATCTTGAACATCACTAATTGTTAAGGCATCAGCAGGAGTTACCGTAAATGTAGCTGTATCTTGCCCAGACTCACATAAGTTCGTTACATTATAAGTTACACTCGTATTACCACCCTCACATAAAGCAGGAGCAGTAAGTGCACTAATATCTGTAGCTTGCGGATCACAACCACCAGTTACACTAAAACCAGCAATCCAATTAGCAAAGGCTGTATCTAAAGC
>NZ_JBISCD010000032.1:0-2862 GCF_044386045.1 Thalassobellus sediminis | reverse complement strand
TTGAAGGCAAATCCTTTGAAACCAAAGAATTGAAAATAATAGTTGAATAAAAAAACGTACTACAACAAAGTATAAGAAATAATGCTTAAATTTATTTCTTAATCAAAAAGTTAGTGCTTTTTTAGTCACTCTGATTTTCCTGCGGAAAATCCTCGGACACAAAAACGCACTATTCTTATACACAACCGTTAGCTTAAATAACTCCAACAAACCTTGCGCTGAAAAGAAACTGACCAATTTCGGATTTTTAAAAGTAAATCTTTACGCGGACTTTTAGCATGATACAGAAAACTACTCTTGCGGATTTTAAGCTAGTTTGCGGAATTTGAAAACCAATTAAATACTCGTACCGATTTTATCACTCAAACGGATTTTAAATGCTGTTTCTGACTTTTTACTCAAACGGAATTAATTGCGGAAACAAAAAAAAACGTAATTACTCAAATGTGTCGTTACATAAGCTAACAATGTGTAAAAAAAATACTATCTTTATTTCTTAAACGGGAATTAGTACTTTTTTGTTTTCTTCCGATTTTCCTTCGGAAAATCGTAGAGCACAAAGCCGTACTTTCCTTACACCAAACCGTTGCCAGTAATTTGAGAAACAGAACTAAATGGGAGTTTGGAACACAGAAATAAAAGGAAACGACACTACACTTGACATTTATTCGAACTTTTTCGATAAGTATAATAATGGAGGAAATCAAGTTTTGGTTTCGGACGAAATAAAAACGGAATTTGCTGATTATTTTTCAGATTCAGACGACCGAAATAACTCATTATTTGGACTTGCTCTGGCTCAATGGGAAACAAAGTCTCTTGAACCCGAAATTTTAAAGCAAGTAAAAGAAATAATTGATAGCGGAACTGACTTGGAATTGTGGAAAGAACTTGGTGCAGATGAAAAGACAATTCAGGAAAGAAAAACCGAATTACAGAACTTTCTGAAATTAATATCGACTGAAAAACCAAAAGCGAAAAGAAGAGTTCGACCGAAATTTGAATTTACGACAAATGAACTTGTCCGAACTTCAACTGCTGACGGAACAAAGGAATTTAGAGTAAACGAAGAATTTACAAATGGAAAATATATCCATACAAGTGGAATAATGGAATGGAATTCTGGTGGTGGAGCAGGAATAATGTACTTTAATGGAGAAGGTAAAAAAGTTTCTGCCAAATGGATTGACAATAACAACTTGGAAATAATTCACGAACCGAATTTGAATTTTGTAAAAAAGGAGAATGAATCATTTTTTCAAGGAGATAAAGCGATAATAAAATATAAAGTGGAATAAAAACTACTGGCAACAAAGCATAAAATTAATGGCTAGTTTTAGCCTACTTGGAAAATTCCTTCGGAATTTTCCGCTGGCAAGTTTCTATTTATTAAATTAGTGCCTAAACGCGCCACTAATATTATACGTAACCGTTACCACCAATTTGAAAACAGAACTACGAAAGAACAATATTAACTGGATTTTTGGGCTGATATTCCTAATATTTGGAATCGGATTAATCTACCACAGTTTAACTGATTTCTTTAAATATAATTTTACGTCAGTTTTGTTCGTTATAATGCGTTCTAATTCAAGTATCATAGCTGAATTTATATTTGGAGTTTTACTTTCGTTTTCTGGAATTCTGATTTTTTTAAATACCAAAAATTGGTTGACTTTAATAAAAACAATAACGATTGGAATAATTGCGAATATAGTTTTCTCTTTTTCATTAAGAGTTGTTGATTACATTTTCAATTGGGAATTGTTAGCGGAATTATCAATTAGAATAATAATTGGCTACGGAATTTATAATCTGACTATGTATCTGATTCGAATAAATCAATCTGAATGGAATTTAAAAACGGAAAAATGGAATTTTATAATCGGAATTGTAATTGGACTTTTTCCATTCTTATTCCGACAAATTTGGTTCTAAAAATATAAAAACTGGTGGTAACAAAGTATAAAATTAATGGCTGGTTCTAGCCTACTTGGAAAATTCCTGCGGAATTTTCCGCTGGCAAGTTTCTATTTACTAAATTAGTGCTTAAACACGCCACTAATATTATACGTAACCGTTGCCATTAATTTGACCAAAATACCGAAATGATTAAACTGATTTTTATATTTATCGGATTTCAAGTTCTTTTCTTAATACCTTCTTACTTTTTATATAGAAAGTTTTTAGCAAAAAAATTTCGAATTAAAAACGTGAAATTATATTCAATTCTAACAACACTTTTAATGCCGATTTTATTGACCACCATAATGATTGGGATTTGTTACGGAATAATTAATCCCATTTTAAGATCAAAGAAGTTTAATTCAAAAGACTGGATTGAAAATGTAGATTCAAGATATAAAATGGTTAATGATTTAAAAAAGAATAATAAGCTCAATGGAAAAACAAAAAAGGAGATAATTGAATTGTTAGGAACGGAATACACAACTGATTGTTGGACTAAAAACACAATTTGTTATGCAACACCTGACCCAGATAATTATGCAATGCTAGACCACTACGAATTTGTTGTTTTCTTAAACAAAAAAAATAAAGTTGAAAGAGTTGAAAATATAAATAGATAAAAACTAATGGCAACAAAGTATATAAAAAATTGCTGTTTTAGGCTTAACCAAAGTTTGTTGCTTTGTTTGCTTGCTTCTGATTTTCCTTCGGAAAATCCTCGCACACAAACACGCAACATTTCATATACATAAACGTTGTAAACAAGCTAAACCAAAATATGAACTTCATTAAAAAACTTTTCGGATTAAATAAAAAAGAGGAAGAAGAATACTCTGTAAATTTTATTGTCGCAACTCTAAATGATAAAGTAATGCCAATCGATAGAGGAGAAAT